>NZ_JAENRY010000016.1 GCF_016612545.1 Streptomyces sp. MBT65 | reverse complement strand
GGCTCCACCGCCGGACGGCACCCCGTACCATTGCGCCATGTCGTTCCTCCGCCGCCGCAGCGCCACCCCCGCCGGCCCCGAATTCGATGTGCTGGCCATGGACCCGGGCGACTGGCCCGGGAACCTCGGTGCCGGTCTGCTGCCCGCCCCCGACGGCACCTGCCAGGGCGTGTTCCTGCGGTACGACCTGTTCGGCGGCCGTGGCCCCGCGATGGTCATCGGGAATCTGCCGGAGGGCTCCCCGGCCCGTGACGTCGCCGAGGACGAGATCCCCTTCGAGGTCGCGCAGCTGCTGCTCGCGCTGGAGAACGACGAGGAGGTGACCGTCGTAGGCACCGAGGACATGCCGGTGATGCAGGGCGACAACCTGCTGATCGTGCGCCGCCTCAAGCTCTCCGAGAGCCGCATCTCCTGCGTCCAGTTCGACCGCAGCGACAACGTCCTGGTCACCATCGCCGCCTGGGACCGCCCCATCACGGACGACCTCTACGCCCTGCTCAAACCGCTCCCGGCGGAACTGTTCCAGCAGGGCTGAGGCCCGGCTACCGGCCCGACCGCGCCACCGTCACATCGGCGGCGCGGACGAACTCCACCCGGTGGCCGTACTGGATCTCGTAGTAGAGATCCTTTCCTACGACGACCTTGTGCGAGTCGGTGGTGAAGGTGACCGCGTAGTAGTACTCGCCGGGCACCTTGTCACCGACCACGTACTTCTGGCCCGCGAGCAGCTTGTACGGCAGCGGGGACACCGCCTGGGCGGGCACTCCCGAGGGGTAGGCCGAGGCCTCCGGGTAGGCGCGACCGTAGACCGGGACGCTGTCCACGCCCGCCTTCGGCGTCACCACCGAGCCCGTCGCCGCGACCGCGGTGGGGTACTTCTTCGGGTTCTTGAACCAGGCCTCCTGACCCAGGTACCAGATCGCGGTCCAGTCCCCGGAGCGGTCCGCCACCGCGTACTGCTGCCCGGTGGACACCCGTGACGACAGGTCGTTCACCCCGGTGGTCGGGGTCGTCCCGAGGCCGATGTCCTTGATCAGCGGGTAGGTCTCGCCGGGCCCGGAGTACAGCCGGACCTCGCTCGACCCGTGCGCCGCGCACGCCTGGCCCGCGGTGACACAGCCCGTGTACACCGGCCGGTTGGCGGTGTAGTCGGGGCGGATCGTCACCAGGCCGCCGCCCTTCTTCGCGGTCTGCTTGACGGGGTGGCCCAGCAGGGCGAAGTAGTGCGCCCAGTCCCAGTACGGGCCCGGGTCCGTGTGCATCCCGGGGACCGTGGACGTGGTCGGCCCCGGCACGTTGTCGTGGCCGAGGATGTGCTGCCGGTCCAGCGGGATGCCGTACTTCTTCGTCAGGTACGCCACCAGCCGCGCCGACGAGCGGTACATCGCCTCCGTGTACCAGGCGTCCGGCGCCGCGAGGAAGCCCTCGTGCTCGATGCCGATCGACTTGGCGTTGATGTACCAGTTGCCCGCGTGCCAGGCCACGTCCTTGGCCTTCACATGCTGGGCGATCAGACCGTCGGTGGAGCGGATCGTGTAGTTCCACGACACATAGGTGGGGTCCTGGACCAGGTTCAGGACACCGTCCCACTGGCCTTCCGTGTCATGGACGACGATGTACTTGATGCTCTGCGACGCGGGCCGGTCGCCCAGGTCGTGGTTGCCGTAGTCGTCGTTCCCGAACTGGGAGTACGGCGCCGGGATCCACTCGCAGGACACCTTCTTCGGGCATTCCGTGCCGGCGGCGGCGACCGTCCGCAGCCCGGTCTCCGCCAACTGCGCGGTGTCGGGAGCGAGTTCGGGCTGTGCCGCCAGCACGACCTGTTGCCCGGCGTCCGTGACGCGCTGCTCGCCGGTGTGGATGACGTCGTAGACATCGTTGGCATACGCCGCTGCCGTCGCCGTGTCGTCGGCGCCGGAGAAGCGCGCGATCGCGCCGTACCACTCGGCCGGGTCCGCGCTCAACGGCTCGCCGAGACCCTGCTGGGCGTCGGCCAGGAGTGCGGCGCCGCCCGCCACGTTGGCGACCTCGTCGGTCCGCAGATCGCTCGCCGCGAGCCCGGTCAGCTCGGCGGCCTTCGTCAACGTCCTTAGCCGGGGCGGTAGTTGGGAGTCCGCCGGAATCCGCGCGGTGGGGTGCAGGGCCGGGCGGGCGCTGTCGCCGCGGGCGTCCTCGGTGCCCTCGCCGAAGTGCTCCGCCGCGGCGAGGGCGGTGCGGGCGTCCGTGAGGTGCATGGGGCCGTAGCCGCCGGTGACGCTCGGCGCTCCGTCGTGCGTGTCCCAGCGGGACTGGAGGTAGGAGACGGCCAGCAGCACCGTCTGCGGCACGTGGTACCGCGCGGACGCCGACGCGAACGCCCGCTGGAGGGTCGAGGCGGCGGAGCCGGTGGCGTTCTGGGCGGGGGCCGCGCCCAGCAGGGGCAGCAGCAGGGCGGCCGTGGCGAGCGCGCCGGCGGTTCCGCGCGCGCGTCTGTGCCCGGGAGCGCGGGTGGGGTCGGTCGAGGATCCTCGCAATGCAGCCTCCTGGGACGGTGGGGTGTGACGATCCGTTCGGGGCCGGGCGTGCGTCAGTGGTACCGGCTGGCCGACGATCCGTCAATCATGCCCAGAGAGAGGCGAATTCCCTTGTCAACAGGGGATCCGAGGAGTTTCGTGGCGGCGGCTTTCGGGCCTGCGGGGCGTCAGTGGACTACACCAATGGGTGAGTCATGCGGGGGGACGCACATGTGGCCGAGACGCACGAGGTCCGCGGTGCGCCGCTGCAGGGCGCACCGCGGACCGTCGTCCCCGTCAGCGAGTGCCGACCGCCGCACGCACGGCCCGTCGGGCCATCTGGCAGTCGTCGTGCAGCCGCCTCAGCAGCAGCCGTTGTTCCTCGCCGGACGGCGCAGCACCCGGGTGGGCCACCACGCCCGGTGCCGCCGGGGTCGAGTCGTGCATCGAACGCTGCACGGCCATCTCGTAGGTACGGATCTCCCGGGTCAGCACCAGCATCAGGTTCACCAGGAAGGCGTCACGCGAGGCCGGTCCCGCCGACTGCGCGATCTGGCTGATCTGCCGCCGGGCCACCGGCGCGTCCCCGAGGACCGCCCACAGCGTCGCCAGGTCGTAGCCCGGCAGGTACCAGCCCGCGTGCTCCCAGTCCACCAGCACTGGACCGGCCGGCGAGAGGAGGATGTTGGACAGCAGGGCGTCACCGTGGCAGAACTGGCCCATGCCCTGGCGGCCCGCCGAGTGCGCGATGCCGTGCAGCAGCTTCTGCAGGTCTCCCATGTCCCGGTCGGTGAGCAGCCCCAGCTCGTGATAGCGCGAGATCCGGGCCGCGTAGTCCAGCGGGGCGTCGAACGTGCCGGCCGGCGGCCGCCAGGCATTGAGCCGGCAGATCGCCCCGAGCGCCGCCCTGATGTCCGCCCGCGGCGGAGCCTCCGCCGGATGGCGGTGCAGCGCCGCCACCCGGCCCGGCATCCGCTCGATGACGAGCGTGCAGTTGTCCGGGTCCGCCGCGATCAGCCGCGGCACCCGCACCGGCGGGCGGTGCCGGACGAACGAGCGGTACGCCGCTATCTCGTGCCGGATCCGCTCGGCCCACGCTGGGGAGTGGTCCAGTAAACACTTCGCGACCGCCGTGCTGCGTCCGGTCGTTCCGACCAGGAGCACCGAGCGCCCGTTGCGGCGTAGCACCTGCACCGGAGCGAACTCCGGACAGATCCGGTGCACCGACGCGATCGCCGTACGCAGTTGGGCGCCCTGAGGGCCGGACAAGTCGAGTCTCCCGCTGAGCGGTTGGGTGCCGAGCCCGGGAACGCGCCGCGGCCTGCCCGCACCGAGCACGGGGCCGGCCGCCGGACGCGCCGGGTCGAGGTAGGGGCCGCCGGCGCCCGGGCGAGGGTGCAGCGACCGGGGCGGGGCGGACACGGAGGACGATGCTGTGTACATGGGAGAGACAGATCCCTTCGTGTGCCTGCAGTGCCTGTCCAAGCAAGCGCGCTCCCGGCCCGGTTCCGCAGGTGCACCCTGGGGAGTGTCCCTCGGTGACCGGGTCGGGGTGGCGCGTTCCTACCTGACACCAGATGCGCAGTGGCACACCATCTGGCGCACCCTGGCGAACCCTGGCGAATAGTCGCCCGGCACAGCGCACCGGGCTATGTTCAAGTCAGCCGAGAACCTGGGGGCTTGACGTGAACGGACAACCCAACTCCCGTCTCTCGGACCTGTTCGGCCTGGCCGGCTGGTCCAAGGGCGAGCTCGCGCGGCGGGTCAACCGGCAGGCGGCGGCCATGGGCCACCCCCAGCTGTCGACCGACACCTCGCGGGTACGGCGTTGGATCGACATGGGAGAGATCCCGCGCGATCCGGTGCCGAGGGTGCTGGCGGCTCTGTTCACCGAGCGTCTCGGCCGTGTCGTGACCATGGAGGACCTCGGTCTGGTCCGGCACGGGCGTACGGGGAAACGGCCCGACGACGGGAATGTGGAACATCCCGACGGTGTGCCGTGGGCGCCCGAACGGACTGCTGCGGTCCTCACCGAATTCACGGGAATGGACCTCATGCTCAACCGACGCGGCTTGGTGGGCGCGGGCGCCGCGCTCGCCGCAGGCTCCGCACTCAGCAGCGCCATGTACGCATGGCTGCACTCCGATCCGACTCTTTCCGCCGACGCCCCCCGATTCGACGATCCCCTGCACGCCGACCCCGCTGGGTTCGACCGCTACGAGGCCGCCCCCATCGGGTCGCAGGAGATCGACGAACTGGAGGAGTCCGTCAAGGTGTTCCGAGCCTGGGACGCGGCCCGCGGCGGCGGGCTGCAACGCAAGGCTGTGGTGGGACAGCTCAACGAGGTGGGCGGCATGCTCGCCTACCGGCACCCCGACCATCTGCAGCGGCGCCTGTGGGGCGTCGCCGCCAATCTCGCCGTCCTCGCGGGCTGGATGTCGCACGACGTCGGCCTGGAGCCCACGGCCCAGAAGTACTTCGTCATCGCCGCCCACGCGGCCCGTGAGGGCGGCGACCGGCCCCGCGCCGGGGAGGCGCTCTCCCGGGCGGCTCGCCAGATGGTGCACCTGGGCCGGCCCGACGACGCGCTCGATCTCATGAAACTCGCCAAGACCGGTTCCGGCGACCAGGTGCTGCCCCGCACCCAGGCGATGCTCTACACCATCGAGGCCTGGGCACAGGCGTCGATGGGCAAGGGCCAGGCCATGCGCCGCACCCTCGGCCAGGCGGAGGACCTCTTCGTCTCCGACCGCGGCGACGTACCGGCCCCCAGCTGGATGCAGACCTTCAAGGAGGAGGACCTCTACGGCATGCAGGCCCTGGCCTACCGCACGCTGGCCGAGCACGAGCCCGGCGCGGCCGTGCACGCCCAGTACTTCGCGGAGAAGGCCCTGGCGCTGCGGGTCGACGGACGGCAGCGGTCGAAGATCTTCGACTTCCTGTCGATGGCCTCCGCGTGCTTCATCGCGGACGACCCCGAACAGGCGGACAGGTACGCGCGGTTGGCCCTGGCGTCGATGGGATCGAACTCCTCCCACCGCACCTGGGACCGGCTGCGCGAGATGTACCGGCTGACCGCCCAGTACTCCGACTACCCGAGGATCCACGAACTGCGGGAGGAGATCCAACTCGCGCTGCCGAAGACACAGTCGAAGAGTCCGAGGGCCAGGGGCGGCAACAGCGCACAGGCATAAGGGGGTTGTGCCGCTGTCTCTCGCCTGCCAGATGCTCCTGGCGGTCTAGGTGGTCCTGGCGATGAGCACGCACGCGTCGTCCGCGCGCTCGGTGTCGCCGAACTCCTCCACGACCATCCGCACACAGTCCTGTGCGGAGCGCGCCTCCCCGAACCGCGGGGCCAGGCCGAGGAGTTGGTCCACAGCGGCAACTCCGTCGCGCCCGGGCACCAGTCCGTCCGTGTGCAACAGGAGTACGTCACCCGCCTCCAGGGTCTCCTCGGCCTGACCGTAGGCCGCTCCGGAGGTGGCGCCGAGCAGTACGCCGTCCGGTGCGTTCAGCACGCGCCCCGTCCCGTCGCGGAACAGCAGCGGGGCGGGGTGTCCTGCCTGCGCCCACGCCAGCAAGCGGGTCTCGGGCCGGTACCGGCAGCACACCGCGCTGCCCAGGGCCGGTTGCACGGTGGCGTCCAGTAACTGGTTGAGCCACGACATCAGTTGAGCGGGCTCGGTGCCGGCCATCGCCATACCGCGCAGGGCGCCGAGCAGCATCGCCATGCCCGAGGTGACGGCGACACCGTGTCCGGTGAGGTCGCCGACGCTCAACAGCGTTGCCCCGTCGGACAGTTGGAGCGCGTCGTACCAGTCGCCGCCGATCAACGCACTGGTGGAGGAGGGCAGATAGCGGGCGGCCAGGTCCAGTGTCTCCGGCCCCTGGTGCGGGAGCCGCAGGGAGCCGCGCCACGGCGGCAGCACGGCCTCCTGCAGCTCGACCGCGAGCCGGCGCTCGGTCTGCGCGTGATGCCGGTGGAGCTGCAGCGAGTCACGGGTCTCGCTCACCGTCCGCTGGCTGCGGCGCAGTTCGCTGACGTCCCGCAGCACGGCCCACATCGAGGCGGTGCCACCGTCGGCGTCGAGCACGGGCTCGCCCATCATGTGCACGGTCCGTACGGCGCCGTCGGGCCGCACGACGCGGAACTCGCCGTCGATGGGCTTGGCGTCGATCAGACAGTCCGTGACCATCGCGGTCAGGCGCGGCCGGTCCTCGTCGAGGACCAGCGACGGCAGTTCGTCGAGGGTGAGCGGCGGAGCGGCCGGGTCCCGGCCGAGGATCCGATACAGCTCCCCGGACCAACTCGCCGCGTCCGTCAGCAGATTCCACTCGGCACTCCCGACCCGGCTGAGCAGCGAGTCGTCACGAGCCGCTTCCGGTGCGGCAGGTGCGGCGGGCGGCGCCTCCACGGCGGCCGGCACCGGCGGCGGGCCGTCCCGCAACTGGGCCAAGTGCTCGTCGAGATCGTTGAGTTGGTGCAGCGCCAGATCGCACAGCGCCCGCTGCCACCGCTCCCGCGGGTCCGAACCGTCGTGCTGCGCGTCCCGTCGTACGGCGTCCACGTCGCCCATGAGCCGCCGCGCCTGTGATATCAGCGCGTCGACCGAGCCGCGCGCGGGCGGCTGGGCGGCGGGGCGGTCCGCAGAGAGATGGGACGGCATGACGCACTCCGATGCGGGGACGGTACGACCAAGGCGGATGGAGGGACCGGTTACGACTGTCGCACAGGCCGCGACGCCCTGTAAGGGATTTGGCAACACCCGATCCGGTGGTGCTTCTGGCATATGCCAGCGTCTTCACGGGCGACGTGTGCCGTGCTCGTGGCGCAGTTCTCCCGGTGGGGCAAGTCGTATGCGCCGTACGCGAGTTGAGGGATTGATTACCCCTCAGGCCGGTCATTCAACCACCTGTTCGACGGCCCACTGTTCCCGAGCGTGCCGACGCCCGGCGGGAGGCCGAAAAGAGTCGCTCAGGTGAGTGATCCGCAGTTCGCAACGCTCATTTTGAGCCGTTGATTTGTTATAGCCATGACAATTCTGTGGGCGTGATGCCAGGCTGCTGTGCACCACGCTCACCGAGCGTTCACTTCCTCCTCACTCCTTCTCCTCACCACCCGCGCGCCGCCGGACGGCCGTACCCCGGCCCGACCCGCTCTCCAGGACTCCACCGAGTCCGACCACCCCACATAAGGAGAACGCCTTGACCCGGCATGACCGTTATCCGCACCACCCCAGATACACCGCCGCCCTCGTGCTCACCGCGGTCGGCACCCTGCTGGCCGCCGGTATGCAGACCGGCGCCGCCTCCGCCGCCCCCGGCGGCCACACCACCCCCGCGAAGATCCTGGCCGCCCCGCGGGCCGGAGCGGCCCCGGCCGCGCTGTCCCCGGCGAAGCACGCCGCCCTCCTCAGGAGCGCGGGCGCGGCGGTGCGGAGCACGGCGAAGACCCTCGGCCTCGGGGCCAAGGAGAAGCTCGTCGTCAAGGACGTCACGCAGGACGCCGACGGCACCACCCACACCCGCTACGAGCGGACGTACGACGGACTGCCCGTCCTGGGCGGCGACCTGGTCGTGCACGCCAAGAGCGGTCGGCTCTCGGTGACGAAGGCCGCGAAGGCGGACCTGAAGCTGGCGGACATCACTCCGAACGTGACGTCGGCGACGGTGAAGGCCAAGGCGCTGGTGGCCGCGGCCAAGAAGGGCGGCGAGGAGGTCAAGCTCGACGGCGCCCCGCGGCTCGTCGTCTGGGCCGCCGGAGCCAAGCCCGTCCTCGCCTGGGAAGCGGTCGTCGGCGGCTTCCAGGACGACGGGACGCCCAGCGAGCTCCACGTGATCACCGACGCCGACTCGGGCAAGGCCGTCTTCCAGTACCAGGGCATCGAAACGGGCACCGGTACGGGCCAGTTCAACGGAACGGTCCCGCTCAGCACCACGCTCGACGCGGCGACCTCGACGTACCAGCTCGTCGACGGCGACCGCGCCGGACACAAGACCTACGACCTGAACCAGGGCACCTCGGGCACCGGCACACTGTTTACGGATGACAACGATGTCTGGGGTGACGGGACCGCGAGCAACCGTCAGACCGCGGGCGTGGACGTCGCGTTCGGTGCCGCGGCCACCTGGGACTACTACAAGGACGTGTTCGGCCGCAACGGCATACGCAACGACGGCGTGGCCGCCTACAGCCGGGCCCACTACGGCAGCAACTACGTCAACGCGTTCTGGTCCGACACCTGCTTCTGCATGACCTACGGCGACGGCTCGGGCAACACCCACCCGCTGACATCGCTGGACGTGGCCGCGCACGAGATGAGCCACGGCGTCACCGCCGCGACCGCCGGCCTCACCTACTCCGGTGAGTCGGGCGGCCTGAACGAGGCCACCTCGGACATCTTCGCCGCGGCGGTGGAGTTCCACGAGAACCTGCCGGCCGACGTCCCCGACTACCTGGTCGGCGAGAAGATCGACATCAACGGCAACGGCACACCGCTGCGTTACATGGACAAGCCCTCCAAGGACGGTTCGTCCCGCGACTACTGGAGCTCGACGCTCGGCAGTGTCGACGTCCACTACTCCTCGGGCCCGGCCAACCACCTCTTCTACCTGCTGTCCGAGGGCAGCGGCGCGAAGACCGTCAACGGCGTCGCCTACGACAGCCCGACCTACGACGGTGTGGCCGTCGCCGGCATCGGGATCGAGAACGCCCAGAAGATCTGGTACCGGGCGCTCACCACGTACATGACCTCGTCCACCAACTACGCCGGTGCCCGCACCGCGACCCTCCAGGCCGCCACGGACCTCTTCGGCGCGTACAGCCCGACGTACCTCGCCGTGGCCGACGCGTGGGCGGCGATCAACGTCGGCAGCCGGATCGCGCTCGGCGTCAACGTGGCCCCGATCTCCGCCCAGATCAGCGGAGTCGGACAGTCCGTGTCCCTCCAGACCAGCGCGTACACCACCAACTCCGCTGCGGGGCTGACCTATTCGGCCACGGGGCTGCCCGACGGGCTCTCCATCGACAGCACCGGTCTGATCTCCGGCATCCCGACCACCCTCGGGAGCAGTGACGTCGCGGTGACCGTCACCGACGACACGGGTGCGACCGCCACCGTCTCCTTCACCTGGCGGGTGGCGAACATCTACGCCAACGGCTCCCGGGTGGACATCCCCGACAACGCCGCCGCCGTGGAGTCCCCGATCACGGTCACCGGCCGCGACGGCAACGCCTCGGCCACCACCCAGGTCTACGTCAAGATCATCCACACCTACCGGGGCGACCTGACCGTCGACCTCGTCGGCCCGAACGGCACCGTCTACTCCCTGTCGAACCGTGCGGGCGGCTCCGCCGACAACATCGACCAGACCTTCACCGTCGACGCCTCCGCCCAACCGGTCAACGGCACCTGGAAGTTGCGGGTCCAGGACCGCGCGGCGCTCGACGTCGGCTACATCGAGCAGTGGCAGCTGACCCCCTGACCCGCAGCCCGTGTGACTGACCGTCCCTGACGGTCCCGGCCGCGCCCGCCTCCCCGGCTCACACCGGAGGGGCGGCGCGGCCGGTGCCTTCTCCAACGCCGCGCGCAGGCGCAGCAGTCGGCTCGGAACATCGACGAGCTGTGCTGAGCCGGTCGCGCCGTGATCAGGGGGTGAGCTTCAGGTCCTGTTCGACCAGCGGTGTGCCGGAGTGCCAGTCCAGAGCCGCGCCGAAGCGCACCAACTCGCCGTAGAGCGCGGGATCGACGTGCTCCGCGAAGACGAGGTCGAGCACGGCGCGCGCGGCCTCGGCCGGGGACTTGGCCTGGCTGAAGTCGTCGAACCAGGGGCGAGAGGTGGCGGTGTCCACCATGCCGGGGCACACGGACGCGATCAGGGTGTCGCGCGCGAGGTCGTCCTGACGGCGTTCGGCGGCGACCGCGCGGACTGCGGCGACCTGGGCCACCTTCGAGGGGACGTTCAGCCAGAGCGGCCAGCCCGCCTCGGCGGTGGTCCGGTGGTGGACGGCGCTGCGCCAGGACTCGACGGCGTACTCGACCTGGTCCAGGCTCGCGCCGTCGAACAGGTCGTGCAGCGCGGGGTCGAGATGACCGAGGGTGCCGAGGCTGCTGGCCACCACGAGAAACCGGCCGCCCGGGCGCAGGTACGGGCCGAGGGAGCGCAGCATCGCGTGGGTGGCGGTGTTGGAGACGTCGATGAACTCGTCGGCGCGCTCGGACTGCGACTCCCCGGGGAGCATGCGGGTCACGGCGTTCGAGATCACGACGTCGACGCCGCCGTAGCGCCGGCGCAGCTCGTCGGCCAGGTGGGCGATGGCGTCGGTGTCGGTGACGTCGAGGACCCGGCCCTCCACCCGGCCGCGTGTGCCGGGCAGGCTCGCGACCTCGCGGGCCGCGTCGCTCACCCGCCGCTCGTCGCGGCCGGTGAGCAGAACGGTGTCGTCGGGGCCCATGCGGGCCGCCAGTCCCTCGACGAGGGCGCGGCCGAGTCCCTGGTTGGCGCCCGTGACGAGGGCGATGCGTGGAGCGTTCATGCCTCCACGGTAGGAACGATCACTTCCATGCGTCCAACGAAAGTTGTGCACCGTTAGTATGCGTGATCGTCATGGACTTCACGGATGTGTCACTCACCGCCCTGCGCGTCTTCCGCGCGGTCGCCGAACAGGGGACCTTCACGGCCGCCGCCGTGTCGCTGGGCTACACCCAGTCGGCGGTGTCCCGGCAGATCGCCGCGATCGAACGGGCCGCGGGCGCGGAACTGCTGGAACGGCGGCGCGACGGCGTACGGCTGACCCCGGCCGGCCGCATCGTCATGCGGCGGGCGACGGTCGTGCTCGACGAGATCGACACCACCGCCCGCGAACTGTCCGGGCTGCCCACCGAGGCCGCGACCGTCCGCCTGGGCTGGCTGCCCAGCGCCGGAGCCGCCCTGCTGCCACGCGTCCTGCTCGCCCTGCGCCGCAGCGACCCCGACCTGCGCGTCGTCAGCCGGGAGGGCGGCACCCCGGCGCTGGTACGCGCGCTGCGGGCAGGCAGCCTCGACCTGGCCCTGCTGGCGTCGGCGCCCCCGTTCCGGCCGCCGGACACCGAATCACCGCCGCTGGTGCTGCGCACGCTCACCGAGCGCCCCCTGTGCCTCGCGGTACCCGCCACGCATCCACTCGCCCGCGGCGACTACGTCGACGTGGCCGACCTGCGCGGGCGGCGCTGGATCGCGAGTTCCTCCTCCGGCGAGGACCGCCTCATGGGCGTGTGGCCCGGCCTGGACGAGCGCCCCGAGATCGCCCACACCGCCCGCGACTGGCTGGCCAAGCTCCATCTGGTCGCGGCGGGCTGCGGCCTGACCACGGTGCCCGCGTCCCTGGCCCCCGCCGTCCCACCGGGCGTACGCGTGCTGCCGGTACGCGGCGGCCCCCAGGAACAACGCCGCCTCCTGCTGGCCCGGCTTCCGCACCCGCCGCCCACCGAGGCGATGACCCGGGTGGCGGCGGCGCTCCGGCTCGCCGCGCTCGACGCGTACAGCCCGAGTTCGCCTCCGGCGGAGAAGTGAGCCGGTCCGTCGGCCGGCCCGGTGCGCCCAACGTGGCGCTGCGCGGCGGGCGTTGGTCCGTGATGCGGCCGCGGCCCGTCGTTGTGCGTGCGGCACCGGCACGGGAGGAGGCTGGTCATTCGGCCGGGCCGCGCTCCTCAACTTGGGCCTGCTCGACAGGACTTGGCTCACGACGCGGCCCCCGCGCCAAGCAGCACCCCGCATGCCCCGGCCGTGAACAGCCCTCCGGCGAGGAACGTCGCCCGCTCACCGGCGATCCGCAGGACGAGTCCGCCCGGCGCGGCGCCCGCCGCGATACCCGCGTTGCAGGAACCGGAGTTGGCCGCGAGGGCGAGGTCCGTGCGGCCCGGTGCGCACTGGAGCATCGCGTTCTGGGTGGTCATGAACACCGGACCGAGCGCGCCGCCCATCAGCGCCAGGAACACCACCGCGGCCACCGGCTCGGTGCCGGCCGCGTACAGGCCGAGCATGCCCACCGCCCGGACGGCGACGGCCGCGCTCAGCGCCGCCTGCGGGAAGCGGTCCAGTACCGCCCCGGTGACGGTCACCCCGGCCAGGCACGCACCGCCGAAGACCACCAACAGGACGCCGACGGTGGCCTGTTCGAAGCCGCTCACCTCGCCGAGGAACTTCCCGACGTACGTGAACCCCGCGAACGCCCCGGTGGCGGACGGCGTCCCGGCCGCCAGTACGGTCCCGAACCGACGGGCGCCGGGACGGGTGCCGTAGGCGGCCTGCTCCTCGTGCGGACGCGAGGTCGGCAGGAGTACGGCGATCGTCACCAGGGACGCGAGCTCGACGGCCGCCGGGACGGCGATCGGTCCCGTATGGCCCACCCGCCCCACCGCAAACGAATTCACCGGCAGTCGCACACACCGACGATGAAGTGACGCAGGTCACATCAATTCGTTCGGGCTTCCGCGTAATGCGAACGGCACCTGCGAGGTCGTACAGGCACACGGCAATCCGGCCGACCTCACACCGCAGTGGAGACCGACCATGGACATCACCCTCGAACAGCCCACCCGCGCGCGGCTGATCACGGCGGACGACACGGAGATCCCCGTGTCCGCCACGCTCCGCTACCGCTCCTCGGACCCGCTGGCCGTGCACCTCGACTTCCCGCCCGAGGTGTCCCTCGACGGCGACGGCGTCACCTGGACCTTCGCCCGCTCGCTCCTGGAGGAGGGGCTGCGCAGGCCGGCCGGCGGCGGTGACGTTCACCTGTGGCCGTGCGGCCGGGCCCGTACGGTGCTGGAGTTCCACTCGCCGTTCGGACTCGCCCTGCTCCACTTCCACACCCCTGAGCTGCGCCGCTTCCTGCTGCGGAGCTACGACGTGGTGGCCACCGGACAGGAGGACATGGACGCTGTCGTCGACCGGGGACTGAGCGCGCTGTTCGGGAACGTCTGAACGGCCGAGGGCAATTCGTCCTCCCGGCACCGGTTTTGACTTTTGTTCACCTCCATCTCACCGTCCCGGTATGGACCTTGGCGATCACCCGGTGCACCCTTGCGCGCGGTGTGCCGCTCGGGCACGCCTGTGACGAGGGCGGAGCGCATGACACCGATCAGCCGAAGAGGCTTCGTGGGGCTCGGTGCCACCGTGGCGGCGGGCATGGCGACGGGTACCGGCGTACGACCCGCGATCGCCGCGCAGCAGGCGCGGACGGCGACCGGCACGATCTCGGACGTGAAGCACGTGGTGATCCTCATGCAGGAGAACCGCAGCTTCGACCACTACTTCGGGCGCCTCAAGGGCGTCCGCGGCTTCGACGACCGCAGCGGCATCACCCTGAGCGGCGGCTACCCGGTCTTCAACCAGCCCAACGGCGGCGGCCGTCAGTACCCGTGGAAACTGAGCGCCACCCCGGCCGCGGGCGGCAAGGACGGCGAGACCCTCGCCCAGTGCAACGGCGATCTTCCGCACTCCTGGTCATCGCAGCACTCCGCGTGGAACAAGGGCCGCCTCGACAACTGGGTCTCGGGCGTCGGCAACGTCCGCTCGCTCGGCTACCTCGACCGCGCCGACATCCCCTTCCACTACGCGCTCGCCGACAACTACACGATCTGCGACGCCTACTTCTGCTCCACGCTCAGCGCGACGGGCCCCAACCGCACCTACCTGTGGAGCGGCAAGGTCGACTCCTCCAGCTACGACGGCGGTGACGAGTCCGGCCTGACCTGGCAGAACTACGCGGAGGCGCTGCAGAACGCCGGAGTGAGCTGGAAGGTCTACCAGAACGCGGCCGACAACTACGGCGACAACGCCTGCGCCTACTTCAAGAACTTCACCAACTCCAAGGCGGGCGGCCCCCTCTACGACCGGGGCATGTCCTCCGTCCCGGCCGCCACCGGCTCGACCCCCGACGACATCGCCGCCGCCATCAAGGCCGACGTCCTCGCGGGCACCCTCCCGCAGGTCTCCTGGGTCGTCCCCAACCAGGCCTTCTCCGAGCACCCCTACGCCCCGCCCGGCGACGGCGCGCACTTCATCGGCCTCGTCTACCAGGCCCTCGCCGCCGACCCGGACATCCTCGACTCGACCGTCCTGTTCCTCAACTACGACGAGAACGACGGCTACTTCGACCACGTCCCGCCACCGGCCCCGCCTGCCGGCACCGACGGCGAGTTCCTCAACGGCGTCCCGTACGGCTTCGGCTTCCGCGTCCCGATGATCGTCATCTCCCCCTGGACACGCGGCGGTTGGGTCTCCTCCGAGGTCTTCGAGCACACCTCGGTCCTGCGCTTCCTCGAGACCTGGACCACGTCCCTCGGCACACCCGCCGCCTGCCCCAACATCAGCACCTGGCGCCGCAAGGTCAGCGGCGACCTGACCGGCGTCTTCGACTTCGCCAACCCGGTCTACGGCTCCGTCGCGCTTCCGGCGACCAGCGTCATCGGCATCTCCACCTGCGGCCCGCTGCCCAACCCGGTGCCGACGAACAACGCCCTGCCCGTGCAGGAGGCAGGCACCCGGCCCGCCCGCGCGCTGCCGTACCAGCCCAACGGGTACCTGGACCACCTGGAGTTCGGGTCGAGCGGCAAGATCCTCGCCTGGTTCGCCATGTCCAACCAGGGCGGCGCCGCCAAGAGCGCCGCCCATCTCTCCATCCACCCCAACGCCTACCGCGACACCACGCCCTGGCAGTACACGGTCGACCCGGGTGGCACCGCCTCCGACTACTTCAACATCGGTACGGGCTACGGCAGCGGCAAGTACGACCTCTCCATGGTCGGCCCCAACCGTTTCCTGCGCCGCTTCCAGGGCGACGCGACGAAGGCGGGCAAGTCCGTCGAGGTGAGCACCCGTTACGCCGTCGAGTCGGGCACGGGCAAGCTCGCGATCTACTTCAGGATGGTCAACTCGGGCTCCGCGTCGGTGAAGTTCACCATCACCTCCAACCACTACCGCACGGACGGGCCGTGGACCTACACGGTCGCCGCGGGCGCGTCGGCGGAGGACTACTTCAACGCCGTGGCGTACCAGGCCGGTTGGTACGACTTCACGGTCACCGTCGACTCCGACGCGACCTGGTCGCGCCGGTTCACCGGACATCTGGAGTCGGGCACGGCGAGCGTCAGCGGCTGAGGTCGGCGTACAACTCCGGGCGCGGGGCGAGCTCCACGGCCACCCGGCCGCCGCTCTCCAGCGCCCGGACCCCGGCCTCGGCGACCACGGAGGACGCGTAGCCGTCCCAGACGCTCGGGCCGGTGACCTCGCCCCGCCGGGTGGCGTCGACCCAGGACTGCACCTCGCGGTCGTAGGCGTCGGCGAACCGGACGAGGTAGTCGAGCGGCACGTCCTCGTGGGCGCTGCCCCGGGTGGTGACGACCATCGTGTGGTCCTCGCCGATCCGGGCGCTGCCCGCCTCGCACACGGCCTCGCAGCGCACCTGGTAGCCGAAGCCGGAGTTGACGAAGATCTCGACGTCGACCAGGGCGCCGCCGTCGGTCTCGAAGAGGACGAGCTGCGGGTCGAGGAGACCCTCCGGGGCGTTCGCCGAGGAGCGGGGGCTGAGCACGGTCACCGCGGTGAGTTCCTGGCCGAGCAGCCAGCGGGCCGCGTCGATCTCGTGCGAGACCGAGCTGTCGATGAGCATCGCCGAGGTGAAGTACGGCGGCGACGACACATTGCGGTGGGTGCAGTGCAGCATCAGCGGGCGCCCCAACTGCCCGCCGTCCAGCAGGGACTTGAGCCGCTGGTACTCAGCGTCGTAGCGCCGCATGAACCCGATCTGCGCCAGCCGCCGCCCGAGCCGGGCCTCCGCCTCCACCACCCGGAGCGCTCCGGTGGAGTCGGGCACCATGGGCTTCTCGCACAGCACCGGCAGACCACGGGCGAAGGCCGCGAGCAGCGCCTCCTCGTGCGCGGGACCCGGCGAGGCGATGAGGACCGCCTGGACCCCGGGGGCGTCGAGCGCGGCCACGGCGTCCTCGTGCACCGTGACCGCGTCCAGTCCGGACACCGCCTCCTTGGCGCGATCCGGGTCGGGATCGGCCACGGCGGCGACCCTGGCGCCGCTCACCACCTGGTCGAGGCGGCGTATGTGGTCGCCTCCCATGTGTCCCGCACCCAGCACGGCCACGCCCAGCAGGTCACCCACGTGTGCACTCCCTCTCCGTCGACGATCACGCCGTAGCGTACGCCGCGGGGGAGAGGGAGCCCCGGGGGCGAGGAGGAGGCCTCAGTAGCGGAGCACGCCCGCGATGCCGGCCGCGTCGTTCAACGTGCCGTCGGGGACGAAGCGGACCTCGGCGCCGGTCTCCAGACACTGTTCGACGATCTCGTCCACGATGTCCTCGCGGGCGTCGAGGTCGTCGCTGTCGGCCGGGACGAGATGGTCGCCGTGGTCGTCGCGGACCGTGACGCGGTAGTTCTCCTCGACGGCCAGCAGCCGGACCCGGCCCTCGCGGGCGTTCTGCCAGACCTCGTCGACGCCGGCCGCGAACTCCTTGCGCCCGCGCGCCGATTCGAGCTCCCGGGTCACGGACACGGTGCTCTTGCGCGCCTCCGCGTCGACCAGCGGTCGTACGGCCTGCCACACGGCGTCGGGTGTGCCGTGCGCGAGACCGCCGTGCGCGATGTGCGTCGCGTCCTTGGTGGCGCCGCCGACCTCGTCCAGCGCGGAGAGAGCGGCCTGTTCGCCGGTGATGTAGAGGGGGCGCCGGTGCACGCGCAGGATGCGGCCCATCGCGGTGTCGGCCTCGCGCAGGAAGTGGCGGGTGTCCTCGTCGCGGAAGGTGCTCGGTATGTCGCCGATCCGCTCCTGGCGCTCGGCGTCGAAGTTGTCCCGGTGGTCGCGGGTCAGCGGGAAGCCGCCGGTGTGGTCCTCGACGACCCGGTCGACACCGCCGTTCCACAGCGTGACGCGGTCCGCGGCCAGCGACAGCACCCAGAACGGCCGCTCGGAGGCCTGCGCGGAGACGAGATTGCGGGTGAGGAACGTGTCGGAGAGCACCACACGCTCCGGCACCGACCTGGCGAGGGACCACACCTGGTGCTCGCCCGGCGCGGCGAAGATCACCAGACCGTCCTCGGCATGCGCCAGGTCGATCTCGGCGAGGGCCTGGTCGAGCTGACGGGAGACGTCGATGCGCCGCTCCCGGGGGACCGCGGGATCGGCCTCCAGCTGCTTCTTGGCCTCGGCCAGCACATTGCGCAGCCGGACCGGATCCTGCGCGTTGTCGGGCTCGCGACGATGCGTCGGGGTGAGCACGGAGACCGCGGGGTAGGGGCGCGGGCGCCGCAGTTCGGTAAGCGTGGCGGGACTCAGTGCGTGCTCCATAACAGCACGATAGGGCCGAATGACGGATGGGGCATATGGGGGAAGCCCGCCAGGCAATAGGGGCAATTGGTTGCTAACGTCCCTCGGGTGACGCAAGCCGCCACTGCCGACCCCCGGACCACGGCCGCCAAGCTGACCCTGCCGACGCTGACCACCATGGTGGTCGGCTCCATGGTCGGGGCCGGGGTGTTCTCGCTCCCGCGCCGGTTCGCGCAGGAGACGGGCGTGGCCGGCGCCCTGATCGCCTGGGCCGTCGCCGGTACGGGCATGCTGATGCTCGCCTTCGTCTTCCAGACCCTCGCCGTCCGCAGACCCGACCTCGACGCCGGTGTATACGCCTACGCCAAGGCCGGGTTCGGCGAATACCTCGGCTTCTTCGCCGCGTTCGGCTACTGGGCCAGCGCCTGCGTCGGCAACGTGACGTACTGGGTGCTGATCATGTCGACGATCGGCACGATCGCCCCCTCCCTCGGCGAGGGCGACACCGTCCTCGCCGTGGTCCTCTCCTCGGTCGGACTGTGGCTCTTCTTCCTGCTGATCAGCCGCGGGGTGAAGGAGGCGGCGGCGATCAACCGGATCGTCACCGTCGCCAAGGTCGTACCGATCCTCGTCTTCGTCGTCCTGGCGCTCTTCTACCTCAAGCCCCATGTCTTTGCCGAGAACTTCGGCGGCGCCGACTACGCGGGCTCCCTGTTCCAGCAGGTCAAGGGCACCATGCTGGCCACCGTCTTCGTGTTCCTGGGCGTCGAGGGCGCCAGCGTCTACTCCCGGCACGCCAAGCGTCGCGAGGACGTCGGCCGCGCCACCGTCCTCGGTTTCCTCAGCGTCTTCGCCGTCTTCGCGTCGGTCACGATCGTGTCGTACGGCCTGATGCCCATGGGCGAGATCGCCGAACTGCGGCAGCCCTCCATGGCGGGCGTGCTGGAACACGCGGTGGGCACCTGGGGGAAGGTCTTCGTCAGCGTCGGGCTGATCGTCTCCGTGCTGGGCGCCTATCTCGCCTGGACGCTGATGGCCGCCGAGGTGCTGTTCGTCGCCGCCAAGGACGACGACATGCCGCGCTTCCTGAAGAAGTCCACGGCGGCCGACGTGCCCGTGCCCGCGCTGGTGATGACGACCCTGCTCAGCCAAGTCGTCCTGGTCGTCACCTACTTCTCCGACGACGCCTTCAACTTCGCCCTGGACCTGACCAGTTCACTGACGCTGATCCCGTTCCTGCTCGCGGCCGGTTTCGCCGTGCAGATCGCCCTCTCTCAAACCCGTTCAGGGCGAGGCGAGTTGGTGGTCGCCGTACTCGCCACCGTCTACACCGCGTTCCTCATCTACGCGGCCGGACTCAAGTACCTCCTCGTCTCGCTCATCATCTACGCGCCCGCCACCTTCCTGTTCGTCAAGGCCCGCAGGGAACAAGGGCGTTCGCCCTTCTCGGCCCGCGAACTGGTGATCCTCGCCGTCTCGGTCGCGGGCGCCGTCGTCGGGATCGTCGCCCTGGCAGCGGGCTGGATCAGCCTCTGACCCGCCTGTGACCTTCGGAAAGGTGTGTGCACCGTGACCCATCCAGACACCGTGGACCGGCATGAGTACGGCGTCCACTCCGAGGTCGGCCGGCTGCGCAAGGTGCTGGTCTGCGCACCGGGCCTGGCCCACCGCAGGCTCACCCCGACCAACTCCGACGACCTGCTCTTCGACGACGTGATGTGGGTCGAGAACGCCCAGCGCGACCACGCCGACTTCGTCAACAAACTCCGCGAACGCGGCGTGGACGTCGTCGAGTTGCACGAACTGCTCGCCCAGACCATGACGATCCCCGCCGCCAAGGACTGGCTCCTGGACCGGAAGATCGTCGCCAACGAGGTCGGCCTGGGCCTCATCGACGCGACCCGCGCCTACCTGGAGAGCCTCGAACCGGCCGAACTGGCCAAGTACTTGATCGGCGGCCTCGCCACCACCGACCTCCCCGACGAGTACCGCACCGACTACGTCGCCCTCGTCCGCGAATCGACCGGCGTCCGCGAATACCTGATGCCGCCGCTGCCCAACACCCTCTACACCCGCGACACGACCTGCTGGCTCTACGGCGGCCTCACCCTCAACCCCCTCTACTGGCCCGCCCGGCACGACGAGACCCTGCTGATGAAGGCGATCTACACCTTCCACCCCGACTTCGCGGGCTCCGTCGTCTGGTGGGGCGACCCCGAACTCGACTGGGGGCAGGCCACGTTCGAGGGCGGCGACATCATGCCCGTCGGCAACGGCGTGGTCCTCATGGGCATGAGCGAGCGCACCTCGCGCCAGGCCATCACCCAGGTCGCCAAGGCACTCTTCGACCTGGGCGCCGCCGAGCACGTCGTCGTCGCCGGTATGCCGAAGCTGCGCTCCGCGATGCACCTCGACACCGTCTTCACCTTCGCCGACCGCGACCTGGTGACCCTCTACCCGGCCATCATGGACGCCGTCCACACCTTCTCCCTGCGCCCCGGCACCAAGGGCCCGGGCATCGACATCGTCGACGAGGGCTCGACCCCGTTCACCGACGTCGTCGCCAAGGCGCTCGGCCTGCCCGAGCTGCGGGTCGTGGAGACGGGCGGCGACGTCTACGCCTCCGAACGCCAGCAGTGGGACAGCGGCAACAACGCGGTCGCGCTGGAACCGGGCGTGGTCTTCACCTACGACCGCAACACCCAGACCAACACCCTGCTGCGCAAGGCCGGCGTCGAGGTCATCACCATCGTCGGCGCCGAACTCGGACGCGGCCGCGGCGGCGGCCACTGCATGACCTGCCCGATCGTGCGGGACCCGGTGGAGTTCTGAAGTGCCGGTCGGCGGGCGGATGTTGGGCAACTCTTTGCCCGTGGCCGATTCCTGACGAGACCGGCCCGGTGGGGCACCGATCCATGGATCCCGGGCGCGCAAAACGCGGCTGAAAGTACCGGGGTGGGGCGGCCCTTCAGGTTACGGCTGTGTTGACCGGCCCTCTCCGGTGCCACACGCTCGTCATATAGATGCTCGATACAACTGGTTCGTCGGGGCTGGGTCACCCACAGAGGAAGACGCAGGTGAACGACCCATCACCGGCGGGCCGGACGCAGGAGGTAACGCATGTGCGGCATCACCGGCTGGGTCTCCTTCGACCGTGAACTGCGCACCGAGGCCGCGACATTGGATGCAATGACCGAGACGATGGCCTGTCGCGGCCCGGACGACCGCGGCACCTGGATCCAGGGCCCCGCCGCCCTCGGACACCGCCGGCTCGCGATCATCGACCTGCCCGGCGGGCGCCAGCCGATGACCGTCGACACGGCGGACGGCACGGTCGCGCTCGTCTACTCGGGGGAGACCTACAACTTCACCGAACTCCGCCGCCGACTCGCCGACCGGGGACACCGGTTCACCACCGACTCCGACACCGAGGTCGTGCTGCGCGGCTATCTCGAATGGGGCGACGCGGTCGCCGAACGCCTCAACGGCATGTACGCCTTCGCGATCTGGGACGGTCGCCGCGAGCAACTCGTCATGGTCCGCGACCGCATGGGCATCAAGCCCTTCTACTACCACCCGACCCCCGACGGCGTCCTGTTCGGCTCCGAACCGAAGGCGATCCTCGCCAACCCGCTGGCCCGCGCCCGGGTCACGCTGGACGGCCTGCGGGAACTCTTCACCATGATCAAGACACCCGGACACGCCATCTGGGACGGCATGTCCGAGGTCGAGCCCGGCACCGTCGTCACCGTCGACCGCTCGGGCCAACGGCGGCGCGTCTACTGGCAGTTGGAGACCCGCCCGCACACCGACGACCGAGCCACCACCGTCGCCGCCGTCCGCACGCTCCTCGACGACATCGTGCGCCGCCAGCTCGTCGCCGACGTGCCTCGCTGCACCCTGCTCTCCGGCGGTCTCGACTCCTCGGCGATGACCGCGATCGCTGCCCGCCAACTCGGCGAACACGGCGAGAAGGTGCGCAGCTTCGCCGTCGACTTCGTCGGGCAGAGCGAGAACTTCGTCGCCGACCAACTGCGCGGCACCCCCGACGCGCCGTTCGTCCACGACGTGGCCCGCGCCTCGGGCACCGACCACCAGGACATCGTGCTCGACGCACAGGCCCTCGCCGACCTCGACGTACGCGCGAAGATGCTCCGGGCCCGCGATCTCCCCATGGGCCTCGGTGACATGGACTCCTCGCTGTACCTGTTGTTCCGTGCCATCCGCGACCAGTCGACCGTCGCCCTGTCCGGCGAGTCGGCCGACGAAGTCTTCGGCGGCTACCAGCAGTTCTTCGACGAGGAGGCCCGCAACGCCGACACCTTCCCCTGGCTGGTGCGCTTCGGCCGGGACTTCGGGGACGACGCCGACGTCCTGCGCACCGACCTGACCAAGGCCCTGGACACCGAGTCCTATCTCGCGGACGGCTACCGCGACGCCGTCTCCGGCATCCAACGCCTCGACGGCGAGAGCGACTTCGAGTACCGCATGCGGCGCATCTGCCATCTCCACCTCACGCGCTTCGTCCGCATCCTGCTCGACCGCAAGGACCGCGCGAGCATGGCCGTCGGCCTGGAGGTCCGCGTCCCGTTCTGCGACCACCGGCTCGTCGAGTACGTCTACAACACGCCCTGGTCCCTCAAGTCCTACGACGGCCGGGAGAAGACCCTGCTCAGGGAGGCCACCGCGGACGTCCTCCCCAGGTCCGTGTACGACCGGGTCAAGAGCCCGTACCCGTCCACCCAGGACCCCAAGTACGCGGTCGCCCTCCAGGACCACGCCAAGGATCTCCTCGCCCGACACTCGCACCCGGTCTTCGACCTCGTCGACCGCGAGAAGCTCCGGCGGGCCGCCCACCGCGACACCCCCATCAGCACCCAGGCGGGCCGCCGAGGCCTGGAACGCACCCTCGACCTGGCGCTCTGGCTGGACCTCTACAAGCCCGAGATCTCAGTCGCCTGAGGCCGGGGCGTCCGGCGCGCAGGAACTCCCGCTGGGCGGCAGCGAGCCGTACAGCAGGAAGTCATTGACCTTGGTGTGCACGCACTTGGACGACGCGTAACCGGTGTGGCCCTCACCCTTGTTGTCGAGCACCACGGCCGAGGAACCGAGCCGCCGGGCCGTCTCCACGGTCCAGCGGTACGGCGTCGCCGGGTCGCCCCGGGTCCCGACGAGCAGCATCTTCGCCGCGTGCACGTTCTTGACGTCGTCGCGGATGTAGTCGGTGCCCCGGGGACGGCCGTAGCACATCAGCACCTCGGTGAGCCGGTAGCGGCCGAAGACCGGCGACGCCTGTTCGTACGCGGCGCGCAGACCGGCCAGGTTCCTGGTGATCTGCTCGGCGGTGGGGCGGTCGGGGTCGTCCGCGCAGTTGATGGCCATCAGCGCGGCCGGGAGGTTGTCGAGCGGGACGTCCTGGGCGTCGACGATGCCGCCACCGCTCAGCCGGGGCAGACCCGCACCGCGCGACGAGAACGCCGTCACGGCCCGTGTGTCACCGTCCTCCACCAGCGAGGCGATGGCCCGCTCCAGGGTCGGCCACAACTGCTTGCTGTACAGCGCCTGACTGATGGCACCCACCAGGTCCTGGCCGGTGAACTGATCACCGAAGTCCGACTGCACCGGGTCCTGGTCGAGCGAGCGGACGAGTTGGACGACCCGGTCCGACGCCGACCGCGCGTCCGTTCCGAAGGGACAGGCGATGTCCTGCACACACCAGGTGAGGAAATCCTCCAGCGCCGTCTGCTGTCCCTGGGCACCCGCGATCCCCTGCTCGGACATCGGCTCGGTGAGGGTGTCGACGCCGTCGAGCACCAACCGGCCGACCTTCTTGGGGAATTGGGCCGCGTACACCGCGCCGAGCCGCGTTCCGTAGGAGAATCCGAGGTAGTTGAGCTTCTTGTCGCCGAGGGCCTGGCGCATCACGTCCAGGTCGCGGGACGCGTTGACCGTGCCGATGTGGGGCAGGACCGGGCCGGAGTACTTGGCGCAGGTGGCGGCCGCCTTCCGCAACTGCTTGAGGACGACCTTCGGATCGCTGCTGTCGGCGGTGTCCTCCTCGATCGCGGCCGAGCCCTGGTCGGAGCCCTCGCCACAACTGACGGGCGAGGACTGGCCGACGCCCCGCGGATCGAAGGTGACGACGTCGTAGCCGTTCGTCAGATCCATGAACTCCTTGCCGTTCGAGGCGAGTTCACTGACGCCCGCGCCGCCGGGGCCGCCGAAGTTCAGCAGCACCGACCCCCGCGACTTCCCGGTCGCCCGGTAGCGGGCCAGCGCGAGATCGAGCGTCCGGCCGCCGGGCTTCGCGTAGTCGAGCGGCACGGTGACCTTCCCGCACTGGAGGTCCTTGGGCGCGTCCGTGTCCTTGCACGCCGCCCACTTGACCTTCTGCCGGTAGAACCGGGACAGGTCGGACGCCGGCCGGTCGTCGGCCGTGGCGAGCGCGGGCAGCCCCGCGCCGAGCAGCGCCAGCGTGAGGACCCCGGTGACCGCGCAGCTCCGGAACGCGGGCCGCGATGACAGCTTGGCCAGCATCAATGCCTCCAAGAACGCGCCGTGACCAGCGCCTGCGATCACGATAAGCGGGCCGTGCGGGCCCCGCCTCCCGGCGAGCGGGGCGGTGATCGGTGCCGTATTCTCCGCTCCTTCAATAGGCATAAGAGGTTTTCCGACTAATGATTTCCTGCGATTTCCTGCCGCCCAAAAAATGATCAGGAGTCGTTACGAGTAGTTCGATAACCGTGACGCTCGATGGAGTGAAAGGCCGATAAGCCATAACTCGGATGGTGCGCCCGCGTTCTATCCGGTGCGGGTGAGTGCTCGCTACATCTCTGGAAGGCAGGGACCCTATGAAACGGGTTACCCGAAACGGTGTGATCGCCGTCGCCGCCGTGTCCGGTGCGATGGCCGCGGCGATGCCGGCGTTCGCCGACTCCGGCGCGGACGGCTCGGCGGCCGGTTCGCCGGGCGCGGTCTCCGGCAACACCCTTCAGCTCCCGGTGCACGTGCCGGTGAACGTGTGCGGGAACACCGTCAACGTGGTGGGGATCCTCAATCCCGCCGCGGGCAATACGTGCGCCGACGAAAGCGGCGGCGCGAAAGCGGGCGGCGCGCACAGGTCCGGCGGGAAGAACCACGGCGGACCGCGCGGCGGCGCCGTCGCGCAGGGCGGCGAAAAGGATTCGCCCGGTGTGCTCTCCGGCAACGGAGTAGAACTCCCGATCCATCTCCCCGTGAACGTCAGCGGCAATTCCGTCAATGTCGTCGGCATCGGTAACCCGACCGTGGGCAACCACTCCGGGAACACCTCGGACGACCATCCCCACCACCCCGCACCGCCGACCCAGGCGCCGCCCAAACCGCACCCGCACCCGCACCCGGCACCGCCCACGGAGGTGGAGGGGCATCCCGCCCCGCCCGCCGCCGATGCGTCGCTCGCCCACACGGGCGCCGACACCACAGTCCCGACCGCCGCACTGAGCGCGGCCCTCCTCCTGGGCGGCACCGCCCTGTACCGGCGCCACCGCCCCCGGGCGGGACGCTGACCAGACCACCCGCTCCGGAACGGAAGGCCCCACCGGGTATGTGACCGGTGGGGCCTCCGTCGTCCGGGGCGACCCGCGGTCGATGCGGGACCCCCTCAACTCCTAGGAGCCGTGGGCGAGTTCCTCGGCCGGAGCCCTGAGGAGTGCGTGGGCCGCCTTCCGGAACGCGGTCAGCAGCCGGTTGTGCTCACCGGCCCGGGTGGCAAGGGCGACATGGCTCGGTTCGACGCCGTGGAGAGGGATCGCCGTGATGTCCGGGCGGACCGTCTGGCCGGGGCGGAGACCGGCGACGATGGCCACGGCCCGACCGTCCGCGACGAACTCGAACTTGTCCTCCAGCGCCCGGATGACCGGACCGCCGGGTGCCGGGCGGCCGTCGGGCCGGGGGTCGATACGCCAGAACGCGCTCCACGCCGGGTCCGCGCCGGGAACCTGCGGCAGGGGTTCGTCGGAGATGTCGTCCACGGTGACGGACTCCTTGCCGGCCAGCCGGTGGTCGAGCGGTACGAGCAGGAGGCGGGGCTCGTCGTAGAGGACCGTGACCTCCAACTGGTCGGTGGTGAACGGCAGTCGGGCCACCACCGCGTCCACCCGGCGATCGAGCAGGGCCGCCCGCACATCGTCGTAGGCCAGATGGACGACCTGCACGTCGGCGTCCGGATGGCGGCGCCGCACCTGGCGGACCGCCGGGGTGACGAAGAGGTTCGCCATGTACCCGACGGTGAGGCGACCGGGTTCGGCGGCGGCGCGGGTCTCGGCCGCGGCCTGGGCCGTGGAGCGCAACAACGCCTTGGCGCGCGGCAGAAAGACCTCCCCGGCCTCCGTGAGCCGGGTGCCCTGCGGGGTACGGTCCAGCAGCCGCGCCCCCAACTGCTCCTCCAGCCGCCGGACTTGACGGCTCAGGGACGGCTGGGTGATGTGCAGCGCCTCGGCGGCGCGGCCGAAGTGACGCTGCTCGGCCACGGCGATGAAGTACCGCACGAGGCGCAGTTCGAGATCGGGCGCGGGAGGCAGGTCCGTCATGCCTGAAGTGTACGGCGGGACACCGGGCGACTCTGGCCGTATGCCCTTCTGAGCTGCTGTGATGCCTGATGCGTATTGCCCGATGCGAAACAGGCTTTGGACCGGGAACCCGTGCCCCGCCCACGATGGGAGCACAACACGGATCCACCCCTCCCTCTCCTCGAAGGAACGCACCATGCGAGTTTTCGTCACCGGCGCGACCGGCTTCATCGGCTCCGCCGTGGTCCGTGAACTGCTCGACGCCGGGCACATGGTCACCGGACTGGCCCGCTCGGACGCGTCGGCCGAGGCGCTGACGGCCGTGGGGGTCGCCGTACAGCGGGGCTCGCTCGACGATCTCGACAGCCTGCGGGCCGGCGCGGCGGCGGCCGACGGGGTCTGCCATCTGGCGTTCATCCACGACTTCACGCGGTTCGCCGCCAACTGCGCCACCGATCTGCGGGCCATCGAGACGATCGGCGAGGCGCTGGCCGGTACCGACAAGCCCTTCGTGGTCACCTCGGGCACGCCCGGGCTCGCCGACGGGAAGGTGGCGACGGAGGAGGACCACGTCGACCCCGCGTCGTTCTCGGCGATCCGGCAGCCGTCCGAGATCGCGGCGGTGGCGCTGGCGGGGAGCGGGGTACGGTCCTCGGTCGTCCGGCTGCCCCGGTCCGTGCACGGCACGGGCGACCAGGGATTCGTCCCCCAACTGATCGCGTGGCACGGGAGAAGGGCCTGTCGGCATACGTCGGCGACGGCTCCGCCCGCTGGCCCGCCGTGCACCGGCTCGACGCGGCCCGGTTGTACCGATGGGCTCTGGAGTCGGCCCCGGCGGGCGCGCAGTACCACGCGGTCGGCGACGAGGCGCTGCCGCTCCGCGAGATCGCCGAGGTCATCGCCCGCCGTCTCGACGTCCCGACCGGCAGCGTGCCCGCCGAGCAGGCGGTCGAGCACTTCGGCTTCCTCGGCCTCGTCGCCTCGCTGGACTGCCCGGCGTCGAGCACGCTGACGCGCAAGCAGACGGGCTGGGAGCCGGTGGAGGTCGGCTTGATCGCCGACCTTGAGACGGTGCACTACTTCGCGCAGATCTAGGAGGCATCGCGCCTACGCACAGGGCGAGTTGACGCGCCCATCGGCCTCCACGGGCTTCGCAGGGAAGGCGTGCCGACGGCCCAGTACGACCGTCACGAGCGCGCCCGCGACCAACGGCAACGCAGTCCAGGGCAGGGCCCCGGCCCCCATCCCCGACAGGGCGAGACCACCGGTGAACGAGCCCCCGGCGATGCCCGCGTTGTACACCGTGGTCTGCAACGACGTTGCCACGTCGGCGTGTTCGGGTCCGGAGGCGTTCACGAGCGCGGTCTGGATCAGCGTCGGCGCCCCGCCGAAGGCAACTCCCCACACGGCTACGGAAGTCAGCAGCACCGCAGGGGAGTCGGCACAGAGGCCGAGCACACACATGACGACCACGAACAGTGTCATCGCGCCCAACAACGTGGGCCGCGCCCAGCGGTCCACGAGCACCCCGGTGGCCCAGATCCCGACCACAGTGGCGACCCCGAACACCAGCAGGACGACGTCCGTCCGGCCGTAGCCGGTGTGCGCCGTGAACGGGGCGACGTACGTGTACATCACCTGATGCCCCAGCAGCAGGAACAGTGTGACCGACAGGACCGCCGGGATCCCCGGCAGCACCGCGACACCCCTCAACGGCACGCGTGTGCCCGGGAGTTCACCGGGAAAGTCGGGGACCCGCAGCCGTAGCCAGACCACCACGAGGACCGCGAGCCCGGCCAGCATCCCGAACGCCGTGCGCCAGCCGACCGCCCCGGCCAGCGCGGTGCCGGCGGGCACGCCCAGCGACAGGGCGAGGGTGATCCCGGCCAGCACGATCGCGATGGCCCGGCCGCGTCGCTCGACCGGCACCATCCGGGCCGCGTACCCGGCGAGCATCGCCCACATGGTGCCGCCCATCACCCCGGCGAGCAGCCGCGCGCCGAAGGTGAGGGCGTACGACGAGGACAGCGCGACAACCGCGTTGGCGCAGGCGAAGCCCAGCAGCGCGGCGACCAGGACCGGGCGGCGCGGCAGTGCGCGCAAGGCCGCGGTGACCGGGATCGCGGCCAGGAAGGAGGCGACCGCGTAACCGGTGACCAGGAAGCCGACGCGCGCCTCGGAGACACCGAGGGCCGGTGCCATCCGGGGCAGCAGACCGGCCGGGAGGAGCTCGGTCAGGACGGCGGTGAAGGCGGCCGTGGACAGGGCGAGGAGCCCGGACCAGGGCAGGGCGGTGCCCTGGGCCGGGGATGCGGTGGTCATGGGACCATGTTCGAACCCTCACATCAGTGTGAAGGCAAGCGAACGCCCCACCATCGAGCCGCCCATCTCCGAGCCCCGCAATGAGCGCCCCGCTCGCCCGCCCCGGAGGCAGCCATGAAGATCGGCGAACTCTCCCGCCGCACCGGCGTCCCCACCCGCCTCCTGCGCTACTACGAGGAACAGGACCTGCTGCACCCCGACCGCACCGAGAACGGCTACCGCTTCTACGGCGAGCC
Source organism: Streptomyces sp. MBT65 (assembly GCF_016612545.1). Lineage (GTDB taxonomy): Bacteria > Actinomycetota > Actinomycetes > Streptomycetales > Streptomycetaceae > Streptomyces. The sequence continues at coordinate 46,209 of NZ_JAENRY010000016.1, read as the reverse complement.
CGCGGTCCGGGACGTCCAGCAGATCCGGGGCCTGCTGGACTCGGGGCTCACCACCGAGATGATCCGCGCGATCCTGCCGTATCTCTCCGGCCCGGACGAGATCCATGTGCCCGCCGACTGTCTGACCCCGGAGACGGCGGCCCTGCTCAGCGACCACGTCGACCGGATCCAGGCCCGCATCGACTGCCTCGCCCGCAACCGCGACCGGCTCAGCGCGTATCTCGCGGCGGTGCGACCGGACAGGCCGGCGCGGGGGGCGTAATTCCGTTGCCGAGTCCGGGCGCGGATGGTGGAGTGAGCGCATGGATCTTCCCGCGGTACTCGCCCTCCACGACCGTGAACTGCGTGTAGGGGCCCGGCCCGACGGCCCCGGAGCCCGCGTCGAGCGGGTCGGGGGAGTGGTGCGCCATGTCGCCGCCGACGCACATGGGTGGAACGGCGTGCTGTGGTCGGACCTGGACGCCACCGACGCGGACACGGCGATCGCCGAGCAGGTCGCGTATTTCACCGGGCTCGGCCGCGACTTCGAGTGGAAGCTCTACGGCCATGACCTGCCGACGGATCTCGGAGAGCGGCTGACGGCGGCGGGGTTCACGCCGGAGCCGCGGGAGACGCTGATGATCGGTGAGGTCGCCGCACTCGCCCTCGACGCCGAACTGCCGGACGGGCTCCGCCTGTTGACCGCCACCGACCGGGCCGGCGTCGACCTCCTGATGGATGTCCACGAACTGGCCTTCGGCACGGACGGCAGCAGGCTGCGCGCCCGCCTCATGGACCAACTCGCCGCCGAGCCGGACTCGTTGGTGGCCGTCGTCGCCCTCGCCGGTGACGAGCCGGTGAGTGCGGCCCGGATGGAACTCGTCCCCGGCACCGGCTTCGCCGGACTGTGGGGCGGCGGCACGGTGAAGGCCTGGCGGGGCCGCGGCATCTACCGCGCGCTGATCGCCCACCGCGCCCGCATCGCCGCGGACCGCGGCTACCGCTACCTCCAGGTCGACGCCTCCGACGAGAGCCGTCCCATCCTCGAACGCCTCGGCTTCGCCCCACTGACCACGACGACGCCGTTCGTGTACGAGCCGTAGACCCGAGGTCAACAGGCGCTCGGTGGGCTCCGGTTCGGCCGACCGCGCCCGTCCCTGAGAGGCGGGCGCGGCGGGTCCGGATCGACGAGCGGAGCGCTGTGCGGCGGGGGTGTCCGCTCAGCGGCGCGCCCTCGACCTGTCCAGCGCGGCGATGCCGACCGCTGCCAGACCGATCTGGATGAGCCACTCGATCCAGTCGATGCCGTTGGTGTCGGCAACCCCCAGTCCCGATGCGATCGCCGCGCCGATCAGCGCGGCCACGATGCCGACGACGATCGTCAGCAGTACGCCGATGTGCTGGCGGCCGGGGACGACCAGCCGTCCCAGCACGCCAATGATGATGCCGATGATGATGGCACTGATGATGCCCGAGATCTCCATCTCCGCCCCTCTTTGTCGATAGTCCTGCTCCCTTCATGTGCCCGCTGAGCGCCCGGGCAGTCCGCCCGAGTTTTGTCGCCTGTTATTGCCGGGACTTTCTGTTCACCACCCCTTCATGCCATGTACCTTTCAATCGTTCAACGCGTGTAGAACTCCCCGACTACCGTTCTACGCGCGCAGATCAGGCGCCCGCACCGCACCCTTCCCCATCCCCTCACGGAGGTTCGCCGGATGCTTGGATCCAGAAGATCCCGCCGCAGACTCACCACCGCCCTCGCCGGCCTGGGGCTTCTCGTCACGGGGGCCGCCCTTCAGGTCACCACCACGGCCACGCCCGCGCACGCGGCCACCACGCACCGCGTCCTGTTCGACGACGGCCACGCCGAAGAGGCGGGCAACGCGGACTGGATCATCTCCACCAGCAAGCCCGACCCGCTGTCCCAGGACTCCTCCCCGTCGTCCGAGACCGACTGGACCGGGGCGCTCTCGTCCTGGGGCGTCGCGCTGCAGAAGACCGGTGACTACAGCCTCAAGACCGCTACCAGCGCGCTGACTTACGGCGGTTCGTCGACGACCGACCTGTCGAACTTCGACACCCTGGTCCTGCCCGAGCCCAACACGCTGTTCACGACGGCCGAGAAGACCGCGATCATGACGTTCGTGCAGAACGGCGGCGGCCTGTTCATGATCTCCGATCACACCGGCGCCGACCGCAACAGCGACGGCGAGGACGCGGTCGAGATCCTCAACGACCTGATGACGAACAACAGCGTCGACTCGACCGACCCGTTCGGCTTCTCCATCGACACCCTCGACATCAGCTCCGGCTACCCCGCCGCGATCAGCGACAGCAGCAACGCGGTCCTCAACGGCGCCTTCGGCACGGTCACCAAGAGCCTGATCGCCGACGGCACGACGGCCACGCTCAAGCCCGCCGACAACGCGAACGTCAAGGGCCTGGTGTACCGCAGCGGTTACTCCGGCAACACCGGCGCGTTCTTCGCGACCAGCACCTTCGGCAGCGGCCGTGTCGCCTTCTGGGGCGACAGCTCACCGATCGACGACGGCACCGGCCAGTCCGGCAACACGCTCTACGACGGCTGGAACGACACCGGCGCCACCAACGCCGCCCTCGCCCTCAACGCCACCGCGTGGCTGGCCGGCGACGGCAGCACCGGCGGTGGCGGTGGCGGAGGCGGCACCTGCACCGCCGCCCAACTGCTCGGCAACCCGGGCTTCGAGTCCGGCAACACCACCTGGACGGCGAGCAGCGGCGTCATCACCAGCTCGACCAGCGAGGCCGCCCGCACCGGTTCGTACAAGGCCTGGCTCGACGGCTACGGATCGGCCCACACCGACACCCTGTCCCAGTCGGTGACCATCCCGTCCGGCTGCTCCGCCACCCTCAGCTTCTATCTGCACATCGACACCGCGGAGACCACCACCAGCACCGCCTACGACAAGCTGACGGTCACCGCCGGATCGACCACCCTGGCTACGTACTCCAACCTGAACGCGGCCTCCGGATACGTCCTGAAGTCCTTCGACGTGTCCTCCCTGGCCGGCACCACCGCCACCATCAAGTTCAGCGGCGTCGAGGGGTCCACCCTCCAGACGTCGTTCGTCGTCGACGACACCGCGCTCAACGTCAGCTGACGACGACCGGTGGGGCCCGGCGGCGGCCGGGCTCCACCGGTTCTCAAGGGTTCACGCCGCCGGGACCGTCCGCTCCGGCGTGTTCCAGCCGGAGACCCGTACCCGTGGCGCCGACCCGCGCAGATCCGCCGTCCGGTAGGTCACCGTCAGCGTCTTCGACTCCCCGGGCCACAGGCTCACTTCGTTGTCGGACCACTGGACCGGCAGCACCGGCTTGCCCGCCGAGTCCACGAGATGGACGTCGGTGAGGAGTGAAGGTGTCTTCCCCTTACCGGAGTTGCGCACCGTGACGGTCGTGGTCGAGGTGCCGTCCGCACCCGTCGAGGTCGACGCCGTCGCCGAGACCGGCACCCGTGCCATCGAGTCGAGCCCCTTGAGGTCCGCGTAGCTAGTCGTCGGCGTGTAGTACCAGTCGGTGTGCGCCCAGTCGAGCGTGTCGGGTTTGGCGGAGAGCCAGTACACGTTCCGGCTCACCTCCTTGCCGGACGCGTCGGTCAGGGTCAGCCGCACCAGGTACGTCGTCGACAGCCCGGAGACCGAGGCGGGCAGGGTGAGCGCGGTGCTGTGCGCGCCGCCGCCGGAGACCTTCACCCCGGTCACTTTCCTGTCGTACCTCTGGGTGCCGTCGGTGTTGAACAGCGTTGCCCGCACGGTGAGTTGGTCTGCGGACGTGTTCCGGTTGTTCAGCACGACGACCGAGCGGTCGTCGTAGGAGTACTGGATGTGCAGCGGCTCGTTCGCCTTCTTCGCGCCGAAGTAGGCGCCGCCCTGGTCGAGGTAACGGTCCATCAACTGCCAGTGCAGCGAGGTCCAGCCACTGTTGAACATCCAGTAGACGACCCCGGTGGACGGCTTCGAGGCGTCGGTGGCGTTGCGCTCGTACGCCTCGAACTGGGCCCGCACGTTCTCGTACTGGGCCAACTGCGCCTTGCGGACGTAGTCGGTGAGGCTCGTCGGCGGTCCATAGCGGCCGGTCAGGGCGTTGTCGTAGAGCTTCAGGGTGTTGAAGACCGGGGACGGGGAGCGGTGGTACTGCTTGGCGGTCGGATCCTTCCAGAGGGTGGCGAGTTCGGCCGGGGTCATCATGCGGCGCAGGGTGTCGAGGGTGGGGATGTCGGGGCCCGCGCTGGTCTCGGAGTTGAAGCCGGTGGCGCCGCCCTCGCGTTTGGCGTACCAGTAGTTGGGCGGGATCCAGTCGTAGGGGCCGGTCATCTTCATGCCCGAACTGCCGGTGATCGGCGAGGAGTTGTCCGACGCGGCCGCGACCACCGGAGTCTTCCAGTCGGAGGCCTTCAGCGCGTCGACGTAGGTCTTCTCGATCCTCGCGTCAGGTGCGAAGTCGCTGCCGATGAGGAAGGAGATCACGCTCGGGTGGTCGCGCAGCCGGGCGGCCTCGGCGGCCATCGACGCCTTGGCGACCGGGTAGTCGGCGGCGGTCCACTTGTCGCCGGTCTCGTCCCCGTTGACCTGGCCCTCCCATTTGTCGCAGCACTCCCAGCCGGGGAGGGTCAGGATGCCGTAGCGGTCGGCCAGGTCGAAGAACTCGTCCGGCTCGATGTGGCCTTCCAGGCGGATGGTGTTCAGGCCCAGATCGAGGGCGTACTTCAGGCGGTCCTCGACGTACGTACGGTCCCAGCGCAGGAACTCGTCCGGTGACCAACCGCCGCCCTTGATCAGCAACTTGCGGCCGTTGATGCGGTACTGGCGGTCGCCGGCGGAGTTCAGCGGGGCCTGGACGTCGCGGATGCCGAAGGTCTGGTGCGCGGTGTCGGAGGGGGTGCCGTTGACGGAGGCGGTGAGGTCGAGGCCGTAGAGCGGCTGGCCGCCCATGCCCGCCGGCCACCAGACCTTCGGGGAGTCCAGGTGGACGGCGAAGGTGACGGTCTTCGTCCGGTGCGCGGCGAGGGCGACGCTCGTGGCGAAGGTCTTCGTGCCGATGCTGCCGCTGACCCGGGCGGTGACGGGGGTGTTCGAGTCGTTGCGGGCCTGAGCCTTCACCGTCAGGTCGGCGGTGGCGAGCGACGGTACCGCCAGGCTGGTCACCACATGGGCGTCGCGCAGCGCGACCGGGCCGCCGCGCCGTACGAGGACGTCACGGACGATGCCCATGTTCTGGTCGGGCGGCGGCTGGAGCCAGTCGATCCAGCCCATGGTGAGGTTCTTGTTCGGGTCGTTCGGCCGGATGCGGAAGGCGACCGTGTTCGTGCCGGAGCGGACAAGCGAGGTGACGTCCAACTCGTGCTGTGTATAAGCACCGTTGACGTCGGCGGCCTCGGCGATCCGCTTGCCGTTGACGTAGACGTCGGCCGCCGAGATCACCCCGCTGAAGTCGAGGTAGGTGCGCCGGGTGCGGTCCGTGACCGTGAAGTCGCTGCGGTACCACCACGGCACCTGGAAGTCGGCCTTCGGGATCTTCCGCTGATTGGTCGAGTAGAAGGGGTCCGGGTACACGCCGTCGGCGATCAGGGCCGCGAGGACCGTCGAGCGCGCGCCCGCCGGATACCAGCCGGTCGCCCGATAGCCGGGGGAGGAGACGGCCGCGGGGGAGTCGGTGACCTTGGCGGACGACTGGATCGCGTAGCCGGACAGCGGGGTGGCGGCCCCGGCGGTCGGGCGTACGGCGGTCACCGGGGCCTGCGCGCGCTGCTGCGGGGACGGCTCCCGGGCCCCCGCCCAGGCGCTGGTGGTGAGGGTGCCCAGCAGACCGAGGGCGATCGCGGCCGCGGCGAGACGGCCTCTGTGGAGTGGGGGAACGGCGGGGCGGTGGAACACTGCGGTCTCCAGCCTCGTCAAGTTAGGAAGCTTTACTAACCGCACCAGAAGGTAGGCCGCACAAGGGGGCCTGTCAATCACCGCTGACCGTGAGCGAGTTGCTCAGGACGCCGAGTGGCGCTCGAAGACCAGGTCCCGCGCGGTGCCCAGGGCGGTGGCCACCGCACCCAGCAGCACCGCGTCCTCGCCCAGCGCGCTGGGCACGATCTTCGGCCGCAGCGGAGTGAGCGCGCGCAGGTTCTCCCGCACCGGGCGGAGCAGCAGATCGACGCTGTGTCCGACACCGCCGCCGAGGACCACGAGGTCCGGATCGAGCACGGCAGCGGCGGCCGCCACGGTGTGCGCGATCCGCTCGCCCTCCAGCTCAACCGCCTTGACGGCAGCGGCGTTTCCCTGCCGGGCCGCGTCGAACACGGCCTTCGCGGTGAGCTGCTGACCGCTCATGCCGAACATGCGGGCCGCCTCCACGACGGCCACCCCGGAGACCGCGTCCTCCAGCGTCTCCGGCTTCTGCCGCCCCGGCCACGGCAGGAAGCCGATCTCTCCGGCGCCGCCGTGCGCTCCCGTGAACAGCCGCCCCTCGCTGACGACGCCCATGCCGAGACCGGTGCCGATCATGATGTACGCGAACAGCCGGCTGCCCGCGCCGACGCCGTACGTGTACTCGCCCAGCGCCGCGAGATTCGCGTCGTTGTGCACCTCAAGGGGGACGCCCAGCTCCTCCCGCATCCGGTCGAACAGCCCGGCCCGGCCCCAGCCCGGGAGATGCATCGCGTAGCGCACCCGGCGCCGCTGCTCGTCGTAGACGCCCGGTGTGCCCACCACGGCGTGCACCACCGCGGCCGGTCCGACCTCGGAGTTCGCGACGACCTGGTGGGCGGTGGCGACCACCAGCTCGGCCATGGCGCCCGAGCTGCGGGCCCGGTTGCGGACGTCCGCCCTGGCCACCACCTCGCCGTCCAGATTGGCCACCGCGACCCGCAGCCAGCTGCGGCCGACGTCGATCCCGAGCGCGTACCCGGCGGACGGATCGGGGGCGTACAGCACGGCGGTCCGACCGCGTTCGGGAGCCTGCGTACCGACGTCGTGGACCAGGCCCGCCTCCTCCAGGGCGGCGAGCGCGCTGGAGACCGTCGGCTTCGACAGGCCTGTCTCGCGGGCGAGTTGGGCGCGCGAGGCGGCACCGGCGGTACGCAGCCGGTCGAGCAGCAGCCGCGCGTTGGTGCTGCGCAGCCGCTGACGGCTCCAGGGCTGGTCCGGTCGCTCCACGGCGTCACTGACGGGCATCGCATCATTCTCCGGCATCCGGGACAGCCTCTTGACGAGTCTAGTAAGGCTCCTTAACTTTATCGCCCAGTCACCCGCACCGGGCCACCTCGCATCGCCCTCGCCGTATCCCTCTCCCCGTGACCAGCCCCAGGAGTCCCCATGTCCGGTAGTCCGCCTCCCGGTAGCCCGTCTCCCGACGGCGGGTTCGTCCGCCGCGTCGGCCTCTTCCAGGCCACCGCCATCAACATGAGCCAGATGTGCGGCATCGGTCCGTTCGTGACGATCCCGCTGATGGTCGCCGCGTTCGGCGGCCCGCAGGCGGTGATCGGCTTTGTGGCGGGCGCGATCCTCGCGCTGGCCGACGGGCTCGTGTGGGCCGAGATGGGCGCCGCGATGCCCGGCTCCGGGGGCAGCTACGTCTATCTGCGCCAGGCCTTCCAGTACCGCACCGGCCGGCTGATGCCGTTCCTGTTCGTGTGGACGGCGATGCTCTTCATCCCGCTGATCATGTCCACCGGTGTGGTCGGCTTCGTGCAGTATCTCGGCTATCTGGCACCGGACTTGGGCAGGACGTCCGGCGACCTGATCGGCCTCGGCGTCATCGCCGTGGTGATCCTCCTGCTGTGGCGCGGCATCGAGAACATCGCGCGCATCACCGCCGTGATGTGGGCGGTAATGATCGCCGCGGTGTTCCTGGTCATCGTGGCCGCCGCGAGCGACTTCAGCGCGCACCTCGCCTTCACCTACCCGGCACACGCCTTCGACCTGGGCAGCGACCACTTCTGGCTCGGCTTCGCCGGCGGCCTGACCATCGGCATCTACGACTACCTCGGCTACAACACCACCGCCTACATGGGCGCCGAGATCAAGGACCCCGGCCGCACCCTGCCGCGCTCGATCCTCTTCTCCATCGTCGGCATCATGGCGATCTACCTGATGCTCCAGATCGGCACGCTGGGCGTCATCGACTGGCACCGGATGACGAACGTGAACGACATCGCCTCCACGTCGGTCGCCTCGGCTGTCCTGGAGAAGACCTGGGGCAAGGGCGCCGCCGACACGGTCACCGTCCTGATCCTGATCACGGCCTTCGCCTCGGTCTTCACCGGGCTCCTCGGCGGCTCCCGGGTGCCCTACGACGCCGCCCGCGAACGCGTCTTCTTCCGCCCCTACGCCAAGCTCCACCCCAAGCACCGCTTCCCGATGCTGGGCCTGGCCACCATGGGCGTCATCACGGCGATCGGCTTCCTCATCGGCCGCCACACGGACCTGGCGACCCTGATCCAGTTGCTCACCACGGTCATGGTCATCGTCCAGGCACTGGCCCAGATCATCGCCCTGACGGTCCTGCGCAAACGCCAGCCGACCCTGCGCCGTCCGTACCGGATGTGGCTCTACCCCGTGCCGAGCATCATCGCCTTCGTCGGCTGGTGCGTGATCTACGGCTACGCGGACAAGAACTCCCCGGGCCGCCACCCCATCGAGTGGTCCCTGGCCTGGCTCGCCCTGGGCTGCGTCGCGTTCGTGATCTGGGCCCGCCTGGAGAAGGTCTGGCCGTTCGGTCCCAAGGAGATCACCGAGGAATTCCTCACGGAGACCGCCCCGGACCCCGAACCCGCCGGTACCTAGAGGTAGTTGACCCAGCCTGTCGCGGCGAGCACCTCGCCCGCGATGTCGACGTCGGAGCGCCCGTCGGTCACCACCCGGACGGTGTCCACGGGCGCCCGCTCGTCCAACACCCCTGCTTTACGAGCACTGTTGGCCAGCTCGCGCGCCAGCTCGCCGCCGATCCCGCGGCCGTTCAGCCGCGCCGACACCTCCCAATCGACGGTTGCCTTCCCGACCCCGGTGCGTCCGCCGATGAGCAGCGTGATCCGTACGAGGAGCGTCCCAAGCGATACTCGTGCGGTCGAGCGAATTCAGGGAGGCGGGCCGCGTGGCGGAATCGGTGCTCGGCGGAGGCGCGATCAACGAGGTCGTACGGATCGGGGAGACCGTGCGCCGTACGCCCTCGGAACGGTCGCCGTACGTCACCGGGCTGCTCGCGCTGTTCGAGCGGCGGGGGTGGGCGGGAGCGCTGCGCTTTCTCGGCACGGACGAGCGGGGGCGCGAGGTGTTCCGGTACATCGAGGGCCGGGCGGCCGTTGACTCCGACGAACGTTCCGCCGCCCGCACCGACGACAGCCTGGTCCGTGTCGCGCAACTCGTCCGCGCTTTCCACGACTTGACCCACGGCACACCACAGGCCGGTGACCAGGACGTCGTCTGTCACAACGACCTGGCCCCCAAGAACACCGTCTACGACAGCGCGTGGCGCCCCCTGGCCTTCGTCGACTGGGATCTCGCCGCTCCCGGCGAGCGTGTCCACGACCTCGCCCATGTCTGCTGGCAGTACCTGGACCTCGGCCCGGGCATCACCGACGTACCGGCGACGGCCCGCCGGATCGCGCTGCTCTGCGAGGCGTACGGCCTCGACGACACCGAACCGCTCCTCGACACGGTCCTGTGGTGGCAGGACCGGTGCGCGCTTGGCATCGAGGCCGGCGCCGAGCGCGGCGAACGGGGCATGGCCGGGCTGCGGGCGAGCGGTGTCGTCGACGACATCCGGGGCGCGCACGACTGGGTGGCCGCCCATCGCCGCGAGCTGGGCGCGTTCCTGGGCTGAGGCGCCGTAGAACATCCCGTATCGGGCGGGCGGGGTAGCCGCTCGCCTTGACATGCAGGCAATTGGCTGCATAACTGTGAGTGTGCGATCCGAACACCACTCAGGGATGGACGCGGTCTTCAAAGCCCTGGCCGACGAGACCCGCCGACGGCTGCTGGACCGGCTGCACGAGCACAACGGGCAGACGCTCGGGGAGTTGTGCGGGCGAATCGACATGACCCGTCAGTCGGTGACCCAGCATCTGGCCGTCCTGGAGGCCGCCAACCTGGTCAGCACGGTGCGGCGCGGGCGGGAGAAGCTGCACTACCTCAATCCGGTGCCGCTGCACGAGATGCAGGAGCGCTGGATCGACAAGTTCGAGCGCCCGCGCCTGCGCGCGCTCGGCGCCCTGAAACGACGAGCCGAGGAAGCCATGACCGACAAACCGACATTCGTCTACGTCACCTACATCGCGAGCACCCCCGAGAAGGTCTGGGACGCGCTCACCGACGCCGATCTGACCGCCGCCTACTGGGGCCACAGCAATGTGTCCGACTGGCGGCAGGGTTCCCGCTGGGAGCATGTGCGCACCGACGGTTCCGGCATCGCCGACGTCGTCGGGACCGTCGTCGAGAGCGACCGCCCGAACCGGCTCGTGACGACCTGGACCTCGCCGGAGAACGAGGGCCGGGAGGACACGTACTCCCGTGTCACCTACGACATCCGGCGGCACGAGGACATCGTGCGCCTCACCGTCACCCACGAGGACCTCGCCGACGAGGGCGAGCTGTCCGACGTGTCCGGCGGCTGGCCTGCCGTGCTGTCCAACCTCAAGTCCGTCCTCGAAACCGGCAGCCCCCTCCCGCAGTCGCCGTGGCTGGTGCCGGGCGACCACTGAAGGGGGCGTGCCCGCCTTTCGGGTTCGCGATCGTTCCGGGTCGCTACGACTTGGGAGTGCTCCGCGCCGCCGTACCGGCACACACCAGGCCCAGGAGCACGGCCAGTCCGCCGATGATGACGTTGTTCAGGATGACGCCCTTGTCGGGACTGTCGCCGACGATCCACGGCGAGACGATCATCCAGACGCCCAGCGCGCTCATCGCCCAACTGAGGCCGTACATGCGCTCCGGCGCCCTGGTGAACCCGAGGGCCAGCAGGCCGATCGCGATGCCGACGATCAGGTTGTGCGGCACGAGCGCGGGCTGGCTCGTCGTGTAGTGGAGTATCCACGGGGATACGGCGCAGTACAGACCGAGCAGGAACACCGGTCCGTCCACGAGCGCCACATCGCGTCCACCGAGCATGCGGGCGTAGCGCGCCTGCATTTCGGAGACATCAGGGTGGCTCGCCATGTCACCTCTGGTGTGCGAGACGTTGGCCATGATGCGTCTCCTTTGACTTACTGGCCTGACCGCGTCTGGTGCGGTGTGCGGTAAGAGCCGCTTCACTCCATTCTGCGCTTATTTCTCCTTTATGTGTAGTGATCGGGTGTATGCGGTGATCTGGCCTGTGGGCGGAGATCGGGCTGTTCGCCGTCCTGGAGGCGGCGGCGCAGCTGGCGCAGCCCGCGTCGTGCGTGGCTCTTGACCGTGCCGAGCGGCCAGCCGGTGCGCCGTGCGATCTGGGTCTGGGTGAGGTCCTCGTAGTACGTCAGCCGCAGAACCCGCTGCTGCGGCGCGGGCAGCCTGGCCAGTTCACGCAGGACCAGGACGCGGTCGAGCGCCGACTCGGGCCTCCGGGCGGCGTGATCGTCGAGCGCGAGCGAGGACCCGGCGGCGGCCACGAGGTACAGGCGGCGGGTGCGGGCGGACAGCGCGTCGGCGATCCTGCGTCGGGCGATGCCGACGATCCAGCCGCCGATCGCGCCGCGCTCGGGGCGGAAACCCCGCCGCCCGCGCCACACCCCGAGGAACACCTGCTGGGTCACGTCCTCGGCCTCCGCGGCGTCCCCCAGCGAGCGCCGCGCCAGCGTGTGCACCAGCGGCGACCAGCGGTGATACGCGACGGCCAGACAGTCCTCGTCGCCCGCCACCAGCCCCTCGGCCAGCTCCTCGTCGGTCAGCGACTCCGCCGCCGGGATCAGGCGGACGGCGCCGGGCTGGGGGCTCATGGCGACGGCTCCTTACGTCGGACGGTGACCGCCCGGGCCGAGGGCGTCGAGCCGCGGCGGTTCGCGGGTGTGCCGGGAACATCCCGGTGCGGTCATCGTGAGAGCCGGGGATCAAGGTCATCAACTCGCATCGTTTCTGCGTCGTATAGTCGCCGGATGAGCGAATTGCCCGCCGACCGGGACGCGGCTGACGGGCCGGCGGCCGAAGTGCCCCTGACGACCGGCGCGTTGGCCCGCCGGCTGGGCGTGGCGCCGACCACGCTGCGGTCCTGGGAGCGTCGCTACGGCATCGGGCCCGCGGTCCGCGCCGAGGGGCGGCACCGGCGCTGGACCTCGCGGGACGTGGCACTGCTGGAGGCGATGTGCCGGCTGACCTCGTCGGGCGTGCCGCCCGCGGAGGCGGCGCGGAAGGCGAAGGCGACCGCCGGTTCGCACACGGAGCCGACGCGCCGGCCGCCCGGAGCCTCACGGGCTCCCGGCGCGCTGCCCCTCGGGGATGTGCGCCAGGAGTGCCGAGGACTGGCGCGCGCCGCCGTCCGCCTCGACGCACCGGCCGTCGAGCGTCAACTGGCCGATGCCGTCGGCCGGTACGGCGTCGTCACCGCCTGGCAGGAGGTGATGGTGCCGACCCTGCACGCCGTGGGGCGCAAGTGGGCGTCGTCCGGGGACCGTTACGTCGAGGTGGAGCACCTGCTGTCCTGGCACGTCTCCACCGCGCTGCGTCGCCGCACCCCGCTTCCCGAACCTCCCGAGCGACAGCCGGACGCCTCGCCCGTCGTCCTGGCCTGCGTACCCGGCGAACAGCACACCCTGCCGATCGAGGCACTCAACGCCGCGCTGGGTGAACTCGGCCTGCCCACACGGATGTTCGGTGCCGCCGTACCCGCCGAGGCGCTCACCGCCGCGGTGCGGCGACTGGGGCCGGCGGCCGTCGTCCTGTGGGCGCAGGCGCGCTCCACGGCGAGCCCACCGCTGGCCCAGCGCCTCGCCGACCTCAGTTGGGGAGTGCGGGGCGCCCGACGACAGCCCAAGGTGGTGCTGGCCGGCCCCGGCTGGTCCGGTACCTCGGCGCGGGGTGCGGTCCGGCCGGCGACACTCACCGATGCTTTGGACCTTCTGTCGGGGGCGTACGGGGCCTCACTCGCCTGACCGTCCGAGCCGGAAACGCGCGAGCCCGTCGGCGAGTTCGACGATCGGATCCGGGTAGTCGCCGAGCGCCGCACGGTCAAGTCCCCTGAGTTTCCACGGCTCGTGCACCAACGGCCCCTCGATCTCGGCGAGTTCGGGCACCCAACGGCGGACGTACGCGCCGTCCTGGTCGTACCGCTTGGCCTGGGTGAGGGGGTTGAGCACGCGGTTGGGGCGCGAGTCGGTGCCGGTGCCCGCCATCCACTGCCAGTTGAGCTGGTTGTTGGCCACATCGCCGTCGACCAGGAGGTCGAGGAAGTACCGGGCGCCCACCCGCCAGTCGACGTAGAGCGTCTTGGTGAGGAAGCTCGCCGTGAGCAGGCGTCCCCGGTTGTGCATCCAGCCCTCGTGGCGCAGTTGGCGCATCGCCGCGTCGATCAGCGGATAGCCGGTACGGCCCTCCTTCCAGGCCGCGATGTCCTCGCGGGCCGCGTGCTCCGACCGCCAACGGTCGTGTTTCGTACGGTAGTCGACGCCGGCGGCCGCCGGCCGGGCCGCCAGCACCTGGCGATGGAAGTCCCGCCACGCGAGCTGCCGTACGAAGGCCTCGGCGCCCGGACCTGCCAACTGCCGTGCCCGATGGACCAGTTCGACGGGGGAGAGGGTGCCGAAGTGGAGATGGGGCGAGAGGTGGGAGGTGGCGTCCGCGGCCAGGGCGTCGTGCAGGTCCTCGTAGTCGGCGATGCCGTTGCGCAGCCACCGGGTCAGCAGCCTGCGGCCCTCGGTCTCCCCGCCGGTCGCCAGGCCCGGAGACAGCCCAACTACCCCGTCGCGCACGGGCAGTTCCTCGGAACCGACACCGTCCGGGACCCGCACGGTGCGCGGTGCGGCGAGCGGGGCGCGCCGTTGCTGTCCGGACCACTGCCGGTAGTACGGCGTGAAGACCGCGAAGTGGTCCGAGGAGGCCGGGGTCACCGCGCCGGGCGCGACGGCCGTCGTCACGGTGTCATGGACGTGCAGGCGTCGGCCCTCCGCCTCCAGCGCCCGCCTGAGCCGTTGCTCGCGCCGCCGCGCGAAGCCGCTGACGTCCGCCGCCATGTGCACCTCGTCGGCGTCCGTCTCGACGGCCACCTTGCACACCTCGGCGACGACGTCACCGGACCGGACCACCAGCCGGCCGCCCCGTTCGCGCAGGCCCGCGTCGAGATCGCGCAGACAGTCGGCGAGGAACGCCAGCCGGTTCGGCACGGCGAACCCGGTGTCCGTCACACCCCGGTCGCGGACGAACAGGGGGACCACCTGGCGGGCCTCGGCGGCGGCGCGCAGCGGGGGATGGTCGTGCAGACGCAGGTCCGAGGTGAACAGGACGACCGAGACGTTCATGGTGTGCGCTCCGGGAGACGGGAGAAGGGGGCGTGAGGTGCTTCCGGTCCGAAGCGCCCGGCGGATGCGGCTGTCACCCGACGGACGTACGTGCTCCCGGCGCGGCGAGGCAGGTGGCATGCGGGAGTCGATCGCGGGCAGGTGAACAGGTACGACGGCTCCCGTGGGGAGACGAGGATCGTTGCTGGAGGTGTCTGCGGACATGGGCGCGAAGGTGTTGGAGCGGTTTCCGGCGGGGGCTCCGCGCGGATCATGGCCCGCCGAGGAGTTCGCGGCACGACGCCGCGCCGAGGGTCAGCCCGCCAGGGTCGTCATGGACCTGAAGTCCGACGCGTTCCTCGTGGTGGTCCCGGTGGGCGACGAGGACTGAGCTTGCGCGGCCGTCCAGCGGGTGGGGGATCCGACCCGCGTGGTCGTCTATTGGGTGTGGAGGACTTACCTCGCCCGTCCGTTCACCAGGTGTGGAGGTATGGCCCGCGCGGCCGTCCATCGGATGCGGACGTCTGACCTGTCCCGTCCATCCTCCGGGTGTGAGGCCTGGGCCCGTCCGGCTGTTCTCCGGGCGTGAGTTCTGACCCCGTCCGG
Source organism: Streptomyces sp. MBT65 (assembly GCF_016612545.1). Taxonomy (GTDB): domain Bacteria; phylum Actinomycetota; class Actinomycetes; order Streptomycetales; family Streptomycetaceae; genus Streptomyces. Next base: position 31,199 of record NZ_JAENRY010000016.1, on the reverse strand, counting down.
CTGTTCTCCGGGTGTGAGGGCTGGCCCCGTCCGGCTGGTCCCCGGGCCTGAGTTCTGACCCCGCCCGGTGTTCTCCAGGCGCGAGGTCTGCCCCGGTCGGCCGTTCTCCGGGCGCCGCCGGGAATCGCCGGACCGGAGTCGTCGGGTAGGTCCCGGCAGCCTCAGGCGCGCGCCTCGCCCAGCTCCCGTGCCCGGCGTACGAACGCCTCGTGGAGATCCCCGGCCGCCTGCGGTACGGATTCCGCGCGGCGTCGGCGCAGCATCAGCAGGACGCGGGCCGTGGCGCCCGCGATCGGGCGGTAGGTGATCGCGCCGAGCCGCTCCAGCGGGTCCCCGACCACGCTGAAGTCGGGCAGGACCGTCACGCCGAGGCCCTCGGCGACCATGAGCTTGCCCATCTCGGCGCCGTCGGTCGAGTAGGCGAAGGCGGGACCCCGCCCATCGAGCAGCCGGTGGACATAGCGGTGCATCACATAGCCGGAACGCATACCGATCAGCGGCTCGGTGAGGAGGTCGTCCACCGTCACGGTCGTGCGGGACGCCAGCGGACTGTCGGGACGCACACACACCACCGGCAGCCCCGACAGCAGTTCCGTGGACTCGAAGTCGGCCGGCATGTCGTCGCCGTCGAGGTGATTGACCAGCCCCAGATCGAACCCGCCCTCCGACAGCGCCCGGTGGATGTCCGTCTGCTGCGCGCCGACCACCTCGACCTGGGTCAGCGGATGCGAGGCACGGAAGGCGTGCACGACGGGAAGCAGCAGTGGCACGGTCGCCGCGTTGACCGTGCCCACCCGCACCATTCGGCTGATCCGGTGCTGCTCGCCCGCCGCCGCCCGCAGTCGGTCCACCGCGTCGATCACATCGACGATCTTCGGCAGCAGCTCCCGGCCCTCCGCGCTCATCGTCGCGCCGGACCGTTTGCGTTCCAGGAGATCGACGCCGAGTTCCCGTTCGAGATTGCGCACGGTCTCGCTCAACGCGGGCTGCGACAGCCGCAGTTCCTCGGCCGCCCGGCGCAGCGAGCCGAGCCGGGTCACGGCCGCGATGTATTCCAGTTGTTCGGTCCGCATGCCCGCAGAATGCGGCCGATTTCCCGGCCCGTTCAAGGGTTTCCCTGTCACACCTTCGTGAAATTCAATGGTCCGCGATACGAGACCGGTCGGGTTTTCCTTGACGCTCCACGCCGACGGCTGCCACGATCGACGGCATGATGATGCGACTGGACCTCACGCGGCGACGCCACGTCGACCTCGCGCGCGTCTCCAGCGCCTCCTGTTGCACCGCGGCCTGATCCCCGTCACGTCCGTCCTGTGATCCGCCGCCGTCTCTTCCTCCCCGCCTGAATTCCGTTCTTTCGCACGCCGTTTCGTGTGCCCGGAATTCGGCGTGCCCGAAAACTCTCCGCAACAGGAGTTCCGCATGGCCGCCGAGCCCGTGAAATTCGCCTACTGGGTCCCCAACGTCAGCGGGGGACTCGTCACCAGCAAGATCGAGCAACGCACCGACTGGAGCTACGAGTACAACCGCGAACTCGCGGTCCTCGCCGAGAACAACGGCTTCGAGTACGCGCTCAGCCAGGTCCGCTACATGGCCAGCTACGGCGCCGAGTTCCAGCACGAGTCGACCAGCTTCAGCCTCGCCCTGCTCCTCGCCACCCAGCGCCTGAAGGTCATCGCCGCTGTCCACCCCGGCCTCTGGCACCCCGGCGTCCTCGCCAAACTCGGCGCCACCGCCGACCACTTGTCGAACGGCCGCTTCGCCGTCAACGTCGTCTCCGGCTGGTTCAAGGGCGAGTTCACCGCGCTCGGCGAACCCTGGCTGGAGCACGACGAGCGCTACCGCCGCTCCGAGGAGTTCATCCAGGCCCTGCGCCAGATCTGGACCGAGGACCACACCGAACTCGCCGGTGACTTCTACCGGTTGCGCGACTTCTCCCTCAAGCCCAAGCCCCTCAACACCCCCGAACGACCCCACCCGGAGATCTTCCAGGGCGGCAACTCCACCGCCGCCCGCGCGATGGCCGGCCGCGTCTCCGACTGGTACTTCTCCAACGGCAAGGACTTCGACGGCGTCACCGAGCAGATCGCCGACGTACGCCGCTCGGCGGCCCAAGTCGGTCGCACCGCACCGAAGTTCGGCCTCAACGGCTTCCTCATCGCCCGCGACACCGAGGCCGAGGCCCGCGACACCCTCCGCGAGATCGTCGCCAAGGCCGACCGTGAGGCCGTCGAGGGATTCGGGGCCGCGGTGAAGCAGGCCGGGCAGTCCTCGGCCGACGGCAAGGGCATGTGGCAGGACTCCACGTTCGAGGACCTCGTGCAGTACAACGACGGCTTCCGTACGGGGCTCATCGGCACCCCGGAGCAGATCGCCGAACACATCGTCGCCTACCGGAAGTTGGGCGTCGACCTTCTCCTGCTCGGCTTCCTGCACTACCACGAGGAGGTGGAGTACTTCGGCAAGCGGGTGCTGCCGCTGGTGCGTGAACTGGAGGCCCGACTCCCGGACACCGAGTCCGTCTCCGCGCACGCCTGATCGCCCCCGCAGCAGACCAGAAAGAGGACCCATGGCCACCGTCCTGTCCGTCTCCGGCAGCCCCTCCGTCTCCTCCCGCACCAACCGGCTCCTGCGCCATCTGGACAAGCGGCTGATCGCCCATGGGCACGAGGTGATCCCGCTCGACGTGCGCACCGTCCCCGCCGAGGCGCTGCTCGGCGCGGACTTCCGCCACCCGGCCATCGTCGAGGCCACCGAACTGTTCGCCCGCGCCGACGGGGTCGTCGTGGGCACCCCCGTCTACAAGGCCTCCTACTCCGGAGTCCTCAAGGCGCTGCTCGACCTGCTCCCGCAGTACGCACTCACCGGCAAGACCGTGCTGCCGCTCGCCACGGGCGGGTCCACCGCACATGTGCTGGCGATCGACTACGCGCTCCGCCCGGTGCTGAACTCCATGGGCGCGGCCCACATAGTGCAGGGCTGGTTCACCCTCGACAAGGACATCACCGCCCACGAGGACGGCTCGCTCACCGTCGCCCCGGCCGCCACCGAGGCGCTCACCCAGGTGGTTGACCAGTTCTCGGCGGCCCTCGGCCGGACCCCGCTCCTGGCAGCGGCGGGCTGACCACCATGACCGACCACGGGACCACCGGCAAAACCGCCCATGTGATCGCCGACGACGCCGAGGCCCTGGCACTCGCCGCCGCGCTGGCCGACGAGTTCCGGGCCGGTGCCTCCGCCCGCGACACCGAACGCAGGCTCCCGCGCGCCGAGTTGGACCGGCTCTCCGGCTCCGGACTGCTCGCCGTCACCGTGCCAGCCGAGTACGGCGGCGCCGACGTCAGCGCGCAGACCCTCGCCGAGATCTTCCGCCTCCTCGGCTCCGCAGACGGCAGCCTCGCCCAGATCCCGCAGAGCCACTTCGCCTATGTCAATGTGATTCGCCGTCAGGGCACCGCGGACCAGCAGAAGTTCTTCTTCACCGAACTGCTCGCCGGCCGTCGCTTCGGCAACGCCCAGTCGGAGGCCGGCACCAAGCACGTCCAGGACATCCGCACCCGGCTGACACTTCAGCCCGACGGCTCGTACGAACTGACCGGCGTCAAGCACTACTCCACCGGAGCCCTCTTCGCCGACTGGATCCCCGTCCTCGCCCGCACCGACGACGACAACCTCCATGTCGCCTACGTCCCGCGCGACGCCGAGGGCGTCACGGTCGTCGACGACTGGGACGGCATGGGCCAGCGCACGACGGCCAGCGGCACGGTCAGGCTGGAGGCGGTCGCCGTCCCCGTCGACCGGGTCCTGCCCCACCACCTCACCTTCGAAGGTCCCCAACTCCACGGCGCCGTGGCCCAGTTGCTGCACGCCGCTATCGATGCCGGGATCGCCGGGGGAGCGCTGGCCGAGGCCGCCGAGTTCGTCCGGACGAAGAGCCGGCCCTGGTTCGAGAGCGGGGTCGAGACCGCCGCCGAGGACCCGCTGCTGATCCAGCGGTTCGGTGAACTCGCTCTCCAGGTAAGGGCGTCCGAGGCCCTGCTGATCCAGGCGGCCCGCGCCGTGGACGCCGCGCGCGCCGACCTGAGCGACGACTCGGCGGCGGATGCGTCCATCGCGGTGGCGGCCGCCAAGGTGTACGCGGCGCAGGCCGCCGTGGAGGTGGCGGGCGCGCTGTTCGAGGTGTCGGGGACGCGCTCGGCGCTCAACTCGCTGAACCTGCACCGGCATTGGCGGGACGCCCGCACGCACACGCTGCACGACCCGGCCCGCTGGAAGATCCAGCACATCGGCCGCTATGTGCTGAACGGCATCAGGCCACCCCGCCACGGCCTCCTCTAACCCCCTTCAGGACAGTCCGGATCGGAGAACCCCACGTGTCCCTCACCTTCCACTGGTTCCTCCCCACCAACGGCGACAGCCGCCATGTCGTGGGAGGCGGTCACGGCACTCCCGCCACCGCCTCCGGACGGGACCGGCCGCCGACGGTCGCCTATCTGAGCCAGATCGCCCGCGCGGCGGAGGACCTGGGTTTCGTGGGCGCCCTCACGCCCACCGGCGCCTGGTGCGAGGACGCGTGGCTGACCACCGCGATGGTCAGCCAGCACACCGAACGCCTGAAGTTCCTGGTCGCCTTCCGGCCCGGCTTCGTCTCGCCGACGCTCGCCGCGCAGATGGCGTCCACGTTCCAGCGGCAGAGCGGCGGACGGCTGCTCCTCAACGTCGTCACCGGCGGCGAGAGCCACGAGCAGCGGGCCTACGGGGACTTCCTCGACAAGGACGATCGCTATCGCCGCACCGGTGAATTCCTGGAGATCGTCCGGGAGTTGTGGGACGGCAAGACCGTAGACCTGGCGGGTGAGCATCTGCGGGTCGAGGACGCGAAGTTGGCACGGCTTCCCGACCCGGTGCCCGAGGTGTACTTCGGGGGATCGTCGCCGATCGCGGGCGAGATCGCGGCCAAGTACGTGGACGTGTACCTCACTTGGGGCGAGCCGCCCGCCCAGGTCGCCGAGAAGATCGCCTGGATCAGGGGGCTGGCGGCGAAGGAGGGGCGAACGCTTCGGTTCGGCATCCGGCTGCATGTGATCACGCGTGACACGTCGGCGGAGGCCTGGGCCGAGGCGAACCGGCTGCTCGAAGGGTTCGACTCCGAGACCGTGAAGTCCGTGCAGGCCGGGCTTGCGCGGAGTGAATCCGAGGGGCAGCAGCGGATGTTGGCGTTGCACGGCGGGAGTCGGGACGGGCTGGAGATCCATCCCAATCTGTGGGCCGGGATCGGGCTCGTGCGGGGTGGAGCCGGGACGGCGCTGGTCGGCAGCCACGAGGAGGTCGCCGAGCGGATCAAGGAGTACGCGGCGCTGGGGATAGAGGAGTTCGTGCTGTCCGGGTATCCGCATCTGGAGGAGGCGTACTGGTTCGGGGAAGGGGTGCTGCCGAGGCTGGCCGCCGAGGGAGTCTGGCGGCACCCGGTCGGCGACCAAAAGCCTGCCGGGGCACAGGTGCCGTTCGCGGGCTGAGCGGAACAGAGCTGTGCTGGGCAGAGCTGTGCCGGGGGCCGGGCGCCGCCTGGTCAGAACCAGTGCAGGCAGTGCGGGGCGCGATCGGCCCGGAAGAGCGCGTCGGCGAGGGCGGGCGCGCCCGGGCGGTGGGCCCTGATGTGTCCGGCTCGCACGAGCGTGCTCGGGGCGGTGCCGCCGAGGTAGACCGAGCCCAGGTCGCTGACGTCCAGGGACAGGTCGGGCTCCCGGCCCGTCGGGACGCAGTCGGCCTTGCCGTCCCGGACGGTCAGCAGGTATCGGCCGTGCTCGCCGAGGAACGGGTCGTCGACGTCGAGGACGAGCTCGCCGTCCGTCCACCAGCCCCGCGCGGTCAACGCACGCGGGATGTCCAGCAGCCGTACCCAGAGCCAGTCGGTGTCGCCGCCCACCTCTCCGGCGCGGAAGTCCGTGAGCTGCCAGCGCAGCGGATGGCCGGGCGGGACATGCTTGAACACGACCTGACCGACCAGGTCGTGGCCGAGCACGAACCGGGCCAGAGCCGTGAAGACGGCGTCATCGGTGGCGATGGTCTCGTCCACGGTCAGGGTTTTGGATTCGTCGAGCGCATAGCTGGCGTAGCCGTCCGGGACCCCGGCGGCGTCACGGTGGACGGCGACGTAGCGAGGCTTCGGAGAGATCGGGGGCTGCCCCGCGCGCAGGGTCCACCAGTGGTGCGGCCGGGACAGCGCGCCCGGCTGTGCGCGGCGGTAGCGGTCGTAGACCTCCTCCAGGATCTCGCCGCACTCGGCACGGGGCAGCAACTCGACCGAGCCGGAAGCCGGGCTGGACGCCAAGCCGGTGGCCGTGTCGCGCGCCCGGGGTAGGGCGAGGGCGGCCCGGTGGCGCGGCACCGTCACGCGCTGGGTGTAGGTCGCCGGTCCGTAGCCGAACCTGCGGTAGATGAGGGCCTCGGAGGCCAGCAGCACGGAGAGGGACTCCCCGCGGGCCCGCAGGTCGGTGAGCTGGTGGCGCATCATCGCACTGAGTACACCCTGGCGTCGGTGCGAGGGAAGGACGCCGACGGCGGTCACCCCGCCGACCGGGACGGCGCCTTCGCCGGGCAGCGTGAGCTCGAAGGAGTACGCGCCGGCGGTGCCGACGGGCCGTCCGTCCGCCGCCGTGGCGAGCAGGCAGCGGTCCATTTCGAGCGCCGACCACCACAGACCGCCGCCCTCGGTCGGGGTCTCCCGGAAGAGCCCGAACGCGGCATGGACCGTGTCGACGAACACATCGAGGTCCTCGTCGGTCGTGGGACGGATCTCCACCACTGTCGCTGCCTCCCCGCGATACCGGCACCACGTCCGGTGCCGCCCGCCACAGTGCAGCGTCGCTCCGCGACCGGGTCAAGCGAATTACGAGTCGGCCAGTGCCTTCAAGTGGGCCGCTCTCGACTCTGCCGTCTGGCCCTGAACCAGCAGGAACAGGGCCTCGCGCGCGAGGCGTTGGGCGGTGCTCGTCACTGCCAGGGATCTGCCGCCCCCGGCCACTACGGCCGCCGTCGTGGCTGTCATCAACACCTCGTACGCCTGCGTCCTCAGGGCGAGCCGCTCGGCCAAGTGCTCGTGCGGTACCGGGTGTTCGGCCAGGGCGTAGGCCTCTTTGCGTACCTCGTCGAGGCGGGTGCGGAGCGGGTCGGCGGTGTCCTCGTCCAGCAGGGCGAGCGCTGCCTCCGCGACTCCGAACACCGCCGGTGAGGCGTTCGTGGGCTTCGGCCGGTCGGTCTTCGCCCACTCCGCGTACGGCGTGCGCAGGGCCACCGCGTCGTCCGGCAGCCAGAAGTCGTTCAACTCCAGCGACACGGTCCGGGAGGCGGTAAGTGCCGCCAGCCGCATCGGGGCCGAGGGGCGCAGCCCGGGCTGCTCCCGCGCCTCCGTGAACGCGAACAGCGCCTCGTCCGCATCCGTCACCCCGGCCAGCAGCATCACGTCGTTCAGACCCCACCCCGTGTACCAGGGGACCGTGCCGTCGAACCGCCAGCCGTCCCGCTCCCGTGTCACCCGTACGGGGATGCGGGGGTACGCCCGCAGGTGTGCGTACGCCACCCCGGACATCAGCTCGCCTCGCGCGAGCGGGCCCAACAGGCGCTCCCGCACCGGGAGTTCGCTCTTCGCCAAGGTCATGACCGGTGTGTGGTGCTGGGTCTGGACGAACCACGTCGAGCAGCAGGCCCCGGCCAGGATCTCCGCCGTCTCCCGCGCCACCGCGCCGGGTGCCGCCGAGCCGCCGTAGGACACGGGGGCGCTCACGCCCAGGAGCCCGGACTGTTTGATCGCCTCGATGTGGGTCGTGGGGACGAACTCCTGGTCGACCTGTTCGGCGTACGGGGTGAGGAGGTCGTCCGCGAGGCGGCGGGCCCGGGTGATGAGGGAGTGCGAGGTCATGCGGGTGATTCTGCCGATCCGGCGGGGCGGGCACGCGCGACGCTCCGGCCCAGGTCGCAGGACGTGGGCCGGAGCGGTGGGGACGCGGTGGTCAGTCCGCCGCGCGTACGGCGGGCATCGCCAGGTCCACCGGGCCGGTGGCACCCGGGGCGCTCTTGCAGGAGTCGTGGCAGTCCTTCTCCAGGCTGCAGCACAGGGAGCAGATCGGGCCGGAGTGGAAGGGGCAGTTCGCCACGTCGGGGCGTTCGAAGTCCGTTGTGCAGACGGTGCAGTTGAGGATGACGGCCGAGGGGTATCCGTCCGCGTCGAGCAGGGGCTCCGCGAGGTCGTCGAGGCGGGCGATGTAGTACTTGCCCTTGGTGAGGTACGCGAACAGGGGCGAGAGGACCATCGCCAGGAACAGGGCGATGAAGGGCGAGTAGGCCTTGGCGTAGTCGCCGAACGCGTTGAAGTACGCGGCGATGGAGACGGCCGACGCGATGAGCATCGAGCCGAAGCCGACCGGGTTGAAGTTGTACAGGTGGGCGCGCTTGAACTCGATGTAGGACGGGCTGAGTTTGAGCGGCTTGTTGATGACCAGGTCGGCCACGACCGCGCCGATCCAGGCGATCGCCACGTTGGAGTAGAAGCCGAGGACCGTGTTGAGGAAGCCGAAGACGCCGCCCTCCATCAGGGCCAGCGCGATGCCGACGTTGAGGAAGATGTAGACCACGCGCCCCGGGTGACGGTGTGTCAGGCGGGAGAAGAAGTTCGACCAGGACAGTGAACCGGAGTACGCGTTCGTCGAGTTGATCTTCACCTGGGAGAGGATCACGAAGAACGTGGCGAGGCCGAGGGCGACCGGGGCGGCGAAGGTCTTGAAGCCGTGCACGTACTGCTGGATGGGCTCGTTGGCCTTGGCCAGGCCCACGCTGCCGGCGATGTAGAAGGCGAGGAAGGCACCGCCCATCTGCTTCGCCGCGCCGAGGACCACCCAGCCGGGACCGGCGGAAAGTACCGCGCCCCACCACTTCTTGGCGTTCTGCGGGGTCTTGTCGGGCATGAAGCGCAGGTAGTCGACCTGCTCACCGATCTGCGCGATGAGGGAGAGTGCCACACCGGCGCCCGCGCCGACGCCGAGCATGCTGATGCCGGAACCTGTGGGGGAGTTGCCCGCGAAGTGCGTGAACTCCGAGAACTTGCCCGGCTCCTGGATCGCGATGGACACGAACGGCGCGACCATCAGGACCAGCCACACCGGCTGGGTCCACACCTGCATCTTGGAGAGCGCGGTCATGCCGTAGATCACCAGCGGCAGGATGATCAGCGAGCAGATCAAGTAGCCGACGGCCAGCGGGATGTGCAGGCCCAGGTCCAGTGCCTGGGCCATGATCGAGCCTTCGAGGGCGAAGAAGATGAAGGTGAAGCTGGCGTAGATGACCGAGGTGAGGGTCGAGCCGAGGTAGCCGAAGCCGGCGCCCCGGGTCAACAGGTCCATGTCGATGGAGTACTTGGCCGAGTAGTACGAGATCGGGATGCCGGTGAGGAAGATCGTCACCGCCGCCGCCAGGATCGCCACCATGGCGCTGGAGAAGCCGTTCGAGATCGCGATCGAGCCGCCGATGGCGAAGTCGGCGAGGTACGCGATGCCGCCGAGCGCGGTGGTGGCCACCACGTACGGCGTCCAGCGGCGGAAGGACTTCGGCGCGTAGCGCAGCGAGTAGTCCTCCAGCGTGTCGTTCTTCGCCCAGTCGTTGTAGGTCCGTCCGGCTGCCGTTGCCGGCGCCTCTTTGTCGACGATCTCCGTCACGACACTTCCTTCTTCCACGGGTGTGGTCATCTCCCGGACGGCCCGGGGGAGTTGGACGGAAGAGTCACGCCGAATTGTTTCCCGGCCGTTTCGCCTGTTTTAAATGGAAGAGCTTTCAAAATTCTTTTGGCGACGCGCGTAGATTTAATCAATGCTTCCTGTGGAAACTATTTCTGAGGGAAGGTAGCCTCCATCGGAGCGGGTGGGGGAGGTCAGAGTTGGGCGACGATGTCGAAGTCGAAGGCGTCCGCCCGCGCCAGGTACAGCCGTTGACGGAGGTGATTGCCGTGCAGACGCAGTACGCCCCGGGGGCCCTCGTACGAGACGCTGCCGCCCACCGCGCACATGGTGCCCACGTCGAGCGACCGCGCCTGCTCGGCCAGGGCCGCCAGCAGTCGTACGCCTTCGAAGCAGGACTCGCCGAGGCTGCCCACGACGGGTGCCTCCACACCGAAGCGGGCCGCGTAACGCCCGCTGAAATCAAGGCTTTCCGCGGTCGCGAGGGTCTCGAAGTAGCCGGCCGCCGCCCACAGTCCCTCGGTGGCCTCCGCGCCGGTGGCCAGCAGGATGTTCTCGTCCATGTGCGTACTCAGCCGCAGACACCGCTGGTGCAACCCGTGGGCGGCGAACGCCCTGTTGAAGCGCGCCGCGTCGTCGCCGACCAGCAGCATGAGTACGGCATCCGCCTCGCAGCGCTCGACGCGCCGCAGCACCGGGCCGAACGCGTGGGTGCCCAGCGGCACGAAGATCTCGTCGCGCACCCGGCCGCCGCACTCCCGGGCGTAGTACCGCGCCGCCCGGGCGGTGACCCTCGGCCACACATAGTCGTTGCCCACCGTGCACCAGCGGCGCGCGCCCGTCTCCTCCGCCAACATCCGCATGGCGGGGAGGAGTTGGGCCGCGTCGGTCTCGCCGGTCAGGAACACTCCGGGCGTGCGCTCACCGCCCTCGTACTGGGCGGTGTAGACATAGGGCACCCGGCCCGCGATACGCGGCACCAGTGCCTTGCGGACCGCCGAGGTGTGCCAGCCGACCACCGCGTCGACCGCGCGCATCGACACCAACACCTCGACCTCGGCGGCCACTTGCTCCGCCGGGGCGCCGCCGTCCACCACGATCAGCCGGACCTCGCGGCCCAACACCCCACCGGTGGCGTTGAGTTCCTCCACGGCGAGCTGCGCGGCCAGTTCGCAGGACGGGCCGAAGACGCCCGCCGGACCCCGCAGGGGTACGACCAGTGCCACGACCAGAGTCCTGACCGGGCCGCTGATCCGCCCGGGCGGCAGGGGATGCACCAGACCACCTCCGTGAGGGCGTGAGGGCACGGAAACCGGTCCCGGCCCCGGCGCCCTCGCAGAGGCTCGTAATCTGAACCGCACAGTAGACCTACCGGAAGGACAGCGGCAATGTCGTCCGTACCGTCGCCGGGCCTCGCCCACCTGCTGAGCCACGCCGAGCGGCGGCTGGGCCTGCGCATGGCCGCCGTACTGGCCGAAGTGAGCTGTTCGGTGGAGCAGTGGCGCGTCCTGTCGGTCAGCGCGGACGGCAAGGGCCATCCGATGACCGAGATAGCCGACCAGGTCCTGATGCCCGCCCCGAGTCTGACCAAGCTGGTGGACCGGATGGTCGCCGACAATCTCGTTTATCGCCGCCCCGACCGGGCCGACCGCCGCCGTGTCCTGCTCCATCTCACCGCGCGCGGCCGCACCCTCCACCAGCGGGCCGCGCATCGCCTGCTCGCCGACCAGACCCGGCTGCTCGACGCGATCGACGACCACGGCGATCTCGTACGACTGCTCGCGAGGCTCACGGCGGCGCTGGACCAGGATCCCGCACACCAGGACGGGGACGAAGGCGCGGAGAAAATCCTGCCGGTTTCCTGAGGCGGGGTGTCGATCCGGGACCATGACGTTCGTGTAGGAGGTGAGAGAACCCCCGAGGGTTCGAGAACCCCTTGTGCCATGGAGGACGTCATGCAGCACTACCTGCTCAGCGTGATCACCCCGACCGACGGACAGATGCCCGGGCCCGACGAGATGGCGGAGATCGTCCGCAAACTGGAGATCTTCCACGACGAGCTCCAGGCCGCCGGTGCCTGGGTCTTCGCCGGTGGACTGCACGGACCGGAGACGGCCACCGTGCTGCGCCCCAAGGACGGTGACGTGCTGATCACCGACGGCCCGTTCGCCGAGGGCAAGGAGTATCTGGGCGGGCTCTGCCTGATCAAGGCGGCCGACCTGGACGCGGCACTGGAGTGGGGCAAGCGGGCGATCTGGGCCACCACGCTGCCCGTCGAGGTGCGCCCCTTCATGAACACGGCCGAGGACTGATGCCGTTCGACACCGACATCGAGGCCGTCTTCCGTGCCGAGTACGGGCGGGCGGTCTCGGTCCTGGTCCGCTTCCTCGGCGACATCGACCTCGCCGAGGAAGCGGTCCAGGACGCGTTCACCACGGCCGTACAGAAGTGGCCGGAGACCGGTGTGCCGCCGAGCCCGGCCGGGTGGATCGTCACGACCGCCCGCAATCGTGCGATCGACCGGCTGCGCCGCGAGTCCTCCCGCGCGGCCCGGCACAGCGAGGCCGCCCTGCTGTACGCGTCCGACGCGCCCGCCGAGGAGGGTCCCGTGCGCGACGAACGGCTCCGTCTGATCTTCACCTGCTGCCACCCCGCGCTCGCCGTCCAGGCCCAGGTCGCGCTCACCCTGCGGCTGCTCGGCGGGCTCACCACCGCCCGGATCGCCCGCGTCTTCCTGGTGCCCGAGCCGACGATGGCCCAACGCCTCGTCCGCGCCAAGGCCAAGATCAGGGACGCGCGGATCCCGTACCGGGTGCCGCGCGACGCCGACCTCCCCGACCGGCTCAAGGGGGTCCTGGCCGTCGTCTACCTGATCTTCAACGAGGGCTACACGGGCTCGCCCGAACTCTGCGCCGAAGCCCTGCGCCTCGGCTGCCTGCTGTCCGAGCTGATGCCGGACGAACCCGAGGTGGCCGGCCTGCTCGCGCTGATGCTGCTCAGCGAGTCGCGCCGGACCGCACGACAGGGCCCGGACGGCGAGCTGGTGCCGCTGCCGGAACAGGACCGCGACCGGTGGGACGCCGAACTGATCGCCGACGGCCAGTCACTCGTCCGGCGGTGTCTGCGGCTGAACAACCCGGGGCCGTACCAGATCCAGGCCGCGATCAACGCCGTGCACAGCGACGCGCCGAGCGCGGACGCGACCGACTGGGGACAGATCCTCCAGCTCTACGACCAGCTCATGGCCCTCGCCCCGAGCCCGGTCGTCGCCCTGAACCGGGCCGTCGCCGTCGCCGAGGTCGACGGTCCGCGCAAGGCGCTCGACCTCGTGGACGCGCTGGACCTCGACGAGTACCACGTCCTGCACGCCGTACGCGCCGATCTGCTGCGGCGCCTGGGCCGCGACACCGAGGCGGTGCGGGCGTACGAAGCGGCCATCGCCCGGACCGAGAGCGCGGCGGAGCGCGGCTGTCTGGAACGCCGTCGGCGGGAACTCGTACGGATGTGACAGCCGCGAGGCGGAGGGTGACCATGTGCGCACCGGAATTTTTCCCGGTGCAAGAATGGTTGCTATATACACCTGACCGTCCAGAACCCCCACGCACCAGCAGCGAGGCACCGTGAACCAGTCCAGTCCCGAGCAGCCCGCCGACATCGTGGCCCGGCTGCGCGCCACCTTCCGCACCGGCCGCACCAAGCCCGTCGAGTGGCGCACCACGCAGCTGCGCCGGCTGCGCGACCTGCTCACGGAGCACGGCGACGACCTCGCCGCCGCCCTCCACGCCGACCTCGGCAAGAGCGCGGCCGAGTCCCAGCGCACCGACATCGGCTTCACGATCCGCGAGATCGACCACACCCTCGACCACCTCGACGCGTGGCTGCGCCCCGAGTCCGCCCCCGTACCGGCCCATCTCGGCACGGACGCGACCGCCTGGACGCAATACGACCCGCTCGGCGTCGTCCTCGTGATCGCCCCCTGGAACTATCCGGTACAGCTCCTGCTCACCCCGGTCGTCGGCGCGCTGGCCTCGGGCAACGCGGTGGTCCTCAAGCCCAGCGAGCTGGCCCCGGCCACCTCCGCCGCCATCGCCCGGCTGCTGCCCGAGTACCTCGACACCGACGCGGTCGCCGTCGTCGAGGGTGCCGTCCCGGAGACCACGGCCCTGCTCGCCGAGCACTTCGACCACATCTTCTACACCGGCAACGGCGCCGTCGGCCGTATCGTCCTGCGCGCCGCCGCCGAGCACTTGACCCCGGTCGCCCTCGAACTCGGCGGCAAATCACCGGCGTTCGTCGACAGCGACGCCGATCTCGCCGTCGTGGCCGACCGGTTGGCGCGCGGCAAGTTCCTCAACGCCGGCCAGACCTGTGTGGCCCCCGACTATGTGCTGACCGACCCGGAGACCGCCGCCGCGCTCGAACCCCTGCTGGCGAGCGCCGTCGAGAAGGTCTACGGCGCCGACCCGCAGACCTCCGGCGAGTACGGCCGGATCGTCAACGAACGCCACTTCGACCGGCTCTCCGGGCTGCTCGACTCCGGCCGGGTCGTCGTCGGCGGACGCAGCGACCGGGCGGACAAGTACATCGCGCCGACCGTGCTCGCCGACGTGGACCCGAAGGCGCCCGTCATGGCGGAGGAGATCTTCGGCCCGATCCTGCCGATCGTCACCGTCCCCGGCCTCGACGCGGCCATCGACTTCATCAACGACCGCGACAAGCCCCTCGCCCTGTACGTCTTCACGGACTCGGACGACACCCGCGCCCGGATCGCCGCCGAGACCTCCTCCGGCGCCGTCGGCTACGGCCTCCCGCTCGCCCACCTCACCGTCTCCGACCTGCCCTTCGGCGGCGTCGGCGAGAGCGGCATGGGCAACTACCACGGCCGCTACTCGATCGAGACGTTCAGCCACCGCAAGGCACTGCTGGAGAAGCCGCTCGCCTGACCGTCGCCGTCATGTATCACTGGTCGCTTATATAAGTGACCGGTGATATGTTGGGTCGTATGCACGCTTTCGATGTGCTCGGAGACCCTGTGCGCCGCCGCATCCTGGAGCTGCTCGCCGAGGGCGAGCAGCCCGCCGGCACGGTCAGCGAGGTCGTCCGACGGGAGTTCGGGATCACGCAGCCCGCGGTCTCCCAGCATCTGAAGGTGCTGCGGGAGAGCGGTTTCGCGACGGTACGGCCGGAGGGTGCCCGCCGGCTGTACGCGGTCGACCCCGAGCCGCTGCGGGACATCGACGCCTGGCTCGACCGGTTCCGTCGCTTCTGGACTCCGCATCTGGACGCCCTGGCAACCGAGTTGGCCCGGGGCAAGCGTGAACGCCGACTTCGTGAGGCGGACGACGACACCCCCGACGAGTCAAGGAGCACCCCATGATCGACGTGACCCATCAGATCAACGCCGTGACCCGCAGGGTCGGCCGCCGCGCATTCCAGGCCGGCGAGGCCCGAGTGATCACCATCGGCCAGACCTACGACTCACCCGTCGCCGACGTCTGGGACGCCTGCACCAACCCCGAGCGCATCCCGCGCTGGTTCCTGCCGGTCACCGGTGAACTGCGACCGGGCGGGAAGTACCAGCTGCAAGGCAACGCGGGCGGCACCGTGGAGCGCTGCGATCCGCCCAACGGCTTCTTCGCGACCTGGGAGTACGGCGGTGAAGTCAGTTGGATCGAGCTGCGGTTGACGCCCGAGGGCGACGGGACGCGCTTCGAGTTGGAGCACATCGCCCACGTCGACGACACGAAGTGGGCCGAGTTCGGGCCCGGCGCGGTGGGCGTCGGCTGGGACTCGATCCTCCTGGGGCTCGACGGCAATCTGTCGGGCACGAGTCCCGTGAAGCCCGAGGACGCCATGGCCTGGCTGGCCTCCGAGGAGGGCCGCCGCTTCGTCACGGCGAGCAGTGAGGCATGGTTCGCGGCGAACGTGGCGAGCGGCGAGGACGATTCGCGGGCCCGCGAGGCGGCCGACCGGACGACGGCCGCCTATACAGGAGAGGCGAGTTGAGGGTCGTGGCGGCCGAAGCGCTGACCCGGGACCGATCACCGTTGTAGCGTGCGCGCTGGATGCCACGGGTGATCGGAGCCAGGGATGAGTGTCGGCGGCGAGACGGTGTTGGTCACGGGCGGCAGCGGGTTCGTCGGCAGCCATCTGGTGCGGCAGTTGCTGGAGCGCGGCTACCGGGTGCACACCACCGTGCGGTCCCTCGGCAACGCGGCGAAGGTCGCGCCGCTGCGGGCCATGCAGGCCCAATTCCCGGGCGCACTGGAGCTGTTCGAGGCCGATCTGCTGGCGGCCGGCTCCTTCGACGCGGGGATGGACGGCTGCCGGGTCGTGTTCCACGTGGCCTCGCCGTTCCTGATGCCGGAGAGGATCAAGGACGGCCAGCGGGACGTCGTCGAGCCCGCGCTCACCGGCACCCGGAACGTCCTCGCCGGCGTCGAACGCACGCCCACCGTCGAGAAGTTGGTGTTCACCTCGACGGTCGGCGCGATCTTCGGCGACTACGTCGACGTACGGGAGATGAGGGACGGGACCCTCTCCGAGGACTACTTCAACACCACCAGCACGGTCGAGAACAACCCCTACCACTACGCCAAGACGGTCGCCGAACGCGCCGCGTGGGACGCCGCGCAGGCGCAGAACCGCTGGCGCATGGTCGCCGTCAACCCAGGCCTGATCCTGGGCCCTTCACTGACCCCGGCCTCCGACTCCGGCAGCCTGTTCCTCCTCGACGAGCTCTTCAAGGGCTACTTCTTCTACGGGGCGCCCGACTTCAGCTTCACCGTCGCCGATGTGCGGGACGTCGCGTACGCGCACATCGCGGCGGCGGAGAACCCCGACGCGCACGGCCGTTACATCGTCGCGGCCGCCCGGATGGCGTCCTTCCTCGACATGTCACGTGCCCTGCGGGAGCGCCTCCCGCGCGATTACCGGCTGCCCCGGCACGGACTCCCGCACTGGCCGGTGCGCGTCCTGGGCCCGGCGTTCGGGCTCACCCAGGACTACATCCGCAAGCACCTCGGGATCAGCTTCCCGGTCGACAACCGGCGCGGTGTGAAGGAACTGGGCATCGACTACCGGCCGTTGGAGGAGACCCTCCTCGATCACCATTTGGCCTGGCGGGAGTTGAGGAAATCACGCTGACCGGGGCCCGTCCTTCGCCGTTCACCCCGCCGACGGGTCACGCCTCTTGACTGGTTCAGACCAGAGGCGCTTGGGTGTGGCCCGATCACCTTTCCGGTGTCATGAGCCTGACCACACTCGAACCGAAGGGCACCCATGCGAACCCCCCACGCCCTGCTCGCCGTCGCCGCCGCGCTGTCGGCGGCGATCGTCGCTCCACCGGCCGGAGCCGCCGACGCGGTCCCCGCTCCGGGCACCTACTACGTCCAGAGCGCCACGACCGGGCTCAACGCGGCCGACAAGGGGGGAGCGGTGGAGCAGCACAACCCCAAGGGCAACGAGGACCACCAGCAGTGGAACCTCAAGGCGAGCGGATCCTCCTACGTCCTGGAGAACACCGACACGGCCGGCAGCTGCCTCGGCCGCTCGGGCGGCCAAGCGAAGACGGTCGCCTGCACGAGCGGCGACGCGGCCTGGCAGATCACGCCGATCGGCGGCGACCAGTACACGCTCCAAGTCCCGGGAACGGGCACCTACTTGACCGTGGGTGCCAAGCCCTCCGGCGCCAACTACCCGGCCCAGTTGGCCATCGGCTCCTCCGGCGGCCTTGCTACGTGGTACCTCACGCCGATCACCTCACCCACCAGGCCGATCCCCGCCCAGGACCAACGCACCCTGGACCAGGTCACGTTCCTCACCGCGCACAACGCCTACGCCAACGGGGTCGACGGCGGTTTCGCCCCGCCCTTCGTGAACTTCTTCCCGAACCAGTCCCGGGGCATCAACCAGCAACTCTCCGACGGTGTACGGGGGTTCATGCTGGACCTCCACCAGACCTCCGACGGCGCGATCCTCTGCCACGACAGCTGCACCCTGGTCGGCAAGCCCGTCGCCCTGAACGTCGACCTCCAGCGCATGGTCGACTTCCTCAAGGCGCACCCCGACCAGTTCGTCACCGTCTTCCTGGAGGACTACGTCGACCCGGGCGTCCTGCGCAGCGAACTCGCCCGTGTCAACGGCCTGTACGACGTGCTGTACCGCCCCGACCGGACCGGTGTGAAGCAGAACGGCTGGCCGAAGATGGCCGACCTGATCGCCGCGAACCAGCGTCTGCTGATCTTCACCGACCACAGCCGGGCCTCCGACGAGTCCGCCGGACTGACCCGGGACAGCTTCGGCGTGATGTACCAGCGCGAGTGGACCGTCGAGAACTACTGGTCCATGGGCTCCGGCGCCGGCACCTCCGACTGGTCCTGCTACAGCCGCTGGTACGGCAGCGACCTCAACGTCCCGCTGACCCAGACGTATGCGGGGTTCCGCCCGCTGTTCGTCATGAACCACTTCCGTGACGCCACGATCGCCGGGACGGCGCAGACCGACAACACGAAGGTCCTCGACCGGGCCCAGCGGTTCTGCCAGCCGGCCGCCCGCAAGAAGCCCAACTTCCTTGCCGTGGACCGCTATGACCTCGGTGACCCGGCCTCCGCCGTCAACTCCCTGAACAGCTACACGTATCCGTAAAGTGCGCGCGGCCGTGCCGTGAGTGTGTGCGAAACTCCGCTGATGACTTCGGAGAAGATCACCGCGGCCGCCGCGGGCACCTGGAAACTCGGCGACCTGACCGTCAACCGCATCGGCTTCGGTGCGATGCGGCTGACGGGCAGCGCAGCCTTCCACCTCGGGACGCCGAGCGACCGCGAGCGGTCGATCGCCGTGCTGCGCAGGGCGATCGAGCTCGGTGTGAACCACATCGACACGGCCGCGTTCTACTTCTCGTCCCTGCGGTCGGCCAACGAACTCATCAACTCCGCGCTCGTCCCCTACGCGGACGACCTCGTGATCGCCACCAAGGTCGGCCCCTTCCGCAACTACTCGGGGGAGTGGGGCAGTTCGGCCCGCCCCGACGACCTGCGGGGCCATGTCGAGGAGAACCTGCGCCAGCTCGGGCGCGACCATCTCGACGTGGTCTATCTGCGCCGGATGCGGCAGGACTCGATCGCCGAGCACTTCGGCGCGCTCGCCGAACTCCAGGAGGAGGGGCTGGTCCGGCACCTCGCGATCTCCGACGTCGAGCCGAGACATCTGGCCGAGGCGCAGGAGATCGCGCCGGTGGTGAGTGTGCAGAATCGCTTCGGGCTCGACTCGTCCAGCCCCGAGACCGACGACATGCTGCGGATCTGCGGGGAACAGGGCATCGCCTTCGTCCCGTTCTTCGCCATCGCGGGAGCGGCGGGGCCGCAGGGCGCCACCACCGCCCACGACGAGGAGGTGCTGGCCATCGCGGACGCCCATGGGGTCAGCCCCGCCCAGCTCCGGCTCGCCTGGTCCCTCGCCCAGGGCCCGCACGTCCTCGCCATCCCCGGCACGGGCAACCCCGACCACCTCGCCGAGAACGTGGCCACGGGCGCGATCCGGCTCACGGAGGACGAACTGTCCCGGCTCAACGAGCTGCACCGGCAGGCGGGTTGAGCGAGGGCGGGGCTCACACCAGCCAGGTGCCGTCCCGCATCAGATGGCGTTGGGGCAGCTCGCGTTGCTCGTGCCAGGCCTGGACGGCCAGCGGCCGTACGCGGAAGAAGGAGTAGGGCGCGCGGTCCTCGCGGGGATCCCAGCCGTACTTCGCGCGGAAGGACCCGGCCGCGGCAGCCGGGACGTCCCGGTCGGTGAAGGCGGTCGTCTCGCCGTCGATCAGCACGACGTCCCGGGTGTCGGCGAAGGCGAGCCGGGTCCGCCGCCCGGTGCCGAGATTGCGGCCCGTGGGGTTCGTGGGCCGGGTGGACAGCCAGATGCACTCCCCGTCCCAGACGAACCACAGCGGGACCAGACAGGGCAGCCCGTCGGGGTCCGCCGAGGCCACCCAGATGTCCGACTCCCGCTCCAGCCTTGCCAGTACGTCACGCCGGCGCTCTTCGGGGCCGCGGGGCGGCACGGTGATCTTCATGGCCGGGACGGTACCGGCGCCGCCCCTCCGACACCTCGGGCCAGGGTCGTAGGACTCCGGCCCGAGGACGGCGGAGCGTCAGCCCAGTTGCTCGTGCAGGAACGGCACCGTGCTCCCCCAGGCGCGGGTGGCGGAGTTGGCGCCGTACACCGGGCGGCCGTCGTTGAAGAAGGCGTGGTTCGCCGGGTGGAGGCGCAGGTCCGCGGTGATGCCGGACTGCTCCTGGATGTGCTCGCGCGGCGCGTCGAGCCCCGCGCCCGGGATGCTCTCGTCCAACTCGCAGTAGTGGCGGAGGATCTGTGCCTTCAGGCCGGAGTAGTCCGGCAGTTCACCCTGGATCACGCCGTAGAACGGCACCGCCGCGCTCACCCGCGGGTCGGCCGCGGCGAGGTACAGGGCGAAGCCGCCGCCCATGCATAAGCCGACCGCGCCGACCCTGTCCGAGGTGACCTCGGGCAGGGAGAGGAGGTGGTCGACCGCGCCGGAGAGCAGCTCGACTCCGCGGGCGACCGGGAGGGCCAGCATCATGCGCAGCGCCTCGTCGCTCTCGTGCGCCACGTTCCCGCCGTAGAGGTCGGGGGCGAAGGCGACGAAGCCCTCCTGGGCGAGCCGGTCGGCCACGTCGGCGATGTGGTCGGTCAGGCCCCACCACTCCTGGATGACGATCACACCCGGACCGCTCCCGGACGGCGGCAGCGCGAGATAGCCGTGGGCGGTGCCCCGGCACTGGGGAAGGTGACGTCCTGACGGGCCGGGGCTCCGGTCGACTTCGACAGCTCGGAGGACATGGCGCTCAACTCCTGTACGGCGGTGCGGGACGGGGCGTCCCCGGGGCGGGTCCCGACGCGATCTCCTGCCTGTCACGACCGCGTCCGCGGGTGCTCCGGCCCCTCCGTCGGCTGTCCGGTACGGACCATCCGTCCGGCGGCCACCTTCCGCAGCAGCCATCGGCGACGGTTCTTTCATAATGGGCGGGCGGAGACGGGCACACGGGCGCGGTGACGAGACAGCACCCGAGTGACTACAATTCTGTAGACGGTCTACTGAAATATAGACGAAGACGGGGTGAGGATCGTTCCCATGTCCGACGCGAAGGACGAACGCCGGCCGGCGGGTGAGCTGGAGGCCACCGTCATGGCCGCCCTCTGGGCCGCCGGCGATCCGCAGACCCCCGGGGAGGTGCAGCTGAGCCTCAGTGCGGGCCTGGCCCGCACCACGGTGACGACGATCCTGACCCGGCTGCACGACAAGGGCGTCGTGCAGCGCCGGCGTCAGGGCCGCGGCTACGCCTACTTCCCGGTGCAGGACGCGCAGGGGCTCACGGCCCGCCGTATGCACACGGAACTCGACCGGGACGGCGACCGGGAGACGGTACTCGCCCGATTCGTCGCCCAGCTCAGCCCTGACGACGAGCGGGTGCTGCGTGACCTGCTCGAGTCCGGTGAGGGGTGACGGTCCGCGCGGGGGAGTCCGGGGACCCGGCGGGTCGTGTGTGCGGGGCTCGTGAATGCGACTGGCGCACGGCTAGTTTTACGTATAACCTCACCCGTCAATCCCCTCGACCGGAACCCGCACGGAGAAGCCCCCGATGAGCCGTATCGCCCTGGTCACCCTCGTCGTCGACGACTACGACGAGGCGATCCGCTTCTACACCGAAGCCCTCGGCTTCCGGCTCGTCGAGGACGCGGCCCGTCCCGACGGTTCCCGCTGGGTCGTCGTCGCGCCTCCCGGTGCGGACGGCTCCGCTGCCGGACTGCTGCTCGCCCGCGCCAAGGGCGAGGACCAGCGCGGCCGGGTCGGTGACCAGACCGGCGGCCGGGTCGGGTTCTTCCTGCACACCGACGACTTCGCCCGCGACCACGCCCGCATGCTCGCGGCGGGCGTGACCTTCCTGGAGGAGCCGCGCCACGAGCCGTACGGTTCCGTCGCCGTCTTCCAGGACCTGTACGGCAACTGCTGGGACCTGCTCCAGCCCGCCGGCTGATCTCCCGTAGTGCCCGCCTCGCCCGGGCCGCCCCACTCCGCTCACCGAACGACGACCGAGGAACGACCGCACATGTCATCTACGCGCATAGACATCGACGCTCTCCGCCGGCTCCCCAAGGCCGTGCTGCACGACCACCTCGACGGCGGCCTGCGCCCCGCCACCGTGGTGGAACTCGCGGAAGCGGTCGGGCACACCCTGCCCACCACCGACCCGGACGAACTGGCCGCCTGGTACTTCGACGCCGCCAACTCCGGTGACCTGGTGCGCTACATCGCCACCTTCGAGCACACCCTCGCCGTGCTGCAGAACCGCGAGGGCCTGCTGCGTGCCGCCGAGGAGTACGTCCTCGACCTGGCCGCCGACGGAGTCGTCTACGGAGAGGTGCGTTACGCCCCCGAGCTGAACACCGACGGCGACCTCACGATGAGCGAGGTCGTCGAGACCGTGCAGGAGGGGCTCGCGGCCGGTATGGCCAAGGCCGCGGCGGCGGGGACGCCGGTCCAGGTGCGGACGCTGCTGTGCGGGATGCGGATGTTCGACCGGGTCGGCGAGGCCGCCGACCTCGCGGTGGCCTTCCGGGACGCGGGTGTCGTCGGCTTCGACATCGCCGGTGCCGAGGACGGCTTCCCGCCCGCCGACCACCTCGCCGCCTTCGAGCACCTGCGCCGCGAGAGCGTCCCGTTCACCATCCACGCCGGCGAGGCGCACGGCCTGCCCAGCATCCACCAGGCGCTCCAGGTGTGCGGCGCCCAGCGCATCGGGCACGGCGTCCGCATCACCGAGGACATCGTCGACGGCAAGCTCGGCCGCCTCGCGGGCTGGGTCCGGGACCGCCGGATCGCCCTGGAGATGTGCCCGACCTCCAACCTCCAGACGGGCGCGGCCACTTCGATCGCCGAGCACCCGATCACCGCCCTGAAGGACCTCGGCTTCCGCGTCACCCTCAACACCGACAACCGACTGGTCTCCGGTACGACGATGACGCGCGAGATGTCCCTCCTGGTCGAGGAGGCGGGCTGGACGGTCGAGGACCTGCGCACGGTCACGGTGAACGCCCTCAAGAGCGCGTTCATCCCGTACGACGAGCGCAAGGCCCTCATCGAGGACGTCGTCCTGCCGGGTTACGCCTCCGCGCTCTGAAGCAGCCCCCGCACGTACTGGGCCTGTCCGACGTGCTCCAGGTCGTCGGACAGGACGCTGACCAGCCGTACGCCCAGACTGACCGGCGGGTCCCAGCGCTCGTCCACGATCCGCTCGTAGTCCTCGGGGACCAGCCCGCGCAGATACGCGAGCGTCTGGTCGTGCACGGCGTCGTAGTACCCGGTCAGCTGCCCGGCCGACTCGACGCGCACCTTGCCGACCTGCTCGGAGGTGTGACCGTATCCGTGGTCCCGGGGCGGCAGATCGAGTCCGAAGCGCTTCTCCCAGCCCTGGGTGAGCCACACCTGGTCGAGGCCGGAGGCGTCGGCGACATGGTCGTCCTGGATACGGGTGAGGTGCCAGACCAGCCAGGCGATGGAGTTGGCGTCGGCGGCCACGCGCGCGTGCAGTTGGTCCGGGGTCAGGCCGTCGAGGGCGGCATGGACTTCTTCCTGGACGCGGCCGAACGCGTCAATGAGGATGTCGTTGGCATGCATACGACCACCTTCGCGCATCGCCCTCGCTCATGCGGCCGGAGTCCCGGTTTCCAGGAGGGTCATGAGCGCCCTTGCCGCCGGACTGGTGGCCTGCGGGGGCGGCAGCAGGGCCACCGTCTCGTAGACCTCCTCACCGGTCCCCTTGAGGGGGAGCGCGGTGAGGGACTCGCGCTTGTGCCGGAAGTGCTGGGGGACCACCGCGACACCGAGGTTCTCGTCGACCAGGTCGAGGAGGCTGTGCACGTCGTTGACCTCCAGTGCGACGGTCCGGCGTACGCCCGCCGCGGCGAAGACGGCGTCGGTGGTGCGGCGCGAGGCCCAGTCCGGGTGGAAGTCGACGAAGACCTCGCCGCCGAGGTCGTCCGGAGTCACCGCCGCACCGGTCCGCGCGAGCCGGTGGCTGGGATGGCACAGCACGGTCATCGGCTCACTGGTGATCGACACCGAGCGCAACTGGTCGGTGTCCGCCTGGGTGCGGTAGGCGAAGGCCAGGTCGAGCCGTCCGGCCGCGACCTCCTCAGCCAGCGCCCCGGAACCCGCCTGCCGCAGCCGGATCTCCACATCCGGGTGCCGGCGCCGGAACGTGGCGAGCAGTCCCGCCACATGCACCCCGGCGATGCACTGCTCGGTGCCCAGCGCGAGCGTGCCGCGCAGCACGCCCTGCACCGCGGCCACCGCCTCGTGCGCCGACCGCACCTGCGCCAGAATGCGCTCAGCCTCGCCGAGCAGCGCCCGGCCGGCCTCGGTGAGCGTGACCCGGCGGGTGGTGCGCACGAACAGCGGGGTCTGCAACTCCCGCTCCAAGGCGCGGATCGAGGCCGAAAGACCGGACTGGGAGACCATCAACCGCTCGGCCGCCCGGGTGAAGTGGTGGTCCTCGGCGACGGCGATGAAATGCTGAAGATGACGCAGCTCCATGATTGAGAAGCGTAACCGCTGAATTCCATCGGATTCTTCTGTTGGACCACTGCCCGCAGGTCGGACAGAGTGGGCGACGGTTCCCTGGAACCGGTATCCCGTGTGCCAACCCCTCTGGAGTCGCGTTGTACACCGCACACCCCGACCGCTACGCGGACCTGCCCTACCGGCGCACCGGCCGCAGCGGTCTGAAACTCCCCGCGATCTCGCTCGGCCTGTGGCACAACTTCGGGCCCGACCGCCCGGTCGACACCCAGCGCGCCATCCTGCGCCGCGCCTTCGACCTCGGCGTCACCCACTTCGACCTCGCGAACAACTACGGCCCGCCGCCCGGCGCCGCCGAGTCCGCCCTCGGCGAGGCGCTGAAGGCGGACTTCGGGTCGTACCGCGACGAACTGGTGATCTCCACCAAGGCCGGCTATCTGATGTGGCCCGGCCCCTACGGCGAGTGGGGTTCGCGCAAGTACGTGCTGTCCTCGCTGGACCAGAGCCTCACGCGCATGGGCCTGGACTACGTCGACATCTTCTACTCGCACCGCCCCGACCCGGAGACTCCTCTGGAGGAGACGATGGGCGCCCTGCACTCGGCGGTCCAGCAGGGCAAGGCGCTCTACGTCGGCATCTCCAACTACTCGGCGGAGCAGACCCGGGAGGCCGCCCGCATCCTGGGCGAGCTGGGCACCCCGCTCCTCATCCACCAGCCGCGATACTCGATGCTCGACCGCCGCCCCGAGGACGAGGGTCTGCTCGACGCCCTCGACGAGTTGCAGGTCGGTTCCATCGTCTTCTCCCCGCTGGAGCAGGGGCTGCTCAGCGCCCGCTACCTCGACGGCATCCCGGAGGGTTCGCGGGCGGCGAGCGACAGCCCGTTCCTGAACTCCGACGCCGTCACCGAGGACCTGGTGGGGCAGCTGCGCGCCCTCGACGACATCGCCAAGGGACGCGGTCAGACCCTCGCCCAGCTCGCCCTCGCCTGGGTGCTGCGCGGCGGCCGGGTCACCTCGGCCCTGGTCGGCGCGAGCAGCCCGCAGCAGATCGAGGACAGCGTCGCGGCCACCCGCAACCTGGACTTCGACGCCGACGAGCTGGCCCGTATCGACGCGATCATCAAGCCGTAGGGCACCTCACGGCCGTCAGGCAGTGAGCCGCTCGCTGACCTCCCAGAGACGGGCCGCCGCCTCCGGGTCCACGGCGCGGGACAGCACCCCAGGGGTGGTGTCCCCGCCGGCCCAGGCGGCCTCGTCCTCGGGGGCGAGCAGCGGGCTGATGTCGACGTTCTCGCAGTAGACCCCGCCGAGACCGTCGAGCTGCGGGCTGGTCGCGCACCAGACGCTGGTGGCCGCGCCCTGCTGCACGGTCTTCATCTGGCGCTCGGGGTCACGGATGGGCTTGCCCTCGGCGTCGAGCGCGCCCGCGGCCTGGAGCGCTGCCGGGTCGAGGTGCTTGACCAGGCCGGTGTCGACGATCAGGCCCGGGTGCACCGCGAACGCCCGGATGCCCTCGGCCCGGCCGCGCCGGTCCACCTCGACGGCGAACAGGGCGTTGGCCGTCTTCGACTGGCCGTACGCGAGGAAAGGCTCGTAGGTCCGGTGCTGGAAGTTCAGGTCGTCGAAGTCGACGCCGGCGAACCGGATGCCCCGCGACGACAGGACGACGACCCGCGCGCCGCCCGCCGCGACCAGCGCGGGCCACAGGCGGGTGGTCAGCTGGAAGTGGCCGAGGTGGTTGGCGGCGAACTGCGACTCGTAGCCGCGAGCGTCCCGCGCCAGCGGGGTCGCCATGATCCCGGCGTTGTTCACCAGCAGGTGCAGCGGACGCCCGGAGGCCAGGAACTTCTCCGCGAAGGTGTCGATCGACGCCGGGTCCAGCAGGTCCAGGTGCTCGACCTCGGTTCCGGGGAGGACCGCGAGCGCCGTCCTGGCCCGCTCCACGTCCCTCGCGGGTACGACGATCCGTGCGCCGGCCGCGTGCAGCACCCGGGCCGTCTCCAGGCCGATGCCGGAGTAGCCGCCGGTGACGATCGCGACCTTGCCGGTCAGGTCGATGCCCTTGATCACCTCCTCGGCGGTGGACGCGGCGCCGAAGCCGGAGTTCAGGGGCTGCTGTGCGGTGGTGGTCATGTCTGCTCTCTCCTCGTCAGCTTGAGCTGGTGAGACCACCGTAGGTCGATGGATCCGTACGATGAATACTTGAGAATCCGCATAACTTGCGTGATAGTTCGAGCATGGCCGTGGATCCCCTGTCCGACGCCCTCGCCCGCAGTGTGTTCTCCGGCGGGTTCACGGCCGGCGGCGACTGGGCCGTCCAACTGCGCGGACGCGACCGGCTGAAGGTCAACGCCGTGGTTCAGGGCGGCTGTGTGCTGGTCCGGGACGACAGCGGTGAGCCGCTGCGGCTCGCCGAGGGGGACGTCGTGATCTCCGACGGCGGGCAGCCGTACACGCTGTGCAGCCGGCCCGGTGTCGAGCCGACCGACTCCGACGACGTCGTCATGGACCCGGAGACCCGGATGGGGCGGCTCGGGCAGGGCGACGCGGTGGACGTGGCCTGCGTGTCCGGGCACATCGACCTCAGCCGCGACCGCGGCGACCTGCTGCGCCGGGCGCTGCCGGAGCTCGTGCACGTGCGGGCCGACTCGGCCGAGGCCGGTGTACTGCGGTGGCTCATCGGGCAGTTGGCGGCCGAGATGCGCACACGCCGGGCCGGCGTCGAGTTCGTCACGGCCCAGCTCGCGCAGCTCATGTTCGTGCAGGTGCTGCGGGTCTGTCTGACCGACGCGGACGGGCTGCCGCCCGGCTGGCTGCGCGCCCTCGCCGACGACCGGCTCGCCCCCGCCCTGCGCCTGATGCACGGCGACCCGGCCCACCCCTGGCAGTTGGCGGAGCTGGCCCGGGCCGCCGCGATGTCCCGCACCACGTTCGCCGTACGGTTCAAGGAGGCGGCCGGAGTGCCGCCCCTGACGTATCTGCTGAACTGGCGCATGAACCTGGCGGCCCGGGCCCTCCGCCAGGACACCGCACCGGTCGGCACGCTCGCCCGGTCCGTCGGCTACACCTCCGAGAGCGCCTTCAGCAATGCCTTCAAACGGGCGGTCGGGGTGGCGCCGCGACGATATCGCGAGGAAGCCCTGGCCAGGAGTTGAGCCGTCCTCCGAGCCCTTCAGATTCCGGCGGGCACCCGGTCGAGAAAACCGAGCACGGATCGGATACGACCGTCCCCGTCCAGCGTGATCACGTCGAAACCGGCGACGGGCGCCGAGCCGTCGCTCTCGTTCACCAATTCCCAGGCGAAGCGAGCGGTGTCGTGGTGCCCGTCGACGGCGCCGAGCGGGCGGAAGGCGAAGCCGGGGAACTGCTCGTGCGCCCCGGCGATCAGCCCGGCGATCTCCGTGTGCCCGGAGACCGCCGCCAGCGGGTCGGTGTACGTACCCTCGACGGACCAGGCGGCGGCGACCGCCTTCGCCAGCGCCTCCGGCCCGTCCGCGTTCCAGGCCTCGAAGTAGCGGGCGACGGCGTTCTCGTATCGGTCGGTGTTCGCGGACATGGTGAATCAGCCTCCGGTGAGGTCGTTCGTGCGGGGCGGGATCCGGATCTCGATTGCTGCCGACCCGGTGCCTCCACCCTGCCGGGGACCGTACGAAGCGTCGATTACCCCTCGGGTAATGACGGCGGGAAACCACCGCAAAAGGGGCTCCCAAAAGGGTGCCGAAGCTTTTCGGCCAATAGAGGCTGTGAATATGCCAAGAGAGTGGCTAAAAAGTCGTGGTGACAGTGTTTCGGGAGTGAACATACTCGTCTGCTAGGGCATCACTTCACGATGCGAATCCGCCATCGTGCGCACCACCTGAGCCACCCGAGCCGCCAGCCAGAGCCGCATGGAAAGCGAGGCCCGACCGGCATTCGAGACACGCGACGGGGGAGTGATCGTGCACGACGAATTCCTGTGCCATGTCACCGCGTACGGTACCTGCGGCGGACAGCGCGTCGGGGTGCCCCTGGGAACCTACCGTGCTCCCACCCTGGCACTCGCGCTGTGGTGGTTACGGGACCGCGCGGTGTGGATGGCCGACCGGCTCGACCCGCAACCGGAGAACCCGCGCTTCCCCCGGGGTGCGCTGGTACCGGTCGCGGACACGGCACCCGACGTACCCAAGGCGTTACGCACCTGGTCCCGTGACGTCGGTCAACAGGAGCAGGTCGCCTACGAGTTGGCGGCCGGGCGGCTGGTGCAGATCGCCATCAGCGACGAGACCACCGAGTACGAGCTGCTCGCCGAGTCGGTCGACGCCCTCCGGATGCAGCGGACCGTTCCCGCACTCGTCGTCCCCGTCGCCTGACACAAGTCGTCCCTCGCCCACCCCTGACCGCTGGCCGGGCGCACGAGGAGACGAATCGGTAGAATTCGAGGCATGTCAGAGCGGCCGAAGGTGCCGACCGCGCCCGAACTCCTCCTGGAGACGGAGTCGGGCTCCACGGTCATGACCCCGAGCCGCGACTACCACGTAGGACGCGATCCGCTGAGCGACATCGTCATCGACGACGCCCGGGTCTCCTGGCACCACGCGGTCCTGCGCCCCGAGGCCGACCACTGGACGCTGGAGGACGAGCACAGCACGAACGGCACCTACGCCGACGGCCGCCGCGTCCAGGCGTGGGGCGTGGGCCCCGGCAGCGTGATCCGCTTCGGCAGCGCGGCCGACGGCCCGTGCGTCACCCTGGCCGACCGCCCGGCCCCCGCCCCGGAACGCCCCTCCGCGGTGTCCATGCCCGCCTTCACGGGCACCTTCCGGCAGCCGACCACCGTACGACCGCTGCCCACCCGCACGGTCCGCATCGGCCGGGCCGCCGACAACGACCTCGTCGTCGACGACCTGATCGTCTCCCGCCGCCACGCCGAGCTGCGAGCGATGCCCGACGGGACGTACGAGATCGTCGACCTCGGCAGTCACAACGGCACCTACCTCAACGGCCAGCCGGTCGCCCGCGCCCCGATCGGGCCGGGTGACATCGTCGGCATCGGGCACTCCGCGTTCTGTCTCGTCGGCGACCAGTTGCAGGAGTACGTCGACACCGGCGAGGTCTCCCTCGACGTACAGGACCTCACCGTCGTCGTCGACCACGGCCGGAAGGTCCTCCTCGACCAGGTGTCGTTCCCGGTCGGCGAGAAATGCCTGCTCGCCGTCGTCGGACCCAGCGGCGCCGGCAAGTCCACCCTCCTCAACGCGCTCACCGGCCAGCGCCCCGCCGACCGCGGCACCGTCCTCTACGACGGCCGCGACCTCTACCGCGACTACGCCGAACTGCGCCAGCGCATCGGCCTGGTCCCGCAGGACGACATCCTGCACGCCCAACTGACCGTGCACAGCGCCCTGTCCTACGCCGCCGAACTGCGCTTCCCGCAGGACACCGCCAAGGCCGAACGGCAGGCCCGGGTCGACGAGGTCATCCGTGAACTCGGTCTGGAACAACGTGCGGCGCAGCCCGTGCACAGCCTCTCCGGCGGCCAGCGCAAGCGGGTCAGCGTCGCCCTGGAACTGCTGACCAAGCCCTCGCTGCTCTTCCTGGACGAGCCGACCTCAGGCCTCGACCCCGGCATGGACCGCTCGGTGATGCACATGCTGCGTGGCCTCGCCGACGACGGACGGACCGTCATCGTCGTCACCCACAGCGTCCTCAGCCTCGACGTGTGCGACCGGCTCCTGGTGCTCGCGCCCGGCGGCAAGGTCGCCTACTACGGGCCGCCCGACGACGCCCTCGCCTTCTTCGGGTTCGAGCACTGGCCGGAGGCCTTCGAGGCCTTCGAGCGGGACCAGGAGCGGGACTGGGCAAGGGAGTTCGCGGAATCGCCCTTCCAGCGTCAGTACATCCGGAACTCCACCGCGCAGCCCCACCAGCTCGGCGCCGGACCGGTCGCCGTCGCCCCGCCGCCCCGGCCCCGCAGCCGTGGTGCCCAGCTCGGCACCCTGGTCCGCCGCTACACCGCGGCTCTCGCCGCCGACCGGACCTTCCTCGTCATCATGATCGCGCTGCCGTTCGTCATGGGCGCGATGGCCCGCGCGCTCGCCGGGAGCGAACTGACCCGGGAGACCGCGATGAACGCGCTGCTCATCCTGTGCGTCGGCGGAGTCCTCACCGGCGCGGCCAACGCCGTGCGCGAACTCGTCAAGGAACGCGCGATCTACCGGCGCGAGCGAGCCGTAGGCCTCTCCAGATCGGCGTATCTGCTCTCCAAGGTCGTCGTCCTGGGCGCGATCACCGTGGCGCAGGCCGTGGTGCTCACCCTGGTCGGACTGTTCGGCGTCGACCTCAACGCACCGAGGGGGAAAGGGGTGTTGATGCCACCGCTGATCGAAATCACCGTGGCCGTCGCCCTGTTGGCCTTCACCGCGATGATGCTCGGGCTGCTGGTCTCCGCGATGGTGCGCAAGGAGGAGGTGACGATGCCGCTGCTCGTGCTGCTCGCCATCGTCCAAGTGGTCTTCTGCGGCGCCCTGTTGAAACTGCACGGCGTCCCCGGCCTGGAACAGCTCTCCTGGCTGGTGCCCTCGCGCTGGGCGCTCGGCGGGATGGCCGGCACCATCGGGCTGTCCCGGATCGTGCCGGGCGAGCTGACCGGCGATCCGATGTTCCGGCATTCGGCCGGGGTGTGGCTGGTCAACATGGGCATGCTGGTCGTGCTGTCGCTGCTGTTCGGCTTCCTGGTGTCCCGGCTGCTGCGGCGGCACGAACCCGCAGTGATGCGGAAATAGGGCGCCACGATGACGACCACCCCCGGCTTCCGGCCCACGCACGTCGTCCCCGAGCACGGGATGCCCGCCTGGGAGGCCCCGGACCCCGCCCGCCCCACCGTGCCGTTCGAGCACAGGG
>NZ_JAENRY010000169.1 GCF_016612545.1 Streptomyces sp. MBT65 | reverse complement strand
CCAGCACGTTGTTGATCTGGTTCGGGAAGTCGGACCGCCCCGTGGCGACGACCGCCGCGTACTTGTGCGCCACATCGGGGTGCACCTCGGGATCCGGGTTGGCCATGGCGAAGACGAAGGCGCCCTCGGCCATGGAAGCCACGGCAGGCTCCGGCACCGTACCGCCGGAGACTCCGATGAAGACGTCGGCACCTTCCAGCGCCGCTTCCAGCGTCCCGGAGAGTCCCGCCTTGTTGGTCAGCTCGGCCAGTTCCCGCTTGACCGGCGTGAGGTCGTCCCGGTCGCGCGAGACGATGCCCTTGCGGTCCGCGACGGCCACGTCACCGAGCCCCGCCTCCAGCAGGAACTTGGCGATGGCCACGCCGGCCGCGCCCGCGCCGGAGATGACGGCCCGCAGCTCGCCCAGCTCCCGCCCGGTCAGCTTCGCCGCGTTCCGCAGCGCCGCCAGCGTCACGATCGCCGTACCGTGCTGGTCGTCGTGGAAGACGGGAATGTCGAGCCGCTCCTGGAGCCTGCGCTCGATCTCGAAGCAGCGCGGCGCCGAGATGTCCTCCAGGTTGACGCCCCCGAAGGAGGGCGCGAGCCGCACGACGGTCTCGATGATCTCGTCGACGCCGGTGCAGTCCAGCGCGATCGGCACCGCGTCCACGCCGCCGAACTGCTTGAACAGGATCGCTTTGCCCTCCATGACCGGGAGGGAGGCCTCGGGACCGATGTCGCCGAGTCCGAGCACCGCCGTACCGTCGGTCACGACCGCGACCACGGACGACTTCCATGTGTAGTCGTGGACGAGTTCCGGCTGCTCGGCGATCGCGGTGCACACGCGCGCGACGCCGGGTGTGTACGCGAGGGACAGGTCGTCCTTGTCGCGGATCGGCACGGTGGCCTGCACGGCCATCTTGCCGCCGCGGTGCAGCGCGAACGCCGGATCGAAGGAATCGAGGGGCTCGGCCCCGCCGTCCTGATCCGTACTGCTGTCGCTGCGAGGATTGACGATCTCCGCTGCCACTTTGTCTTACCCCTTAGGTCTTCATTGATTTTGAGGGTGGCCACTCCCTGGTGAGGGGTGGGCGGGCACCGCGCAGGGCCCAGAGAGTTGATGCGTACGAGCACCTGCGCGACGGGCGCGCCGCACACGCGCCCTGAGCCCCGGATGAGGGGTGTAAAGAACCTTCTTACCGGACGGACGGCACCGAGGACGAGTCCAATAGGCGCAAGGTCACATCTCAGCCGCCGAGGGCGGAGGGACGGCGGAACGACGGCGGAGCGACGGCGGAACGCCGATCGATCACATCGTGAGACACGCCGAAGATCCTCCGGCCGGAACGAGTGATTCCAGCAGATGGTCCGTGATCAGGGCGTCTCGATGTACCGACCTGATGCGATTAGGGGGTCACCCGTTATCCGATTTTGACATGCCTGGTCCCCTGAATGGTTCAGTCCGAATGGCAAGATGCCCTAATCACACGAGGTCGCGACACCCGAAGGTGTGTGTTCTCGTCGACCCGTCGGCACCGCCATCCATCCGCCGGAGGAACCCACCATGACCGCACGCTTCACCCGTCGTACCACCGCCCCGCACACCCGGCTGGCAGCGGTCGGTGCGATCGCGGTCGCCTCCACCCTGCTGCTCGCCGGCTGTGGCGACCAGACGGACAAGAGCAGCGACAGCTCGGACTCGTCGTCGTCCTCCTCGGCGCCGCTCGCGAGCAAGCTCCCCGCCGACATCCGCAAGTCGGGTGTCATCGAGGTCGGCTCGGACATCGCCTACCCGCCGGTCGAATACATGGAGAGCGGCAAGGCCGTCGGCATCGACCCGGACATCGCGGACGCGCTCGGCAAGCAGCTCGGCGTGAAGTTCGAGTTCCAGAACGGCAAGTTCGACAACCTGATCGTGGGCCTCCAGGCCAAGCGCTTCCAGGTGCTCATGTCGGCGATGAACGACACCAAGGCCCGCCAGGACGGCGTGGACTCCGACACCGGCAAGAAGGTCGGCGACGGTGTCGACTTCGTCGACTACTTCACCGCCGGTACGTCGATCCTCGTCCAGAAGGGCAACCCGAAGGGCATCAAGTCGCTGGACGACCTGTGCGGCAAGGTCGTGGCCCTGCAGAAGGGCACCACGTCCGAGGGCATCGCCAAGACGCAGAGCAAGAAGTGCACGACCGACGGCAAGAAGGCCATCAGCCTGCAGACCTTCGACACCGACCCCGAGGCGCTGCTCCGCCTGAAGCAGGGCGCGTCCGTCGCCGACCTGAACGACTTCCCGGTGGCGGCGTACAACGCGAAGACCTCCAGCGGCGGCAAGGACTTCGAGGTCGTCGGCGACCAGATCGAGGCGGGTCCGTACGGCATCGCCGTCAGCAAGTCGAACACCCAGCTGCGCGACGCCCTCCAGGCCGCCCTCGCGGCGATCATGAAGAACGGCGAGTACACCAAGATCCTGCAGAAGTGGAACGTCACGGACGGCGCGGTGACCGAGGCCAAGATCAACGGCGGCTCCTGATCCACGCGACGTCGAAAGGCAGTCACCGTGACTGACATTGCCGACCAGGTCCCGCCACCCGCGCCCTCGGTCCCGCCCGAGCAGATCAAGGCCATCCCGGTGCGCCACTACGGCCGCTGGGTGGCCGGCGTGGTGGTCGTGGGCCTCGTGGTGCTGATCGGGATCGCGTTCTCCAACGCGAAGATCAACTACAGCGTGATCCCCGACTACCTCTTCGACCCGGGCATCGTGGCCGGCGCCTGGACCACGCTGTACATCTCGGTGCTCGCGATGCTCCTCGGCGTCGTACTCGGCGTGATCCTCGCCGTAATGCGACTGTCGGCGAACCCGGTCACCAGCACGGTGGCCTGGTTCTACATCTGGTTCTTCCGCGGCACCCCGGTCCTGGTCCAGCTCCTGCTCTGGTACAACATCTCGCTCGTCTTCCCCATCCTGAACCTGGGGTTCTACAAGGACGAGATGAACCAGGTGATGACGCCGGTCCTCACCGCGCTGCTGGGACTCGGCCTGAACGAGGCCGCGTACATGTCGGAGATCGTCCGGGCCGGCATCCAGTCGGTCGACGAGGGCCAGACGGAGGCGTCGCACGCGCTGGGCATGACCCAGGGCAAGACGCTGCGCAGGGTGGTCCTCCCGCAGGCGATGCGGGTCATCATCCCGCCGACGGGCAACGAGTTCATCAACATGCTCAAGACCTCGTCGCTCGCCTACGCCGTCCAGCTCCCGGAGCTGATCAAGAAGGCCACGGACATCTCCAGCACCTCGCTGGCGGTCGTCGAGATGTACTTCGTGGCGTGCATCTGGTACCTGTTCCTGACCACGGTCTTCAGCATCGGCCAGTACTACGTCGAGCGCCGTTACGCCCGTGGTTCGAGCCGTAGCCTGCCGCCGACCCCGCTGCAGCGGATGGGCAAGTACCTCCGCATGTTCGGCTCCTTCCGCCGCCCGGAGGTGGCCCGATGACCAAGCTCACCAAGGACATCGCCCCGAGCACCGGCGGGCATCCGATGGTCAAGGCCGAGGCCGTGCACAAGTCGTTCGGGCTCGCGCACATCCTCAAGGGCATCGACCTGGAGGTGAATCCGCGCGAGGTGTTCTGCCTGGTCGGCCCGTCCGGCTCCGGCAAGTCCACCTTCCTGCGGTGCATCAACCACCTGGAGAAGATCAACGCCGGGCGGCTGTACGTCGACGGCCGGCTGGTCGGCTACCGGCAGCAGGGCGACAAGCTCTACGAGCTCAAGGAACGGGAGGTATCGGCGCAGCGGCGGGACATCGGCATGGTGTTCCAGCGCTTCAACCTCTTCCCGCACATGACGGCGCTGGAGAACGTCATGGAGGCGCCGGTCCAGGTCAAGCGCGAGACGAAGGCCGTGGCACGGGAGCGGGCGCAGCAACTGCTGGACCGCGTGGGCCTCGGCGACCGGACGGGCCACTACCCGGCCCAGTTGTCCGGCGGCCAGCAGCAGCGCGTCGCGATCGCCCGGGCACTGGCGATGCAGCCGAAGCTGATGCTCTTCGACGAGCCGACCTCGGCCCTCGACCCGGAGCTGGTCGGCGAGGTGCTGGACGTGATGCGGGACCTCGCGGCGGACGGCATGACGATGATCGTCGTCACCCATGAGATGGGCTTCGCCCGCGAGGTCGGCGACTCGCTGGTCTTCATGGACGACGGAGTGGTGGTCGAGTCCGGCCACCCGCGCGAGGTCCTGGCGAACCCGCAGCACGAGCGGACCAAGTCCTTCCTCTCCAAGGTCCTTTAGCCGTACGAGAGTTGAGCGGGCGGTACGAGAGTCGAAGGGGCGGTACGAGNCTCGTACCGCCCCTTCGACTCTCGTACCGCCCCTTTCGCCTTCCCCTACCGCTGGCTCTTCATCAACAGCTCGGGATTCAGGGCCAGTTCACGCAGCTGGCTCTTGGTCAGCGGCGGGGACGCGAGCAAGGGGCCCAGCGAGTTCCGGCCCGTGAAGCTGGCGGTGTCGTCGACCTCGAGGGTGCCGCCCTTCTTCAGATAGCGCGTGTTTCCCCCTTGCGGGGGCCTACTTCAGCGCGAGCAGCAAGGTGTCGGCGGGCGAGCACCACACCGCCCGCGCCTCCCCGAACCCCTTCTCGCGCAGCACGCGCGCGTGCCATGCCTGCGAGGGCATCTCACCGTCCGCGTGGGCGCCGTAGATCTCGAAGCGGCGGGCCGTGGGTGCGGCCAGGACCGGGTCCTGGGCGGCGAGTTGCCACCACTCGGCCCAGTCGAGGGCGCCGTTCCTCATGGCCTGATCCATACGGGCCTGGCGCTGGGTGTGCTCGATCGCGTTGATCCGGGGCGTGCTGTCGTCGATCATGTGGTCGGCGTTCATGAAGACGCCGCCGTGGCGAACCAGATCGGCGAGTGTGCCGTAGAGAGCCGCGAGGGGTTCACTGCGCAGCCAGTGCAGGGCCGTGGCGGTCAGGACGGCGTCGTACGAGTCGTACGGCAGTGTCGTCGTCCACTCCGGGTCCTTGAGGTCGGCGGTGACGAAGGAGACCCGGTCGTCTCCCTCGAAGGTGCCGCGGGCGATGGCGAGGAGGGCGGGGTCGAGGTCGACCCCGGTGCTGGTGGCGTTCGGGAAGCGGGCCAGGAGCCGGGCCGTGATGCTGCCCGTGCCGCAGGCCAGGTCGAGGATGCGCGGCTCGGGGCCGACGGCGGCCTCGACCATGTCGAGCATGATCCGGAAGCGGTCCTCCCGGTCGGGCATGTACCACTCCTGCTGCCGGTCCCAGCTCTCCTGCCAGGCCTGCCAGTCCGTTCCGACACCGGTCGTCATGAGGACCCCCTGTCCACTCACTGTCGTAGTACCACTGCCGTAGCACCACCGCCGTAATACCCTGGAGGCACGATCAGCTGTTACCTGACCGCAGCCACGACAATAGAGCGCCTCCGTAAGGACTACAAGTGGAACTGGCCTATTACTCGGACTATGCCGTACGCCTCGTCAACACCGAGGAACCGGCGCGGGGCAAGGACGCCCTGACCTCGGTCGAGGCCGTGCGGGACCTGTTCGGCACCAACAAGGAGGCGGCCCGCCGCGCCGCCGACGCCGACGTCACCCGCTTCCGTTCGGTCCGGGCCCGGCTGCGGGCGGTCTTCGAGGCGGCCGACGGCGGCGACGAGACCCTCTCCGTGAACCTGCTGAACTCGCTCCTCCTCGAGTTCCCGGTCAGCCCGCAGATCTCCGGGCACAACTTCCGGGACGAGGACGGCCGTCCGCTGTGGCACATGCACCTCGCGGACCACCCGTCGAACGCGACGGCCGGCTACGCGGCGATCGCGGCGATGGGCCTGGCCTTCCATCTCACCGAGTACGGCGTCGACCGCCTCGGCCTGTGCGAGGCGGCGCCGTGCCGCAACGCCTACCTGGACACGTCGACGAACCGCTCCCGGCGCTACTGCTCGGACCGCTGCGCGACCCGCGCCAACGTGGCCGCCTACCGGGCCCGGAAGCGCCTGGAGGCCGGCCGGTCGGGGAACACGGGCCTGGCGGCGGAGACCACCCAGCGCGCCAGCGCGAGCGGCGACCGCTGACCGGGCTTGAGCGGCCGGTACCGGAACCGCACCTTGCCCAGCACCAGGTCCTCGGGCACGGTGCCGTAGTCGGTGCTGTCCCCGCCGGCGAACGTGTTGTCGCCGAGCACCCACCACCCCCCGTCGCGCCGCTCGACGGCCCGCTTGACGACCAGCAGATCCTGCTGGAACGGATGCCGCAGCACGACGACGTCCCCGGGCCTGACCCTGGCGCCGTACTGCACCACGAGCAGATCCCCGTGCAGCAGTGTCGGCACCATGGACGGCCCGGTCACCTCGGCCGTCCCGAAGGGCAGTACGGCCCTCCCGCGCTCGGTCTCCTGCGACAGCTCCGGCATCCCCGGCACCTCCCCGGTCCTATCCTCCACCAGTCTGAGTCCGACCCTGGACTTTTGTCCTAAGCCCATGGGGGCACTCGCGAAATCAGCTTCTCCAGGGAGTAATGTCCCACCTGAGAAGACGATCACGAGGAAGGAACGCTCCATGCTTTCCCGCCTGTTTGCCCCCAAGGTGAAGGTCAGCGCGCACTGCGACCTGCCCTGCGGTGTGTACGACCCGGCCCAGGCCCGCATCGAGGCGGAGTCGGTGAAGGCCGTGCAGGACAAGATGGCCGCCAACGACGACCCGCACTTCCAGGCGCGCGCCATCGTCATCAAGGAACAGCGCGCCGAGCTCGCGAAGCACCACGTCTCGGTGCTCTGGAGCGACTACTTCAAGCCCCCGCACTTCGAGAAGTACCCGGAGCTGCACCAGCTGGTCAACGACACCCTGAAGGCCCTCTCGGCCGCCAAGGCGTCCACCGACCCGGCGACGGGCCAGAAGGCGCTCGACTACATCGCCCAGATCGACAAGATTTTCTGGGAGACCAAGAAGGCCTGACACCCAGTCGGCCCGACCCGACCGGCGATCGGTGCACCATCGCAGGTCAGTGGGTATGGGGAAGGGGCTCCGCCGGTTCGCCGGCGGGGTCCCTTCGTCGTTCCCACGTCAGCGACGGCACCGTCATAAGCAACTGACCAGGCCGAGCACGGTGATCGGGCCGGTGTCGGTCATGAGGGGGCTGCCCGAGTCGCCCGTGCAGGTGCACCATGTCCGCGGCGACGAGCGCCACCACCACACCGGACGTGCGGACGTCCGAGGTCGCGTCGGCGAGTCCGACCTTCTCGACCACCACGTCATGCGCCCAGGGTGAGCGCCGGCAGCAGGGTGACTCCCGCCCTACTTCTTCCTGCGGGCGAGGAAGTTGTACGGATGACCGCCTCCGGGAGTTCCGCACAGGGCACGGGTCTGGTTGACCGTGTACGAGACCGTGGCCCATCTCACACGGAACGCAAAGTTCCAGACAGGACCGTCACCCCTCGGCAAACGCGCCCCTCGGCTCCGCCCGCACCCCGTGCCATCCTTGACCCCGTGAACCGCGACGACCTCGTACGGCTGCGCCAGGCCCGTGACCGGATGAACCGCGAGTACGCCGAGCCACTCGACATGGCCTCGATCGCGCGGACCGCGCTGATGTCACCGGGCCACTTCCAGCGCAGCTTCCGCGCCGCGTACGGGGAGACGCCGTACAGCTATCTCATGACCCGGCGGATCGAGCGGGCCAAGGCGCTGCTGCGGCGCGGCGACCTC
Source organism: Streptomyces sp. MBT65 (assembly GCF_016612545.1). Taxonomy (GTDB): domain Bacteria; phylum Actinomycetota; class Actinomycetes; order Streptomycetales; family Streptomycetaceae; genus Streptomyces. Next base: position 18,069 of record NZ_JAENRY010000169.1, on the reverse strand, counting down.
AGTGTGACCGAGGTGTGCATGGCCGTGGGCTGTACCTCGCTCGGTTCGTTCAGCTCCCGCTTCACCGAACTGGTCGGCGAGACCCCCAGCGCCTACCGCGCCCGCTCCCACGAGGCGGGCGCGGTGATCCCGTCCTGCGTGGCCCGCACGTTCACCCGCCCGAACCGGGCGGGACCGCCGCCGCGGCCCTAGCCTGTCGTCCATGGATCTCAAACTCCGCCAGTGCTTCATCGCCGTCGACGACCACGACAAGGCGCTCGCCTTCTACTGCGACGTCCTGGAGCTGGAAATCCGTAACGACGTCGGTTTCGAGGGCATGCGGTGGGTGACCGTGGGGTCGCCGTTGCAGCCGGACGTGGAGATCGTCCTGGAGCCGCCGGCCGCGAACCCGGACGCCTCCCCCGCCGACAAGCAGGCCATGGCCGAACTGCTCGCCAAGGGCACCCTGCGCGGGGTCAACTTCACCACCGCCGACTGCGACGCCCTCTACGCCCGCGTCCAGGAGTCCGGCGCCGAGGTGGTCCAGGAGCCGACCGACCAGCCGTACGGCGTCCGGGACTGCGCGTTCCGCGATCCGGCCGGGAACATGCTGCGGTTCATGCAGCGCAGCGGGGACTGAAAATCCCGGGGCGGGTCGCGGCCTCCGGCTTACGATCACGCCATGACCATCCGCTGGACCTACGCCTTCGTCGACCGCCCGCGCGCGTTCCTCGACCCCGCCCGCACCTTCTGGACGGCCGTCACGGACACCCGGCTGTCCGAACCGCGCGGTGAGCAGGGGGAGTTCGTCACCCTGCTGGTGGAGGGGGCGGATCCCTGCGTGAAGGTCCAGGGGGTCGCGGCCGGCCCGGGCGGGGCTCATCTCGACTTCTCCGTCGAGGACGTGCCCGCGTTCGTGGACTCCGCGCTGCGGCTCGGCGCGGACACCGTCGCCGAGCACGAGGGCTGGGCCGTACTCCGGTCCCCCGCCGGGCAGTTGTTCTGCGCGGTCCCCTGGCACGGCGAGTCCGTCCGGCCGCCCGTCGTCGCCGGGAGCCGTCTCGACCAGGTGTCCCTCGACCTCGGCCCCGGCTCCTACGACGCCGAAGTCGCCTTCTGGAGCGCCCTGTTGCCCGACTGGACGTCACTGGCGGGCGCGCTCCCCGAGTTCCATGTGCTCAAGCCCCCGCCCGGCCTGCCGATCCGCATCCTGCTCCAGCGGCTCGGCGAGGAACGCCCCGCCGCCGCCCATCTCGACCTGGCCTGCGCGGACATCGACACGACCAGGGAACGGCACGAGCGGATCGGGGCGAGTGTCGTCTCCCACGGCACGCACTGGACGGTGATGCGGGATCCGGCCGGCGGTGTCTACTGCCTGACCGGCCGCGACCCGGAGACCGGCGGACTGCCCGGCCGCTCCTAGCGACTCATCCCGCCCACGTCTCCACCCCCACCACCGCGTCCACCGGAATCGGCCCGTAGATGTGCGGGAACTCCTCGCCGCCCGGCTCCGGCGCCTCGTACTTCAGCGGTGCGTCGAGCCGTGCCGGGTCCACGACCAGGACCACCAGCTCGTCGGGGCCGTCGTAGGAACCGTACAAAAAGGCTGCCACGCGGGGGAGTTGGGCGCGGGTCGAGCAGTGGATGAAGCCCTCCTCCTGGAGGGTGCGGCCACGGGTCGACCACTCGTAGACCCCGCGCTCGCGGGCCGCGTCCCACAGGGCGCGCTCGGTGATGTGGAGGATGGTGGCGGTGGTGGATTCGGATTCCGGCATACGGCCACGCTACGGCCCCCGCGGCAGCGTCCGCTACGACCTCGGTTCGCGCCACATCGGGTACATGCGCGGGCCGTCCGGCAGGTCGAGGGTGGTGTCGGTGAACTCGTAGCCGAGCCGCTCGTACAGCTTGGTGCTGCGTTCGCTGCTCGCCTCCAGGTACGCGGGCAGGCCCTCCCGGTCGCAGCGCTCCAGGACGTACCGGATGAGCGCGGCCCCGAGGCCCTCACCCTGCCGGGCCGGCGTCACGGCGATCATCCACAGGTACTCGTGGGCCCGCCCGGCGGGATGCCCCTCCGCCATGAGCCGCGCGATCGTCTCGACCCGCTCGTTGTCCGGATCCACCAACTCCCGCAGCCCTACGGCCTCGTCCTCCCCCTCCGCCGCGTGCGCCTCACCCGGCACCGACAGCCACAGCGCGCAGGCCGCGCCGTCCTCGGCGAGGTCGATACGGCCGTCGGCGAACACGGCGTCGGCGAAGGCCGCCATCAGCCGGTGGTGGGTCGCACGCCGGTACTCGGCGTCGGGGAAGACCCAGCCACTCACCGGATCGTCCTGGAAGGCCTCGTCCAGCAGCCGGACTATCAGCTCCCGGTCACCCGCGCCCGCCGCCCGGATCGCCACGCCCATGTCCCGCCCCCATGTCTCAACAGTCGTATTCCGTACGGGTGTTGAGCCTATCCGGATTTCGGCACGGGGAAATGGGCCCCGCGCACCGTGGGGATGCGCGGGACCCTCCGGTCCGGAGCCCGGTCGCCGGGCGGAGTCAGGGCCGCACGGTTCCCGAAGGCTCCGGAGTCCTCAACTGCTGCGCCGGGTCACGAACTCGGCCAGCGCGAGCAGACCGCCCGCGTCCTGCGGATCCGGGATCGCCCGGGCCAGCTCCTGCACGGCCCGCGCCATCCGGTCGGCCGCCTGGGCCTGCGCCCAGTCCCGGCCGCCCGCCCGCTCGACGGCGAGCGCGGTGCGCTCCAACTCCCCTTCCTCGTACGGCAGTCCGTACAGCTCCGCGAGTTCGGCGGCCGCCGGTGTGCCCGAGGCGAGGGCGGCGACCACGGGCAGGGACTTCTTGCGTACGGCGAGATCGGCGCCGGCCGGTTTGCCGGTGCGGCCGGGGTCGCCCCATATCCCGATGACGTCGTCGATCAGCTGGAAGGCGAGCCCGGCCTGGCGGCCGAACGCGTCCAGCGCCTCGACGTCCTCGGCGGCCGCTCCCGCGTACAGCGCGCCCACCGCGCAGGCGCAGCCGAGCAGCGCGCCGGTCTTGGCCTCGGCCATGGCGAGCACCTCGTCGAGGGTGACCTCGCCGGGGGCGCGCTTCTCCATGGCGGTGTCCGCGTGCTGGCCCTCGCACAGTTCGACGACACAGTCCGCGAGCCGGGCCGCGGCGGCCGCGGACGCCGGGTGCGGATCCTCGGCGAGCAGTCGCAGCGCCAGCGCCTGGAGCGCGTCCCCGGCGAGGATCGCGTCGGGGTCGCCGAACACGGTCCACGCGGTGGGCCGGTGTCTGCGGGTCGTGTCCCGGTCCATCACGTCGTCGTGCAGCAGGGTGAAGTTGTGGATCAGCTCCACCGCCGCGGCGGCCCGCAGCGCGCTCGCCCGCGCCCGCTCGCCGCCGAGTGCGGTGGCGGCGGACAGGACGAGGGCGGGGCGGATCGCCTTGCCCGCGTTGCCCGCCGCCGGGGTGCCGTCCGCGTGCTCCCACCCGAAGTGGTAGAGCGCGATCCGGCGCATCGAGCCGGGCAACGAGTCGATCGCCGAGCGCAGTTCGGGGTCGACGGACGCCCTGGCCCCCTCCAGGATCACCGCCGCCTCGTGCCCGTCGAGCGGCGGGGTGCCGCCGGGCGTCCGCGTCCCGTCGAGGGGCGGTGTCCCACCGGCGGGCTCTTGCGTCTCCGTCCTGATCTCGGCCATGGGGTCCCCCTCGGAGAATCCGCGGACGGTGACACCTGCGCTGCGACCGGTCGGCTGCGACCGGGGTGTCCCCGCCCTTGCGGGCGGGGACACCGCGTCCAACTGCTGAAACGTCACCTCCAGCGGCCGATCTCGACGTTCTCCAGAACGCCGAGGGCGTCCGGCACGAGAACCGCCGCCGAGTAGTAGGCCGTCACGAGGTACTTGATGATCGCCTGTTCGTTGATGCCCATGAAGCGCACCGACAGGCTCGGCTCGATCTCGTCCGGGATGCCGGCCTGCTGGAGGCCGATGACGCCCTGGTCGGCCTCGCCGGTACGCAGGGCGATGATCGAGGTGGTCCGCCGGTCGCTGACCGGGATCTTGTTGCACGGGTAGATCGGCACCCCGCGCCAGGTCGGGATGCGGTTGCCGCCGACCTCGATGGACTCCGGGACCAGTCCGCGCTTGTTCAGCTCGCGGCCGAACGCGGAGATCGCGCGCGGGTGGGCGAGCAGCATCCTGGTGCCGCGCCGCCTGCTGAGCAGTTCGTCCAGGTCGTCCGGGCTGGGCACCCCGTCGTGCGGCTGGAGCCGCTGGTCGTACTCGCAGTTGTTGAGCAGGCCGAACTCGCGGTTGTTGATCAGCTCGTGCTCCTGGCGCTCCTTCAACGCCTCGACGGTGAGACGGAGTTGCTGCTCCGTCTGGTTCATCGGCTGGTTGTAGAGATCGGCCACGCGCGAGTGGATGCGCAGGACGGTCTGGGCGACGCTCAGTTCGTACTCGCGCGGCCGGGCGTCGTAGTCGACGAACGTGTGCGGGATGTCCGGCTCGCCGGAGTGCCCCGAGGCGAGGTCGATGGACTTCTCGCCGTACTTGTTGGTGCGCTGCTCGGGGATCGCGCGCAGCTGCGCGAGGTGTTCGCGCAGGGTGTCGGAGCGCTCCGCGACCTGCTCGACGTCCCCTCGGGCCAGGATCAGCACCGTGCAGGCGGTGTCCGCGCGGGCCGTGTACTCCCAGATCGCCTCCGGGTCGAGCAGCGCCTGCTCGCCGAAGTAGGCGCCGTCGGCGAGGACCCCGAGGACCGTGTCGTCGCCGTACGGGCCGGTGCCGACCTTCTCCACCCTGCCGTGCGCCAGCAGGTACACCTCGTCGGCCTGGCCGCCGAACGACGCGATCGCCTCCCCCGGGGCGTACTCGCGCTGCCGGCAGCGGGTGGCCAGCTCCGAGAGCACCTCCTCGTCCTCGTAGTCCCGCAGCGCGGGCAGTTCGCCGAGCTCCGCGGGGATGACCTCGACGCGGTCGCCGGTCTTCACGAATGTCACCCGGCCGTCGCCCACGGAGTAGCTCAGCCGTCGGTTCACCCGGTATGTGCCACCCTGCACGTTCACCCACGGGAGCATGCGCAGCAGCCAGCGGGAGCTGATCTCCTGCATCTGCGGCGCGGACTTCGTGGTGGTGGCCAGGTTCCGCGCAGCCGCCGTGCCAAGGCTCTGCTGCGGCTTGTTCTGCTCCGCGCGGACCTCTTCGCCTACCGACATAGAGAAATGCCCTCCCCATTCATGCCGGGCCTGTGCGCCCGGCATCGTTCTCGCGCACCAGCCTTCCTCACTCAGCGTGCCGGTGGTATTACCCGAAAGAGCGGGAATGGATCTTCACCTGCTGGGCACGGGGGCTGTTTACGTCGAATGTTGTTCGAGTTGCCGCCGGGGCCCCCGGTGTCCGGATCGGCTCGCACGCCGTACGAACAAGTCGTCCGTACCGGATTTTTTCTGTACAAGCGGCGATAACAGACGGCCGTGCACGTCGGCCGTCGCACAGCACGAAGGAGGCGTCATGGCCTCACCCATGTCCGCGGGCGGTTTCCTGGACGCACTGCGGGACGAAGGCGTCACGGTCGTCGAGGTCGGCGACTGGAAGCACCACAACCGCAACCACAAGGGCCCGTGGGGGCCCGTCCACGGCGTGATGATCCACCACACGGTCACCAGCGGCAGCGCGCGCACGGTGGAGCTGTGCCGCGAGGGCCGCGAGGACCTGCCCGGCCCGCTCTGCCACGGCGTCATCACCAAGGACGGCACCGTCCACCTGGTCGGCTACGGCCGCGCCAACCACGCGGGCCTCGGCGACGACGACGTGCTGCGCGCGGTGATCGCCGAGAAGGCGCTGCCGCACGACAACGAGGCCAACACCGACGGCAACCGGCACTTCTACGGCTTCGAGTGCGAGAACCTCGGCGACGGCGAGGACCCGTGGCCCAAGGCCCAGTTGGAGGCGGTCGAGAAGGTCGCCGCGGCGATCTGCCGCCACCACGAGTGGTCGGAGCGGTCGGTGATCGGGCACCTGGAGTGGCAGCCCGGGAAGGTGGACCCGCGCGGGTTCTCGATGGCTTGGCTGCGCGAGCAGGTCCGCGACCGGCTGAAGTGACCCCCGGGGGGACACCACCGCCCCGGGTGACAATGGTGCCGTGACCAGCCCCGACCTCGCCGCCCTACGGCCCCGGCTGCCGTCGCCGGTGGAGGAGATCGCGGACGGGCGCTTCGGCCGGCACGGCGTCCGGCTGCTGCTCAAGCGGGACGACCTGATCCACCCGGACCTGATCGGCAACAAGTGGCGCAAGCTCGCGCCGAATCTCGCGGCGGCGGCCGGACGTACGGTCGTGACGTTCGGCGGCGCCTACTCCAACCACCTGCGCGCCACCGCCGCCGCGGGCCGCCTCCTGGGTCTGCCCACGGTCGGCGTGGTCCGCGGCCAGGAGCTGTCCGACCGCCCGCTCAACCCGTCCCTGGCCCGGTGCGCGGCCGACGGGATGCGCCTGCACTTCGTCGACAGGTCGACCTACCGGCGCAAGACCGAGCCCGAAGCGCTGGCCGGCATCCTGCGCGAGGTGGACGCGGCGGACGCGTACGTGGTGCCCGAGGGCGGCAGCAACTCCCTTGCCGTACGCGGCTGCCGGGCCCTCGGCGAAGAACTGCGCGCGCGTGCCGACGTCGATGTCGTCGCCCTCGCCTGCGGCACCGGCGGCACACTGGCCGGACTGGCCGCCGGACTCGCCCCCGACCAGCGGGTATTGGGGATCCCGGTCCTCAGGGGCGGCTTCCTGAGCACCGATGTCACCGCCCTTCAGGAGCGCGCCTTCGGTGGCCCGCGGGGCGACTGGTCGCTCGACGAGCGCTTCCATTTCGGCGGCTACGCGCGCGTGCCGACCGAACTCGACGCCTTCGCCGGGGACTTCGAGCAACGGCACGGGCTGCCCGTCGAGCGTCTCTATGTCGCCAAGTTGCTGTACGGACTTGTCGCCCTGGCGGAGGAAGGGGCCTTCCCGCGCGGAAGCACGGTCGCCGCTGTCGTCACGGGGCGGCCGTTCCCGTAGCGTCCCGCCGAGCGGCAGGGGTACCTGGCGGATCAAGTCGCGGGAAAGCGCTGGTAGTTGACCGGCGCACCGGTGAGGAGGGCTGGGCGCGTGCGGCTGCGGCAAGGTGGGGGAAGACCCCAGCATCTGCGGTTGCGGCCGCGGGCGACGCGGAATCCCGGCGAGTGACGACAACGACGGCCGGGGCCCCTCGCGCTTGAATCAGCGGGGACCGGGTGCCACACCCCGCGTCCGCGGCGTGCCGCCGGTCGCCTACGCCCCTTGTCCCGCGGCCCCGGCTTCGCTCGACCGGGAGGGGCCCCATCGCGTCGCCGCACCCCGCCGCTTCGCCACCGCACGCACCGCACCTCGCTCACCGACGCGCCCGCCAACTACCTCCGATCCCCTGCGACTTGACCCGCCGAACAGGCCCTACGCCGCCTCCCGATAAGCCGCCGCCTCCTCCAGGTCCAGCCTGCGCAGCAGGGTGCGGAGCATCTCGTCGTCGATGTAGCGGCCGTCGCGCAGGCGCACGAACATCGAGCGTTCGGCGCTGATCATCTCGCGGGAGAGGCGGCGGTAGGTGTCGTCGACGGTCTCGCCGGTGACGGGGTTGGTCGCGCCGAGGCGCTCCCAGACGGCGTTGCGGCGGCGCTCCAGGACCTCGCGGAGGCGGTCGGCGAGCGGTGGCGGGAGGGCGTTGCGTTCGTCCTCCAGAAGGGCCTCCAGGCGCTTTTCGGCGACCCGGGAGGCCTGGGCCTGGGCGTTGGCCTCGGCGAGCGTCTCGGCCTGCTGGTCGCGGCCGGGGAATTTCAGCAGCCGGATGATCGGGGGCAGGCTCAGTCCCTGCACCACCAGGGTCCCGATGACGGTCGTGAAGGTCAGGAACAGGATGAGGTTGCGCTGCGGGAAGGGGTCTCCGCCGTGCACGGTGAGCGGGATCGAGAAGGCGATGGCCAGCGAGACCACGCCTCTCATGCCGGCCCACGCGGTGGTCATCGCCCCCTTCCAGGTGGGGCTGTCCTCGCGCTCCCTGATCCGCGCCGACAGGATGCGGGGAATGAAGGCCGCGGGATACACCCACACGAACCGGGTCACGACGACCACCAGGAAGACGGCGATCGCGTACCAGGCGGCGTCCAGGCCCCGGTACTCCCCAAGGCCCTTGAGGACCACCGGCAGTTGCAGCCCGATCAGGGCGAACACCGCCGACTCCAGGACGAAGGCGACCATCTTCCAGACGGCCTCCTCCTGGAGGCGGGTCGCGAAATCGACCTCCCACGCGCGGTGGCCCAGGTAGAGCGCCACGACCACCACGGCGAGCACCCCGGAGGCATGCACCTGCTCGGCGACCGCGTAGGCGACGAACGGGATCAGCAGGGACAGCGTGTTCTGCAGCAGCGCCTCCTTGAGGTGGGTGCGCAGCCAGTGGATCGGCACCATCAGGAGGAGCCCGATCCCGACCCCGCCGACGGCCGCGAGCAGGAACTCCCCGATGCCGCCGGCCCAGGTCGCGCCCTCGCCGATCGCGGCCGCGAGGGCCACCTTGTAGGCGGTGATCGCGGTGGCGTCGTTCAGCAGGGACTCGCCCTGGAGGATCGTCGTGATCCGCGAGGGCAGTCCCACCCGCCGGGCCACCGCCGTCGCCGCGACCGCGTCCGGCGGCGCCACCACCGCGCCCAGCACCAGCGCCGCGGTCAGCGGCAGCCCCGGCACGATCACATAGGCGGCCCAGCCGACGACGAACGTGGCGAAGAGCACGTAGCCGACCGACAGCAGTGCCACGGGCCGCACTTGGGCCCGCAGATCGAGGTACGAGCTGTCGGTGGCCGAGGTGTACAGCAGCGGGGGCAGCAGCAGCGGCAGGACGACCTCCGGGTCGAGGGTGTAGTCGGGCACCCCCGGGACGTACGAGACGACCAGTCCGACCGCGACCAGCAGCAGCGGCGCCGGCACCGGGGTGCGCCGGGCCGCGGCGGCCACCACGGCGCTGCCCGCCACCAGCAACAGCAGTGGCATCACGTCCATCGTCCTCGCCCGCCCTCGTTTTTCCGCGCGGCCAACCGCACAGCCGTCGTAATCTGGCAATCATGAAACAGTGCACGCACGCCGACGCGCTGCCGCTTCCGGAACCGAAGCCCCAGAGCGAGACCTGCCTCGAGTGTCTGGCGGCCGGCACCCATCCCGTGCAGCTGCGACTCTGCCTCTTCTGCGGCAACGTCGCCTGCTGCGACTCCTCGCCGCTGCGCCACGCGACAGCACATCACAAGGAATCCGGGCATCCGGTGATGCGGACCTACGAACCCGGTGAGAGCTGGCGCTGGTGCTTCGTGGACCATGTTCTTCTGTGACACGGCCTTCTGTGACACGGTCTTCTGCGACCCCGTTTTCCGGCCGTCTGTTTCCCGCCCGTTTCGACGGTTCGACCGTCTGACGTCTGGGTACGTCAACCCGGCGCGCGCTCTTCCCAATTGGGCCCGCAGGACCCCTAGCCACGGAGCGTATCCGTAGGTTTACTATGAGTGACAGCATGGGGTTGGGGTCCCGGGGACAGGAAAGTTCGGAGCGCGGTAGCGTCACCGCTGAACCAAGTATCGCGTTACCCCGGGGGGCGACCCCTGGGCCCCCGAAAGAGCTTGTACCACCTTGGAGGTGAGGGTGTCCCAGATCGCAGGCGAGCCCGCGACCCAGGACTTCGTGGAAGTCCGGCTGCCGGCTGCGGGTGCCTACCTGTCGGTGCTGCGTACGGCCACGGCCGGCCTCGCGGCCCGTTTGGACTTCACCCTCGACGAGATCGAGGACCTTCGCATCGCGGTGGACGAGGCGTGCGCGATCCTGCTCCAGCAGGCCGTGCCGGGCTCGGTGCTCAGCTGTGTCTTCCGCCTCGTGGACGACTCGCTCGAAGTCACCGTCTCCGCCCCGACGACGGACGGTCACGCCCCCGCGCGCGACACCTTCGCCTGGACCGTGCTCTCGGCCCTCGCGGGCAAGGTCTCATCGGCAGTCGACGAGGACAAGACCGTTTCGATCAGCCTCTACAAACAGCGCGGCGCGGGACCCGGGCCGGCGTGAGGAACGGGGACGGGCCGGTGCGGGACGAAGAGCGCGGCACACGGGAGCTGCCGGCCGAGGGCGGCGCCCTCGTGCCACGCGGCCAGATCCCCGAACAGGCCCGGCCGCACCCGGAGGAAGAACCCTCGGAGGCCGGTGTGACGGACGACGGTCAACGTGAGCAGGACGGTGCCGTGCGTATTGGTGGGGTCTCCCCCGTTGCCGGGGGTCCCCCCGCTCCGACTGAGTCGAGCGTGGGGGAGGAGGCGAAAGCTCAGGAAGGGGCGACGGGCCAGGCGATGAGCGAGCACGAGCGGGACGACGTGGCGGGCACCCAGAGTGTGCAGGTCACCCGGCACGACCCCCAGGACCGCAGCGGAGCGCGCGCACTCTTCATCGAGCTGCGCACGCTCAACGACGGCAGCGTCGAGTACGCGGAGCTGCGCAACCGGCTGGTCCGTATGCACCTGCCGCTCGTCGAGCACCTCGCGCGCCGCTTCCGAAACCGCGGCGAGCCGCTGGACGACCTGACCCAGGTCGCCACCATCGGCCTGATCAAGTCGGTCGACCGCTTCGACCCGGAGCGCGGTGTCGAGTTCTCGACGTACGCGACCCCGACGGTCGTCGGCGAGATCAAGCGGCACTTCCGTGACAAGGGCTGGGCGGTGCGCGTCCCGCGCAGGCTCCAGGAGCTGCGCCTGTCGCTGACCACGGCGACGGCGGAGCTCTCGCAGCGGCACGGCCGCTCCCCCACGGTCCACGAGCTGGCCGAGAAACTGGGCATCTCGGAGGAGGAGGTCCTGGAGGGCCTGGAGTCGGCGAACGCCTACTCCACGCTGTCCCTGGACGTCCCCGACACGGACGACGAGTCGCCGGCGGTCGCGGACACCCTGGGCGCGTACGACGAGGCCCTGGAGGGCGTCGAGTACCGCGAGTCGCTCAAGCCGCTCCTGGAGGACCTGCCGCCGCGGGAGAAGCGGATCCTGCTGCTGCGCTTCTTCGGCAACATGACGCAGTCGCAGATCGCGCAGGAGGTCGGCATCTCGCAGATGCACGTGTCCCGGCTGCTGGCCCGGACACTGGCACAGTTGCGGGAGAAGCTCCTCGTCGAGGAGTGAGACCTGCCGTGCGAGACCGGAGAGCGGTCAGCTCTTCGGCTCCTCGGTTCCACGACCGGGCCCTCGGATTCCGAGGGCCTGTGTCGTCGCCGGGTTCACCAGCAGCACCAGCGCGCCGATCGCGACCACCGCGAGCGCGATACCGGCCGGGATGGCCACGCTGTCGGCCCGGAGCAGGTTGTAGGCCACGGGCAGCGCCATGATCTGGGTGATGACGGCCGGGCCCCGGCTCCAACCGCGCAGGCCCAGCAGTCCGCGCGTGGCCAGCAGCGGCAGCAGCGCCAGCACCACCAGGGTCACTCCCCCGGTCACGGCCTGCTGGCGGTCGTCCGGTTCGCCGGTGAGACCCAGGACGAGCATCCACACCCCGGCGACGGCCAGCGCGAGACCCTCGACGGCGACGAGGACCGCCGCGTAGGTCAGCCGGCGCGGACGGATCGCGTCGGGGCCGTCGGTCTCCGGGGCGGGGGTCTGCTCAGCACTCACCCCAGAAGGGTAGCCCTCGGAAAACGGCCCCAGGTGTTCAGGCTCACGCCCTCTCCTCTTACCCAACCCCTACCTCGGTATGGGACGAGTACCCCCCAGTAGGTACGCTGCAACTCATGCGTGCACTTCTCGTGGTCAATCCGGCGGCAACCACCACAAGCGCACGTACGCGCGACGTCCTGCTCCACGCGCTCGCCAGCGAGATGAAGCTGGAGGCCGTCACCACGGAGTACCGGGGCCACGCGCGCGACCTCGCCCGGCAGGCCGCGGAGAGCGGCAACGTCGACCTGGTGGTGGCCCTCGGCGGCGACGGCACGGTCAACGAGGTCGTCAACGGCCTGCTGCACACCGGCCCCGACCCCGAGCGCCTGCCCGGCCTCGCGGTGGTCCCCGGCGGCTCCACCAACGTCTTCGCCCGCGCCCTCGGTCTGCCCAACGACGCCGTGGAGGCGACCGGCGCCATCCTCGACGCCCTGCGCCAGGGCAGCGAGCGCACGGTCGGCCTGGGGCTGACCTCCGGGACACCGGGCACCGAGGACGAGGCGGTGCCCTCGCGCTGGTTCACCTTCAACGCCGGGCTCGGGTTCGACGCCGGGGTGGTCGGGCGGGTCGAGCAGCAGCGGGAGCAGGGCAAGAAATCCACCCACGCGCTCTATGTGCGTCAGGTGGTCCGGCAGTTCCTCGGCGAGCAGCACCGCCGGCACGGGACGATCACGCTTGAGCAGCCCGGCGCGGACCCGGTCACCGATCTGGTGGTGGCCATAGTCTCGAACACCTCGCCCTGGACGTATCTCGGCAATCGCCCGATGTACACGTCACCTAAGGCGTCGTTCGATAAAGGCCTCGACGTACTCGGTCTCAGCCGCCTGTCCAGCGCCGCGGTTGCCCGGTATGGCACCCAGTTGCTCACTTCGTCCCCCGAACGCGGACCCCACGGCAAGCACGCTGCGGCTCTGCACGACCTGAGCGAGTTCACCTTGCATTCGAAGGTCCCGTTGCCCCTCCAGATGGACGGCGACCACCTCGGACTGCGTACGAGCGTGACGTTCACAGGCGTACGCCGTGCACTGCGTGTGATTGTGTGAGCAGAAAGGGCTGAAGTCCTTTCACTCGAACGTTTAGACCAGGGTCCACCCCATGGAAGTACGGCTGTGACCTAGTCGACACCGAGGAATCAAAAAAAACTTTCCGGTAGGGGTTGTATCCGCCGCTGAGGTTTGCGAGTCTCTACGTGGCGATCGAGACGGCCCGCAACACCGGCCTCCACGGATCACCGGAACCCCTCTTCAATCCACAGGACCCCGCCAGTGAACCTGGCGTTCGGCCCTTCACTTGTTGAGGGATTCGTGAAAGCGTTCACATTCACAAGCAACCCGCACGTAATACCAAGGAGAGGTAGCAGCCATGGACTGGCGTCACAACGCCGTTTGCCGCGAGGAAGACCCCGAGCTCTTCTTCCCCATCGGCAACACCGGTCCTGCGCTGCTGCAGATCGAGGAAGCCAAGGCCGTCTGCCGTCGCTGTCCCGTTATGGACCAGTGTCTGCAGTGGGCGCTCGAGTCCGGCCAGGACTCCGGCGTCTGGGGTGGTCTCAGCGAGGACGAGCGCCGCGCCATGAAGCGCCGCGCCGCTCGCAACCGTGCCCGTCAGGCCTCCGCCTGACGCCCACCCTGCTAACAGCCTGAGCTTGGCGGCGCGTACAGCGAGTACGCATCTCCCGCCCCCGAGCCGCAGCGCGCAGTACCCCCGATGCGCATAGCAACGAGCGACTGGCCCCGGATCATCACTTGATCCGGGGCTCTTTGCTGTTCACATACCGCTGTTCACATACCGCTGTTCACATGCGGGGCTTTCACATGCAGGCAGGCCTAAAGCTGTTCAGGTCCGCGCGTGTGAAGGTCGTGTGCGGGTACGTCACTTGTGCGCCTGCACCGGCACATCCAGGATCACCCGGGTCCCCCGCTCCGGCCCCGGCACCATGTCGAACGTACCGCCCAACTCGCCCTCCACCAGCGTCCGTACGATCTGCAGGCCCAGGTTGCCGGAGCGGTGCGGGTCGAATCCTTCGGGGAGTCCTACGCCGTCGTCCTGCACGGTGACCAGGAGGCGGGCGTCCTTCGCGTTGCCGCCGCGCACCGCCGACACCTCGACCGTGCCGGTCTCGCCCTCGCGGAAGCCGTGTTCCAAGGCGTTCTGCAGGATCTCGGTGAGGACCATGGAGAGCGGGGTGGCGACCTCGGCGTCCAGTATTCCGAAGCGTCCGCTGCGCCGGCCGGTGACCTTGCCCGGGGAGATCTCGGCGACCATCGCGAGCACCCGGTCGGCGATCTCGTCGAACTCCACGCGCTCGTCCAGGTTCTGGGACAGCGTCTCGTGGACGATCGCGATCGAACCGACCCGGCGTACGGCCTCCTCCAGGGCCTCCCGGCCGCGCTCCGACTCGATCCGGCGGGCCTGGAGCCGCAACAGGGCGGCGACCGTCTGGAGGTTGTTCTTCACCCGGTGGTGGATCTCCCGGATGGTCGCGTCCTTGGTGATCAACTCCCGCTCGCGACGCCGCAGTTCGGTGACGTCCCGGAGCAGTACCAGGGAACCGATGCGGGTGCCCTTGGGTTTGAGCGGGATCGCCCGGAACTGGATCACCCCGTCACGGGCCTCGATCTCGAACTCGCGCGGTGCCCAGCCACTGGCGAGCTTGGCGAGCGCCTCGTCCACCGGGCCCCGGGTGGGGGCGAGTTCGGCCGTGGTGGTGCCCAGCGGCTGGCCGACGAGGTCGGTGGCGAGGCCCATGCGGTGGTAGGCGGAGAGGGCGTTGGGCGAGGCGTACTGCACGATGCCGTCGCCGTCGAGGCGGATCAGTCCGTCGCCGACGCGCGGCGAGGCGTCCATGTCGACCTGCTGGTTCGGGAACGGGAAGGAACCGGCCGCGATCATCTGCGCGAGGTCCGACGCGCTCTGCAGATAGGTGAGTTCGAGGCGGCTCGGGGTGCGCACGGTGAGCAGATTGGTGTTGCGCGCGATGACACCCAGGACGCGCCCGTCCCGTCGTACCGGAATCGACTCGACCCGGACGGGGACCTCTTCGCGCCACTCCGGGTCGCCCTCGCGGACGATGCGGCCCTCGTCCAGGGCCGCGTCCAGCATGGGGCGGCGGCCGCGGGGGACGAGGTGGCCGACCATGTCGTCCTGGTACGAGGTGGGGCCGGTGTTCGGGCGCATCTGGGCGACGGAGACATAGCGGGTGCCGTCGCGCGTGGGGACCCACAGGACCAGGTCGGCGAAGGAGAGGTCGGAGAGCAGCTGCCACTCCGAGACCAGCAGGTGGAGCCACTCGAGGTCGGAGTCGTCGAGTGCGGTGTGCTGGCGTACGAGTTCGTTCATGGAGGGCACGTCTGCGAGCGTACCCGCCGGTCTGTACCTGTCCTAAAAACACCCGCGGGCCGCGGCGCCTGAGAGGGACCCTCAGCCCTCTCGGCACCGCAGCCCGGAGCAGCAACGGCCACGGGGTGTGCGGTCCCGATCGGCCGATGGATGAGGAGCCGGGGCAGTCAGGGCAGAGAGCCTCGGTTCCTCGATCCGTCTTCCTGTGCGGGGAAGACGGAGGCTTACGCCTTAACACATTGTGGACTAGACCACATGTGGTGTCCATGCTTTGGCAGCTGTGGGAAGCCTAACGGTGTCGGGTCCTGTGCGGGACTGGTTGGTCATGCGAATTTCCATGGCCAGTACATGGGACACGGCTTCAGCGGGTCTCCGTCACCTTGGCCAGGGCGCGCGGGGCGTCCGGGTCCTGGCCGCGGGCGATGGTGACCTCGTAGGCGAGGAGCTGGAGGGGGAGGATCTCCAGGATGGGCTGAAGCTCCTCGGGGACGCCCTCGACGGGCAGGACGAAGCCGGCCGAGGCCTGTTCCACCTGGCCGGACGGGCCGATGACGACCAGGTCGGCGCCCCGGCCGCGCAGCCGGTCGAGCACGGGCTGGAGGGCGGCGCCGCCCTTGCCGTCGGTCACCACCGCGATGACCGGGGAGACGTTGTCGACCATCGCGAGGGGGCCGTGCAGGAGGTCGGCGCCGGAGTAGGCGAGAGCGGGGATGTAGCTGGTCTCCATCAGTTTGAGAGCGGCTTCCTTGGCGGTGGGGTATCCGTAGCCGCGGGACGTGATCACCATGCGTTCGGCGAAGCGGTAGCGGGAGGCGAGGGTGCGGACCTCGTCCTGGCGGGCGAGGAGCTGCTCGGCGAGGTCGGGCAGCGCCTTGGCCGCGGCGCCGTCGCCGCCGCGCAGACCCTCGACGAAGAGGTAGAGCGCGAGGAGGGAGGCCGTGTACGTCTTGGTCGCGGGGAGCGCCTTCTCCGGGCCGGCCATGACGTCGACGTGGTACTCGGACACGGCGGCCAGCGGTGAGTCCGGGTTGTTGGTCACCGCGACCGTGATCGCGCCGGCCTCGCGGGCGGCACGGGTCGAGGCGACCAGGTCCGGGGAGCCGCCGGACTGGCTGACGGTGACGACGAGGACGTCGGTCAGGTCGGGGCGGGCGCCGTAGGCCGTGGTGGTCGACATGGAGGTGAGCCCGCAGGGCAGGCCGAGGCGGATCTCCAGGAGGTACTTCGCGTAGAGCGCGGCGTTGTCGGAGGTACCGCGGGCGGTGAGCAGCACGAAGCGGGGCCTACGAGCGGCGACCTCCTGGGCGACCTGACGGATGCGCGGGGCACCCTCGTCGAGGATGCGACGCAGGACGGCGGGCTGTTCTGCCATCTCGCGGGCCATGATCCGGCCGGGGAGTTCGGTGTCGGGGGCCGGGGGTGTGGCGGTCATGCGGGGTCCTCCGGAGGTCGGCTGGGGCTGTGGTGCGGTGTCCATTTCACCCCGTCTGCGGAAGGTGCGCCTCTGTTGGGCGGTTACCGGTTTTCGGACGGGCCGCGAACTCTGGGAGGCAGGAGCCTCCTCTGTTAGATTGGTGCGCGGATTGGTCTAAACCACACAGCACCTCCGGGCTCCTCGAAGCCCCCTCTGCAGAACGGCAGGCCAGCGTGGAAGTTGTCATCGTTCCGGACGCCAAGTCGGGCGGCGAGCTGATCGCCGAGGCCATGGCACAACTGCTCCGGCGCAAGCCGGACGCCCTGCTCGGCGTGGCCACCGGGTCGACGCCGCTGCCCATCTACGAGGCGCTCGCGGCGAAGGTCCGCGCCGGGGCCGTGGACACCTCGCGGGCGCGGATCGCGCAGCTCGACGAGTACGTGGGGCTGCCCGCCGAGCACCCGGAGTCGTACCGTTCCGTGCTGCGGCGCGAGGTGCTGGAGCCGCTCGGGGTCGGGATGGACTCCTTCTTCGGGCCGGACGGGACCGCCGAGGACGTGCTGGGCGCGTGTGAGGCGTACGACCGGGCGCTGGGCGAGGCGGGCGGGGTGGACCTGCAGATACTCGGGATCGGGACCGACGGGCACATCGGGTTCAACGAACCGTGCTCGTCGCTGGCCTCGCGGACCCGGATCAAGACGCTGACCGAGCAGACGCGGGTGGACAACGCGCGGTTCTTCGACGGTGACATCGAGCAGGTCCCGCACCACGTGATCACGCAGGGCATCGGCACGATCCTGGAGGCCCGGCACCTGGTGCTGCTCGCGACCGGCGAGGGCAAGGCGGACGCGGTCGCCGCGACCGTGGAGGGACCGGTCGCCGCGGTGTGCCCTGCCTCGGCACTCCAGTTGCACCGGCATGCGACGGTCGTGGTCGACGAGGGCGCCGCGTCCAAGCTGAAGCTCGCGGACTATTTCCGGCACACCTTCGTCAACAAGCCGGACTGGCAGGGGATCTGAGGAGCCGGGGTCTCAACAGGGCTGACCTGCGGGGGACCTGAGGAGCCGGGGTCTCAACAGGCCTGACCTGCGGGAGACCTGAGGCGCGGGGCACCGAACAAGCCGCGTCCGCAAGGGATCTGGGGGCGGGAACCCGAACAAGCCATGCCCGTAAGGGATCCGGGGCCCGGGGGACCCGAACAAGCCACACCCGTAAGAGACCTGAGGCCCGGGTGCCTCAACAGGGCCGACCCGCAAGGGAATCCAAGGCGCCGGCCCCTCTTACCCCCGCGTACATGCCGGTGCCGGGCCCCCTCGTGGAGGGCCCGGCACCGGTGTATTCGGAGGTGGTCGCCCGGGTCGGGGTCGCTCCCCCGGCCCACGGTCACGATCCGGCGATGACCTCCGCCGCCGCGTGGCCGCAGACGCGGGCCGCGCCGTGAGTCGCGATGTGGAGGGCGCCTCGGGGCGGGGCCTGCGGTACGCCCATCTCCACCACTACGGTGTCGGGCCGGGCCGCCAGCACGGTGTCGAGAGCGGCCGCCATCCACGGATGCCGATGCTCGTCCCGCACCACGACGACGATCCGCCGCCCCCCGGCCGCGTCCAGCGCCCTCTGCCC
>NZ_JAENRY010000168.1 GCF_016612545.1 Streptomyces sp. MBT65 | reverse complement strand
CTACCAGGACATCGACAGCGTCCCGGCCGCCGCCCGCGCCACCAAGATCTCACTGCGCTCCGGCTCCCGCGTCGACCAGGTCGGCATCACCCTCGCAGGCGGCACCACGCTCACCCACGGCGGCACCGGCGGCACCGCGTCCTCACTGACGCTGGGCAGCGGCGAGTACGTGACATCGGCGTACCTGTGCCAGGGCCAGAAGAGCGGCCACACCCGGATCTTCTACGCCAGATTCACCACCAACCTCGGCAACACCCTGGCCGGCGGATCCACCACCTCGGACTGCGTGACCCGCACCGCCCCCACCGGCTGGCAGATCACCGGCTTCCACGGACGCTCCGGCGACGAGGTCGACAAGCTCGGCCTCATCTACACCAAACCCTGACCTCCCCGCCCCGGGGCGCCCGACCCGACGCCCCGGGGCGCACAGGAATCACAAAAGAACGACAACGCAATTGACGCGCACATGGCCAGGCCCTACCTTCCGACCGACCCTCCGAACCTAGTTCGAAATACCGATCAAATCTTTGCTCGCGAACGCCGTCCTGAGGGCCCCGCACACCCCTTGGAGCACCCATGACCGCTCGTCCCCTCCCTTCCCGACGCCACTTCCTCGGCATGGCCGCAGCCACCCCCCTGGCCGTGTCCGGCGCGCTCGCCCTCGGTGCCGGGACCGCCCACGCCGCCGGATCCGCGTACGCGATGTGCTACTTCACCGAGTCGACCAGCCTCGGCGAGGGAACCGACTACGGTCTCCACCTCGCCGTCAGCCAGGACTCGCTGAACTGGATGCCGCTCAACCAGAACAGCCCCCTGGTCACGCCCACCGAAGGCGATCTCGGCCTGCGCGACCCGTTCATCCTGCGCAAGCAGGACGGCACCTTCGTCGTCCTCGCCACCGACCTCAAGGGCACGGACTGGAGTTACGTCAGTCAGTACATCCACGTCTGGTACACCACGGACCTGCGCACCTTCACCGGCTACCACCGGCTGAAGCTGCACAGCATGAACACGCACTGCTGGGCGCCCGAAGCGTTCTGGGACCCGGCGCGGGGCCAGTACGCGGTCATCTACTCCGCCGTCAACGACAGCGGCCACAACGTCATCATGGTCAACTACACCAGCGACTTCCTCACCGCCTCCGACCCGCAGGTCTTCTTCGACCCGGGCTACGACGTCATCGACGGCGACATGGCCGTCGGCGCGGGCGGCGTCAACTACCTCTACTTCAAGAAGGACCAGACACTCGTCGGAGCGAGATCCACTTCCCTCGCCCCGGGCAGCTTCACGGAGTTCACC
This sequence comes from Streptomyces sp. MBT65, assembly GCF_016612545.1. GTDB lineage: Bacteria > Actinomycetota > Actinomycetes > Streptomycetales > Streptomycetaceae > Streptomyces. The sequence goes on along the minus strand of NZ_JAENRY010000168.1, from coordinate 15,558 downwards.
ACCGGTGTCGCCCACGGCGGCACGGAGGCCCCGACTCTCGTCAGGTCCCAGACCTCCGGCACCTGGTATTTGTGGGGCGACACCTACACCCCCAACGGCGTCTTCTACGCCTGGCAGTCCACCGATCTCGCCTCGGGCACGTGGACCGCCCTCGACCAGAGGACCTACACCCAGCCCCTGAACTCCAAGCACTGCGGCATCACGGCCATCAGCACCACCGAGTACGACAACCTCGTCGCCAAGTGGGGTACACCCGCCTGGAACCGTCTCAAGTCCTACAACTACCCGGCCCGTTACGTCCGCCACTCCAACTTCGTCGGCCGCATCGACGAATACCCCATCGACCCGCCCAGCGACTCCCAGTGGAAGCTGGTCCCCGGTCTCGCCGACTCCGCCGGGATCTCGTTCCAGTCGGTCAACTACCCGACCAGGTACCTCCGCCACTACGACTACCAGCTCCGACTCGACGTCAATGACGGCACGTCGACGTTCGCCGCGGACGCGACCTTCTACCGCACACCGGGGCTGGCCGACGCGAGCTGGTCCTCGTTCCGGTCGTACAACAACCCGACCCGCTGCATCCGCCACGCGAACTACGTGCTGCGCATCGACCCGATCTCCACGACCACGGACCGGCAGGACGCGACCTTCCGCGTCGGCTACTGACAGAGGGAGCCTCCATGTCGTACACCCCCCGAAGATGGGCGAGGCGGCTGACCGCACGCATCCTCGTTCTCGCCCTCGGCCTGGCCGGCCTGACGGCCCTGGCAGGTCACGAACGGCCTGCCCCGCTGTCCGCCGAGCCTGCCGCCGTCAGCACCAGCCAGATCGGAGCAACCCCACCGCCCATGGGCTGGGCGTCGTGGAACAGTTTCGCCAGCAGCATCGACTCCGACGTCATCAAGCAGCAGACGGACGCTCTGGTCTCTTCCGGTATGTCGGCGGCCGGTTACCAGTACGTCAACCTCGACGACGGCTGGTGGCAGGGCGACCGCAACTCCGACGGCACCATCGCCGTCGACGCCGGCCTGTGGCCGAGCGGCATGAAGGCCGTCGCCGACTACATCCACAGCAAGGGCCTCAAGGCCGGCATCTACACCGACGCCGGCAAGAACGGCTGCGGCTACTACTACCCCACCACCCGCGCCGCCGCCCCCAACACCGGTATGGAGGGCCACTACCAGCAGGATCTGGAGACCTTCCAAAACTGGGGCTTCGACTACGTCAAGATCGACTGGTGCGGTGGCCGGGTCGAGGGCCTCGACCCGGAGACGACGTACAAGGCCATCGCCGCCGCCAACCAGGCCGCCACCGCCGTCACCGGCCACAAGCTCGTGCTGTCTTTCTGCGAGTGGGGCAGCGGACTGCCGTGGAACTGGGCCACCGGCTACGGCGACCTGTGGCGCACCAGCACCGACGTCATCCTGTGGGGCCAGACCCCCACGACGGCCATGATGCTCACCAACTTCGACCGGGCACTGCACCCGGCCGCCCAGCACACCGGCTACTACGACGACCCCGACATGATGATGACCGGCATGAGCGGCCTGACCGCCGCCCAGAACCGGCTCCACATGGGCCTGTGGTCGATCCTCGGCGCCCCGCTGCTGGCCGGCAACAACCTGGCCACGATGAGCACCACCACCCGCGACATCCTCACCAACCGCGAGGTCATCGCGATCGACCAGGACCCACGCGGACTGCAGGGCGTCAAGGTCGCAGAGGACACCCGCAGCCTTCAGGTGTACGGCAAGGTCCTGGCAGGCACGGGCAAGCGCGCCGTGCTCCTGCTCAACCGCACCGGCTCCGCCGCGTCCATGACGGTCCGCTGGGCAGACCTGGGCCTCACCTCGGCCGCCGCCTCCGTACGCGACGTGTGGACCGGCACCGACGCGGGCTCCTTCAGCACGAGTTACACCACCACCGTCCCCGCGGGCGACGCCGTCCTGCTCACCGTCTCCGGCACCGAGGCGTCCGGGGCCACGTACGAGGACACCACCACGGCCACCACGCCCGCCTTCACCGGCGTGACCGCCTCCTCGGCCGGCACCAAGCTGATCGACGTCACCTACGCCAACGGCGGCAGCACAGACCGCCGGGCGACCATCCAGGTGGGCGGCCAGTACACGTACACGGTCTCCTTCCCACCGACGGGCTCGTCGTCGACCTACCGGACCGTGTCCGTACTCGCTCACCTCGCCAAGGGCACGAACACCGTGCGCTTCGCGGCGGTTTCCGGCAGCACCGCGCCCGACATCGACGCCATCCGCGTCCAGAACATCCCCGGCACCGACGGCACCGCCCTGGTGGGCGCCGCCTCCGACCGCTGCGTGGACATCGAGAAGAACACCGTCACCGACGCCACCCAGGCGGAGATCTGGGACTGCGCCGGCGGGCAGAACCAGACCTTCACGCACACCGCACGCGACGAACTCGTCGTCTATGGCAACAAGTGCCTGGACGCCGACGGCGCAGGCACCGTCAACGGAACCAAGGTCATCATCTGGGACTGCACCGGCGGCACCAACCAGAAGTGGACCATCCACTCCGACGGCACCGTCGCCAACAACCTCTCGGGCCTCTGCCTGGACGCCTCGGAGGCGGCCACCGCCAACGGCACCAAGCTGGTCCTGTGGACCTGCAACGGCCAGACCAACCAGCAGTGGACCCTCAACTGACCGACGGAGTGCCGCCGGTCAGAAGGCAGCGGACAGATCGAGCCGTACGGGTTCGTCGCGGTCGCAGCGCAGGCTGCCGTCGACGACCCGTGCGGCGGCGACCTGGAGAGAGGAGCGGCGGGTGGCGTAGGTGCCGTCGTCGTCGGTGACGGGGGCGACACGGCCCGGATGGGTGAAGTAGAAGACGTACGCCGTCCCGCCCTGGACGACCACGTCGGCGTGGAGGCCGATGGTCCCGTCGTCGGGGCGGCTGCCGGGCTTGTCGAGGATCAGTCCCCGGTGTTCCCACGTGGTCAGGTCGTCGGACCTCAGCACGCCCTGGCCTCGCCACTCGTCCACGAGCACCCAGTAGAACCCGCCGAGTTCGAAGACGTTGGGGGCCCTCGTGCGGGCGGTGGCCGACGGCCGGCCCGGTGGGCCGCCAGTCGTAGAGGTCGGAGCTGTCGGCGGCGCAGGTGAGCGAGCCGTGGGAGTCGTCCTTGAACCACATGCGCCAGCCGCCGTCCGGCAGCGGGAACACGCAGGCGTCGATGACCCGGTCGGAACCGAGGTTCAGAGCTCCGTGAGGGGTCCAGTCCAACAGGTCGGGGCTGGTGTAGTGGCGGATGGAGGCGGCACCGTTCCAGTCGTCGCGCTGAGCAGCGACCTGATGCGATCGCTGGCGGGCGGCCCATGGTTGCTGATGGAGCACTCCACCGGCGCGCTGAACTGACACACCGTCAACCGGCCAAAGGCCTGAGCTTGACTCTGAAGCTGAACGGAAAATCCAGCTTCGGGAGGGCAGGCGGCAGCATCCGGGCCGCTTGCGGACCGGATGTCGGTGGAGGCGGGCGGTCAAGCTGCTGTCGGGGTGAGGGCGACTTGGTGGCCGAGGGCCTGGAGCTGGCGGACGAGATCGCGGGTCTTGCGTGCTGGATCGAGATGGCGCCGGTGCCAGTCGGCGTAGGGGCCGTAGACCTCGGCGGTATCGAAGAACGTGACGCCCTGCTCGACAGCGCCGCGCAGGACCGCGATCATCTCGCTGCGGTCGCCGGGATTGGGGCCGTAGCTCTGCGACATCCCCATGCATCCCATGCCGATGGTCGAGACCTCAAGACCCTGCCCGAGAGTGCGCGTGTGCACGATGGAACTCCTCGCGTCATGTGCCGATTAATGGAGGGTTGGTCGTGGTGCGACACAGGTGCCGCACCACGAACAGTCTGAGCGGGTCAGGGCTTGAGCAGGGCCTTGATGGCGCGGCGCTCGTCCATGACCTGGTAGCCCTCGGCGACCTGCGACAGCGGGAGCTGGAGGTCGAAGACCTTGCCCGGGTTGATGCGGCCGGAGAGGACCCGGTCGATCAGGTCGGGCAGGAACTCCCTGACGGGGCGGGGCCGCCGCGCAGGCCGACGTGGGAGTGGAACAGCTTGGTGTCGCCGATCTGCATGTCGTTCGGCACGCCGACGAAGCCGACGTTGCCGCCGGGGCGTGTGGAGTGCAGGGCCTGCAGCATGGACTGGGCGCTGCCGACGCACTCCAGTAGGCGGTCCGCGCCGATCCCGCCGGTCAGATCCTTGACCCGGGCCACGCCCTCGGCCACGATGTCGGTGGCGCCGAACTCGCGGGACAGATTCTGCCGCGATGTGTGGCGGGACATGGCGATGATCCGCTCCGCTCCGAGTTCCCTGGCGGCGATGACCGCGCGCAGGCCCACCGCGCCATCACCCACCACGGCCACCGTGTCACCGGCCTGGACCTGGGCGGTCACGGCGGCGTACCAGCCGGTGCCCAAGACGTCGAAGCACGCCAGCAGGCTGGCGATGTGCTCCTCGGCGGGCAGGTCGGGGGTGGCGACCAGGGTGCCGTCGGCCAGCGGGACGCGGATCTTCTCGGCCTGGCAGCCGCCCGCGCCGACGAACTAGCGGTGCAGGCAGTTGGTCTGGTACCCGTTGCGGCAGTTCGGACAGGTGTTGTCCGAGGCGAAGAACGAGCCCACGACGAACTGGCCCGGCTTGATACGAGCGACCTCGGCGCCGACTTCCTCCACGATGCCGACGTACTCGTGCCCGAACGGCTCTGGCTCCTCGATCGGGTTGATGCCGCGGTAGCTACACAGGTCCGAGCCACACACGCAGGTGGCGACCGTGCGGATGATCGCATCGGTCGGCTTCAGGATCTGCGGGTCGTCACGCTCCTCGAAGCGCACGTCGCCGGGGGCGTAGAGAACTGCTCCGCGCATAGTGAGGCTGCCTTTCTGTGCTGTGCGGAAAGTGGCTCCGTGTCCCGGCCCAGGCAAGAGCTGGCCGAGGAATCTAAGGGCTCTGGGTCAGGGGGTGCGGGTGCTGCGGCGCGGGCCGGCGTGCTCGGTGTCGGTGACGTGCGTGAGCCAGTCGACCTCGTCGGTCTCTACAAGGCGATGTGGACCATGAAGTGGTCGGGCGCGGCACCGTGCCAGTGCTCCTCGCCCGGCGGGGTCCAGACCACGTCGCCGGGGTGGGCTTCGAGGATTCCGCCGCCCCGGGACTGGATCAGGGCAATACCCTCGACAATGTAGAGGGTCTGACCCAGGCCGTGGGAGTGCCAGGTGCGTCGGCATCCCGGCCTGCTCGCCGAGCACGACCAGGAGGTGCGGCTGGTCCGCGATGTGCCCAAACGGGTCCTCGTACGCCCCGACATCTCGCCGCTGGCGGCGCGAAACGCCAACGCGGCCGCGGTCCGCACGGCCCTCGACGGGGCGGGTCCCGAGTACTTCTGCGTACGCGATCGCAGCAACGCCGCCGCGGTCGCCGCCCTCGCCGCCCGGGACCGGGCGACGGCTCTGCGGGCCCTGGAACGGGCAGGCCGCGAGCATCCCGGTCACGTGTGTGCCGTCGACGGTGTCTGGCGCGCGCGGCGTACGACCCCGCCGACGTTCCATCACCGCGCCGGGCGGCGGCTGGCGCGGGCGGACGTACTGTCCCTGTATCCCGAACGCGTCCCGGTTGTATGGAATCAGAAAACCCCAGAGCGAACACGCCGACGCAGGACGGTGTGTCGAATCCACGCGCAGCGGGTTCCCGTTCCAGCGCGCAGAGACTCCGGCCTCTGGCAGCGCCGCGGTGCGGTGCCTCGAAGAGCGACGGCAACCGAGCCTGACCTGGCATCGGCGCCGTGACCTGCCGATTTCAGGTTTCCCGCAGGTACACCGAAGCCGGGAGCGCCACGATGGCCTTGCCTGGCCGCCGACGCCATCGTGGGGCGGCCGACCGACTGAGGGGGACAACCATGCCGATCCAGACGGGCGCCGCCATCCCCCGTCACACCACAACCGGCGTTCCCGACGCCCAGGTCACCGTTCACCCCGTCACCACGGACGACGGACTCGGCCTCCAACTGACCCGTTTCCGCCGGGCGGAGTGCGACGACGTCGTACTCCTCGTCCATGGACTGACCGCGTCCAGCGACCTGTTCATCATGCCTGAGCACCGGAATCTGGTGACGTGCCTCCTCGACAACGGTTTCGCGGACGTATGGACGCTCGACATGCGGATGAGCAACCGCTTCCCGTACAACACGGAACCGCACCAGCACACCCTCGACGACATCGCCCTGTACGACTACCCGGCCGCGCTCGCCGAACTGCGCCGACATGTCGGCGAACGGCGGGTGCACGTCGTGGCGCACTGTCTCGGGGGGATGACCTTCCTCATGAGCCTGTACGCCGGCGCCGTACGGGACATCACCAGCGTCGTCACCAGCGCGGTCGGTCTGCTGATGCGCGTACCGGCCTGGTCGCGCTGGAAGCTGGCGTACGGCCCCGCGCTCGTCGAGGGCGCGCTCGGGCTGTCCCGGCTCGACCCGCGGAGCGGCGACGCGGCCTGGTACAGCCGGAGCGGACTGTTCGCCCGCCTGGTGTCACTGGCGCACCCGGAGTGCGACAACCCGGCCTGCCACATGGTGAGTTTCATGTGGGGTACCGGCTGGCCCGCGCTCTACAGCCACGACAAACTCGACCCCGTCACTCACGATCGCGTCGCGGACCTGTTCGGCCCTGTCGGGCTGGGCTACCACCGGCACATCGACAGGATCGTACGAGCGGGTCGTGCCGTGAAGTACGACGACGCCGATCCGCGCCACGCGAGCCTCCCGGACAACTACCTCGCGGCGGCGGTCAAGGGCGGCCCACCGGTGCTGTTCCTGACCGGCGAGCACAACCGCGTCTTCGGGGACTCCGTCGTCCAGGAGCACGAGGTGATGTCGCGGGAGACCGCCGACCCCGACCGATACGAACTGTTCGTCGCCCCCGGCTACGGCTACGTGGACGCGATCATCGGCCGGGACGCGCACCGGGACGTGTTCCCGCGCCTCCTCGACTTCCTTCACCGAAGGGCTGTATGAGATGACGGAGTCGCACGCCGAACACGTCAAAACCGTCGTCGTCGGCTCGGGATTCGGCGGCTCCGTGGCCGCGTACCGGCTGGCCGCGGCCGGACAACAGGTGGTCCTGCTGGAACGCGGACGCGCCTACCCGCCTGGTAGCTTCGCCCGTTCCCCGGCCGAACTCGGCCGTGCGTTCTGGGACCCGCGGGCAGGCCTGCACGGCCTGTTCGACGTGTGGAGCTTCCGCGCCTTCGACTCCGTCGTCGCCAGCGGACTGGGCGGCGGATCGCTCATCTACGCAAGCGTGCTGCTGCGCAAGGACGAACGCTGGTTCGTCGACGAACAGCCGCTGCCCGGCGGCGGCTACGAGGCCTGGCCCGTCGGCCGCGCCGAACTCGACCCGCACTACGACGAGGTCGAGCGGATGCTCCGCCCGGTCCCGTACCCGCTCGACCTTCCCGGCTACACGGACACACCCCGGGCCCACGCGATGCGTGAAGCGGCCGAACGGCTGGGCCTGACGGCGCAGCGGCCACCGCTCGCGATCAGCTTCGCCCCGGAACCGGGCGCCGACCCCGAGCCCGGACTGCCGATGGCCGACACCGACCAGGGCAACCTGCATGGTGTCGGCCGCCGTACCTGCCGGCTGTGCGGTGAGTGCAACCTCGGCTGCAACGACGGTGCCAAGAACAGCCTCGACCACACCTATCTGTCGGCGGCACGGCGGCTCGGTGCCGACCTCCGCACCGGACACGAGGTGCGCACGGTGCGGGCCCTCGCGCGAGGCGGATACGCGGTGGACTACGTCAGACACGGACCAGATGGCGAAGGGGGAGGGAAAAGGGGTGATCCGACCGGCCGCCGCGGGCACGGACAAGTCGCGTCCGGATCACCCCACTCCCCCGGATCACCCCGTACCTCCCGAACGTTCCACACCATCAGCTGCGACCGTCTGGTCCTCGCCGCCGGCACCTACAACACGGTCTCGCTGCTCCTGCGTTCCCGCCGGAACCTGCCCGGTCTGAGCCCGGCGATCGGCAGCCGGTTCTCGACGAACGGCGACCACCTCGCGTTCGTGCTCCGGGCCAGGCGGGGCGACGAGCCCCGGCCGATGCGTCCCAGCCGCGGTCCGGTCATCACCAGTTCCATCCGGCTGCCCGACGAACTGGACGGCATACCGGGCACGGGGCGCGGCGGCTACATCCAGGACGCGGGATACCCGGGTTTCGTGGAGTGGCTCGTCGAAGGCGCTCACGCACCGCAGGGAATCTCCCGGGCGGCCCGCTTCCTGGCCGGGAGGCTGCTCGACCGGATCTCCCGTGCCCCGGACCCCAGCCTCTCGGGCGCGTTCGCCGAACTCCTCGGCGATGGCGCCTTCACCGGTACGTCCCTGCCGCTGCTCGCGATGGGCCGAGATGTGCCGGACGGCGAACTGCGCATGCGGGGCGGCCGGTTGGACAGCACCTGGACGGTACGGGGCGGCAGCGCGGCCCAGTTCGAGCGGACGCGCACACTCATGCGGCAGGTCGCCGGCGCGCTCGGCGGCGGCTACGCCGACCATCCGCTCTGGCACCGGAACCGTGTCCTCACGGTGCACCCGCTCGGCGGCGCCCCCATCGGCCGGCATCCCGGCACCGGGGTCTGCGATCCGTACGGCGAGGTCTTCGGCCACCCGGGCCTGTACGTCGCGGACGGGGCGGCGATGCCCGGCCCGGTGGGCCCCAACCCGGCCCTCACCATCGCGGCCCTGGCCGACCGTATGTGCACCCGCCTGCTGGAGAACCGGGCCGCCACCCCACGGGCGGTCGCGCACCGCACGTACCCCCGCCGCACCTCCCTCCAGTTCACGGAGGAACTGCGCGGACGCTACGCACCCGGTGCGGACGGGTCCCGAACCGGACCGTTCGCGTTCCGGCTCACCGTCACGGCCGACGACGTGGACGGCTTCCTGGAAGAACCGGACCACGAGGCGCGCGCGGACGGCTGGATCGACAGCCCCTGCTTCGGAGGACGCCGGCCCGTCCTGCAGGGCAGCGTCCGCCTGTTCGAGGACGGCTGCCGGACGATGCGCTACCGGCTCCACTTCACCGACGCCGACGGCCGGCCCCGCACCTTCACCGGCCGCAAGGACCTGGCGCCAGGCGCCCCGGGCCGCCTGTGGATCGACACGACGACGCTGGCCTTCAGCATCCTGGACGGACACATCCACGAACCTGGCGGGACCGACGCCGCGCTCCTGGGCACGGGCACGGCGAATCTCGGCGCCACCGATCTCGCCCGCCTGCTCACTACGTTCCGCACAACGGGCCCGCACGGCACCGCGGCGCTCACTCGCTTCGGCCGTTTCTTCGCCGGCGAACTCTGGAACACCTACGCCCTGCGGCGACCCTGAGAAGCTCAGCAAATACCGCGAGAACGTACTCCACCAGAGCTCCCGCTGTTCGGGAACTTCATGTGCCGGGTGTCGTACCAGCTGTCGGAGGCGGGGTCCCGAGGGCGATTCGGTGGTGTTCGTGATCAGCCATTTCGGACAGGACGAGGGTCCCGCACGTGTCCGCCAAGGCTTTCACCTGTTCCAGCTCGGCGAGTGCTTCGGCCTGACGGCCTGAGGCGGACAGTGCGGTACTGGCGGTCAGCCGGGCCATGGCCTCGTTGAGGGGCATCCGGGCCGCGCGAAACTCGGCAGCGGCCCGGCACGCGGTGGGACCCGCCGCCGGGTTCTGCCGGGCGAGTTCTACCTCGGCGCGGGCCTGCAACGCGAACCCGCGCCAGCCGGGCGACAGGTCGAGCTCTGCGGCTGCGGCTGCTCGGTCGGCCCACATCCCGGCGGCTGTCACGTCGCCCAGGGCGAGTTCCGCGACAGCCAGCAGCCGGAACCACATCGGGCGGACCGGGGCTTCGAACCCGAGCAGGTGCGGGCCGCCGCCCGCTTCGAGCACCTTGCTGACGCAGCCCTCCGGATCGCCGTTGAGCAGCAGCGTCTGGCCAAGCATGCCGACCATCGCCGACCGGTGCGCCCCCGGCGCGGAGCCGGCCGAAGAGAGCGACTCCTCACAGATCTTCAGTGCTCCGACGAAGTCTCCACGCCACATCAGGACTGCCGCGCTCACCACCTCGGCCAACGAGCGCGGCTCGCCGCTGCCGACGAGTGACGCCGCCTCCAGGGCGTCGTCGGCGTAGGCCGCCGCCTCGTCCAGGCGTCCGAGCCACAGGTAGGCGTAGGCGGAGGCGGCGAAGAGATCGGCGAGCACGAGGCTCTGGCCGGTGCGGCGGGACACATCCAGACCTCGGCGGAGATGGCGCAGTGCGGGGTCGTAGCGTCCGTGGAGCATCTCCGTCCAGCCTGTCATGACGAGCGTGTCCAATTGCCCGGCCAGTTCCTGGTCGTCGGTGTCGTCGAGCACGTCCACCACGGGGTCGAGGTGGTCGGCTGCCCGGGCGTCGCCCGCGAAGGTGTGCGACAGGGCCAGGAGAGCGCGGACCGCAGTGGTCTGCGACGGGTCGCCGATACGTTCCGCCGAACGCAACGCTCGTCCGCCCCAGTCGATCGCCGTGGAGAAGTCGTTCTTACGAAGCGCCACCACCGCGACGCCCAACTCCAAAGTGGCGGTCTCAGGCCGCAGTTGGCCCTCGTGGTCCGCCAACTCCCGCAGCAGCAGAGCCGTGGCCTCTTCGTACCGGCCGAGCGCCCACTCCATGGTGGCGCGTAGGGCGGTCACCCGGGCCCGTCGGCCCCGGTCCCGCGCGGGCAGGAGGGTGGCGGCCGTGCGCAGGATGCCGCGGCTTTCCAGCAGTCGTCCGGCCATGCCCAGCGCATCGGCCTGCTGGAGCCACAGTTCGGGCCGCAGTCGACTCTGCTCGCCGAGCAACCGCAGGGCTTCCTGTGTCCAGTGCGCGGCGGTGGCCGGTGCGATCGTCATCACCTGACGGGCGGCCCGTACAAGTACGTCGACGGCGTGTTCGTCTCCTACGCGCGCCGAACGCTGAACGTGCGATGCCTGGGCGGTCAGCGGTGCGCCGTGCAGAGCCAGGCCGTCCGCGGCCCGGGTGTGTGCCTCGATCCGCCAGCCGGCGCCCGCCCCCTGGTACACCGCTGCCCTCACGAGCGGATGGCGGAACCGGAACTGGCGCGTGGAGCCGACCTGGCGTACGAGGTCCCGCTCCGCGACCTCGTCCAGGGCGGCAAGGGCCTGTGCCTCACCGGTCTGGGCCACGACTGCCACCATGCCGGATTCAAAAGAGTCGCCGAGCACCGCGGCCGCCTGTGTACAGACCCTCGCAGTGGCCGACAGGCCTCCCAGCTCCTCCAGCAGCGCGGCCCGCACCGACTGCGGCAGATCGCCGGCGGCAGGTGCCGGGACGGCCGGCGCCGTCGGCGGGCTTTCGTTCCCGGCGCTTCGGGCCAGCGCCTCCAGGTAGAACGGGTTGCCGCCGCTGGCCTCGTACAGCCGTTGGAAGCGCCAGTGATCCGTCCTGGTCCCGCACAGTTCCGCTCCCTCGGCCGGAGACAGCGGGCCCAACTCGACCCTGGCCACTCTTCCCTCCGTTCCCGCCCGGGCCAGCGCCGCGGCCAGTCGCGGCGCGACCTGCCGGGGACGGTAGGCGAGGGCGAGCAGCAGCGGTGTCCTCGGCGGATGCCGTACCAGATGGTCGATCAGCTCGGCAGTACCGTCATCCGTCCACTGCAGGTCGTCCAGGCTGAGCACGAGCCCGCCGTCGGCACTCAGCGTCTCCAGCAACGTGCGCACCGCCCTGTGCAACCAGTACCGTTCGGCCGTCACCGGATCCGGCCCGGTCGGGAAACGCTCACTGAGCGCGGGGAAGACCGTACTCAGCAGGGCGAACACGCCGGGCGGTGACCCGTCGTGGCGGAGCCGGAGGAAGTCCACCGTGCCGAGGTGGTCGTCCAGGGCGTCCACGAACGCACCGTACGGAGCCCGGTCGAACTCCACGCTGCGGCCGGCCAGGGACACGAAGCCCTGCTGTCTCGCACGCTCGCCCAGCTCGCCGAGCAGCCGTGTTTTCCCGATACCCGGTTCCCCGACCACCTCGACCACCCCTGGCGCACCGGCCAGGGCGTCCGCGATCGCACCGTCGAGGACCCTCAGCTCCGCTGCCCGCCCGACCAGGTGACTCCCCGTCCGGGGCCGCCGCGGTGTCGGCTGGCCGGCCAGGTCGGCGCCGTCCCGTGGAGTGCGCACCGGCGGGGGCACGGGTAACGGGCGCGGCACGAGAGCGGGTGCGGATCTCGGAGCACGCCCGCCGGCCGGGACGGTAACCGGGACGTTCAGTGCGGGATCGGCGGTGAGGATCTGCTGGTGCAGTTGCCGCAGCGGGAGGCCGGGGTCACAGCCGAGTTCTTCGGCCAGCAGGAGCCGGGTTCGTTCGTAGTGGTTGAGGGCATCGGCCGGGCGGCCACAGCGGTACAGGGCGAGGATGAACTGGCCGGCCAGCCGTTCGTCCAGTGGGTGGGTCTCGACTCGGCCGGCCAGTTCGGCCAACAGTCCGGTGTGGTGACCGCAGCGGAGCCGAACGTCGGTGTGGTCCAGTTCGGCCGCGATCCGTTCTTGGTCGACCGCGTCGCGGAGGGCGTTGATCCAAGGGGTGTCCAGACCCGCGAAGGCATCTCCCCGCCAGAGGCCTAACGCCTGCCCGAACAGAGTCGCAGCCTGCTCGTCCTGCTCGCTCCGCACCGCCGCCCGGGCCTGGGCGGCGACGTCACGGAAACGGTGGAGATCCACTGCGGTCGCCTCGACGTCGAGGACATAACCACCGGATCGCCGGACGATGTCCGCCCCCTCGGCGATGGCCAAGGCTTGTCGCAAACGGGAGAGGTAGCCGTAGAGCGTGTTCCTGGCCCGCTGCGGGTGACGGTCGGCCCAGACGCGCTCGACAAGCTGGTCCACCCTGACCACGCGGTTGGCGTCCACCAGCAGCACTGCCAGCACACACCGCTGCCGGGCATGACCCAGATCAACGATTCGGCCGTCCACACGCGCCTCGACGCCGCCGAGTAAATCGAACTCAACCTTCACAGCACGCCCCCGAGTGTCAAGTTCCCACCCTGGCATAGCACCTTCGACCAGTGGATTCAACGTTTAGCCAAGGTTCACCGACGGTCGGCCGCGCACCGTGGTCCAGGACAGGAAAGAGCGCGACGCACAACCCGGAGGCCCGGCCCCGCCACGACGAGCGGGCAGGAATTGCCTCCGGTCATGCCTCGAACCGACCCAATCACGGGAGCAAGCAGAATGCAGAGAATCCTTGCCAAGGCCGGCATCACGCTCGGCGGACTCGCGCTGGCAGTCGGAAGCGCCACCGTCATGGCACCGACCGCCCAGGCGGCCGGGACGCCGACCTTCGCACGCTTCGAGGGCAAGACGATCGACCTGTCCAAGGGCTGGGGCGCTGCCAAGGCCTGCAACGTCCAGCGCGGTGTCATCGACTGCTTCCGCACCGCCAAGGAGAGCGACGCGAAGGCCGCCCAACAGGCCAGGACCGCAAGCCCCAGCATCGCCCAGGGCTACTGCTCCACCCCGCTGCGCCTGTACGAGAACGCCAACTTCAACACTTCCCCCTTCCCTGCGGGCCGGATCCTGTCGTTCTACGACAGCGGTTACTGGCAGAACCTGGACCAGTGGGGCTTCAACGACCAGACCTCTTCCTACAAGACCGGCAACTGCGCCACCTCCTTCGCCAAGGACAACGACGGCAGGGGAAGCAACCCCTCCAATGTCTTCGTCGGAGCGTGGCAGTCCGACGGGTACATGGGAGGCGGCAGTTGGAACGACCTGCTGAGCTCGGTCTACCTCTACTGACGCAGGGCGCGCGTACGCGGCACGTGACCGCGCCAGGGGGTCGCGGCTCGCCGCCAACGACCACCGGACCTACAGCTGACACCGCACCCTGCCCGTCCTCCCGAAGGAGGACGGGCACACGAGCGAGGCGACGGGTTCGGCACCGCGGGCTGCCGGCCCGTCCTCCTGGACACCGCCCCATGCTGACACGACGGGCGCGAAACGGACGGCCCGGCCGTTTCCGCAAGGAGCTTCGTATGGCAGATCATAGGGGAACCGTGCTGGTCATCGGTGGCACCGGCCAACAGGGCGGCGCGACCCCACAGCAACTGCTCGACCGCGGCCAGCCGGTCAGGGCCCTCGTCCGCGACCCTGATCCCCCCGCCAGAACTCTGCATACGGCAGGAGCCGGCCTTGTCGTCGGCGACCTGAAAGGATCCGACGTCGCGCTGGAAGGCGATGAAGGGCGTACATGGCGTGTTCCTCGTGCTGACCATGATGGTCGACCCCCGGATCAACCGCGAGGGCGTGGTGGCCGAAGAACGGCTGGCAAGGTCAGTGGCGGATCTTGCCCGGGAGTTGGGCATCGAGCACCTGGTCTACAGCTCGCTCAATGGCGCGGACGCTCACTCCGGAATCCCGTACTACGAGAGCAAACAGCGGATCGAGGAACACCTCCGCTCGCTCGGACTCCCGGCGACGATCCTGCGTCCCGTTTCCTTCATGGACAACTTCGCCACCTACAACCGCCCGGTCCTGGACAACGGGGAACTGGTGCTCGCCCTCGCCGTACGACCGCAGATTCCGATGGCCACTGATCGCGGTACGCGACATCGGCGCGTTCGCCGCGATCGCGTTCGACCGCGCCGAGCACTTCGGCACGTGGGCCGCTGTAAGCCGTTGGATGCCGGTGGGAAACCGCTCCCGGCGAGCAGATCACGCGCCTGCCCGATCTACCAGGAGTCTGGCTGCATCAACTACGCTGTCTCTGATCGTGTGGCCTGTGTCCGTCGCCCGGGAGCAAGGTCCCTTGACCACCTTCAAAGGCGCCTGGAGGCAGCCGTGACCGCCGGACTTCCTGATTGGATGATCCCGCCCAGGCCGAGTGGCTGGGAGGCGGAGGACCTTGACCATCTTCCGCAGGCGCCACGGCACACTGAACTCATCGACGGAGCATTGATCTTCATGATGTCGCCGCAGCGGTCCTGGCATTCCCGGCTCGTGGAGAGTCTCACATTCGGCTTGCGGCAGGCAGCTCCCGCGGGCTTCGAGGCGGAGCGGGAGATGACGGTCCGCCTGGACAGGAAGAGCCGGCCCGAGCCCGACATCCTTGTCTCCACCGTCGCATATGATCCTGACCGCACGTGGTACGCGCCCGAGGATGTCGCTCTGGTCGTCGAGGTCGTCTCAGAGGAGTCGGCGGACCGTGACCGGTCTCTGAAACCCTTCAAATATGGCCAGGCCAAGATCCCCCACTTCTGGCGTATCGAGGACGAGGCGGGCGCCCCCACTGTCCACACATACGAGCTCGATGCTATGACCAGTACCTACGTGCCCACAGGCATCCACCGAGGTCGGCTGAAGGTGTCCGTGCCCTTCCCCCTGGATATCGATCTTGACGCCCTCGTACCGTGACCGACGAGTGGCACTTTCGCCGGCTGTGTCCCCCGGGTGGTAGGCACGCTTGCACTTGGGCATCGTGTCGCCACGGGCACAGGTCGTCTGAGAGGGCGGTATGTGACGTG
>NZ_JAENRY010000167.1 GCF_016612545.1 Streptomyces sp. MBT65 | reverse complement strand
CCCCCCGCACTGCAACTCCCCCCACGGAAGCTCTCGCTCCGCTGTTCCCCCTCGGGAAGCCCGCGCCCCCGGCGCGTGACGTCCCGGCCTTCTCAGAACTTCGCGAACAACTCCCCCTGGCGACACCGGACTCGCGGGTCCCGCCAGACTCCTGAAGCGCACGGGCCCCCGTCACAACCTCGGATGCTCTTCACGCCCCAAGCCCCCCTCGGGCCAACGGAATTGATCACCCCCACGTCCGGCGCGAGAGACACAACCGCTGGCCATCCGCATCGCCGGACCCATAGATCATCTTTTGTCGCCTGGTGTCACACCGTGCGAAGCAAGGTCAATCTAGACCATGTGTGCTCGCCTGAAGAGAGGTCTGTGTGGAATTTGTGCACAACATTTGACGCCGAGTCGATAGATCTCTGACAGCCCGCAGGTACATCGGTGACGGAAAACTTGCCTTGCGCCCGGCGGCGGCGGGAGTTTCCCGGACCGTTGGCACTGGCAATCAAGGCGTCCCGGCTCTGATCGACGACAAGGGGGAACGGGGCTCCGCATCGCCTCTCGCGCGGGAGGGCTCCGAGGGTGGCCTCGACCGGTTCGGCGCCGTCGGCTCCGCACTCGTGCGCGCCGGTCGGCACGCCTCCGGGGCCCGCACGGAGCGGCCCCGGCGGTGTGCGGTCGCACAGGCGGAGGGGCCGCTCCGCACGACACCGGACGCGGCTCTGCCCGGCAAGCCGATCTCCTCGCTAGCCGTCCGAACTCGCTTCGGCGGGCGGGGTGTTCGCACTGTGGTACCGCAAGGCCGATCGGACCGCCGCCCTCGACCGCCATGGCCGGATCCGGTCACCGGCATACGCCGGTACGGGCGGCGCGCGGCACCTCCGATCCGGGCCTTCAGGCGGTCCCCGAACGCGACAGCCCCCTCCGGGGCCGGGGTTCCTCACCTCGGCTCGTGATCACACCCGCCCCACCCGACACTTCTCCACCGCACGCCCCGGGCGCCCGGAGACACATACGCGAAGTGCCGGAAAAAACGGGTCGCCCCGGTACGCCTGTGCACAGGCGTACCGGGGCGAGTCCATCAAGTCCTCAGCCCTGGCTGCAGTAGTCCACCCAGCGGTGCGAGGAGATGTTGTTGTTGACGCTCTTGCCGAACTGGTCCAGGCCCGCGCCGTAGGTGAACTTGTAGTTGCCGGTCGTGGTGTCCCACCAGCGGTCGCCCTGGCTGATGCAGGCGTGTGCGCCGCCGGCGTTGGGGGCGGTGTACAGGTCCACGGCGTCGAAGCCGCCCGCGTAGCCGTTGTTCCAGATGTCGGAGGTCAGGTTGCGGCAGCTGCCCCAGTTGTCGGAGTTGCCGGACCACTTGCACTCCCGGCCACCGCCGTAGGGCTGAGTGTAGACGTGGAGGTAGCCGTCCCCGGAGGCGAGTTGCGCGGTCGCCTTCGCCTGGGAACCCGCGTCCAGCGCGCTGGCGCTGGAGACCGGGGAGAAGAGCGCGGCGACGGCGGCGGCCGAGGCCGCGACGGTGAGGAGACGCTTGACGGACATGTTTTCCCTCGTTTTCGTGTGGGTGTGGCTGGTGCGCCCACGGCTCGGAGGCCGTGGTGGTCGGGGTGGTGCAACCACGGCTCGGAGGCCGTGGTGATCAGGGTGATGCGCCCATGGCCCGGAGGCCGTGGTGATCGGGGTGGTACGCCCACGGCCCGGAGGCCGTGGTGATCAGGGTGATGCGCCCACGACTCGGAGGCCGTGGTGATCGGGGTGGTACGCCCACGGCCGGAGACCGTGGTGATCGGTGGGGAGCCGGGCCGGGTTCAGTCGCCGCGGGCGACGATCGCGCGGGCGCGGGGCAGTGCCTCGCGTTTGAGGCGCGCGAGGTCGGCCGTCTCCCGGGGGTGGCCGCGCCCCAGTCGGTCCCGGTACTCGGAGTCCAGGGACTTGGCCACGGACGACAGGCCGCTGGAGAGGGCACAGGCCGCCTCGGCCGAAGCCAGTCGTACCTCCTCGGCATGCGGCCACGGAGTCTCCGGCAGGGTGGCCGCGGCCCGGGCCCGGGCGGGGTCCGGGTAGTTGTACGTCCGCTCGCGCATGCAACGCGCCCACGGCTCGACGGCCGCCTTGTAGCGCTTGTCGTTCGTCACGAGGTCGACGCGCATGCCGGCCAGGCTGTCGGTGACCCGGGTGGCCCGGAACCAGGCCTGGAGATCTCCGTACAACTGCCGTTCGGCGGTGGCCTGGCAGCCCTCGTCGCTGTGGGAGACCCGCATGCCGTTCGGGAGCCGGGCCGAAAGCCCTTGCGGCCGCGCCCCGTTGAGGTCGCTCACCAGGACGGCCCTGGTCGTGGCCGGCATGGAGCGGAAGTACCGCTGGTTGGCGTTGCGCCGGACCTCGGCCTCCCGTTCCCGGCGCAGATCGGTGCCGTAGCCGTGGGCTCGGGCCCATGCCGGGTCGTCCACGACGTAGGGGAACCGGGCCGAGACGTCGTCAGGACTGGGCGGCTCGACCCAGTACTTGTGTCCCTCCTTCTCCATGCACTCCTTGATGAGGAGCTGCTCAGCGAGCCGTAGCGTCTCCGCCGGGCCGCCCGCGGCCTGGGGCGTGCCGCTTCCGGTCGCGCCGGGGGCGGTCGTGGTGCCCGCGCATCCGGTGGCCGCCGTCGCCAGCAGACCGGCGGTCAGCAGGGCCAAGGTCCAGCGGTGCATGGGGCGCCTCCCGGGGCTCTGGTCGAACGGACGTGTTGCTTTCGATCCGTTGACGCCCCACGGGCCCCGTCCGTATGCCCCTGGACCACACGGTTTTTTCTTTCTCCGACGGTCATACGAGCGCGGCGCGCGAACCGTCCTCCCCGCACGCGAACGCCCTCACAAACCGACCTCGCCGACCGGCGGGAACCAGCCAACCGGCGGGAGCAGGGAGGAGTGCCGAACCCAGGCCCAGGCACGCACAACAGGCATCACCTGCCCTGACGTTGCAGGTGAGGGACCCCGGTCCGCCGTATCGATCGAATCCGGTCACGGCGGTCCGGTCCTTGCTGTGCCCCAGCTATGTCGTGGGCATGTTCGCCGATATCTTTGCCGTGCCATGGGGCGGGCGGTGCGGTGATCGGGGAACGATGTTCGAAGTGCGGCTGCTGGGTCCGGTCGAGGTGTGGGCCGGAGACCGGCGGGCCCCGCTCGGCGGCGTCAGACCCCTCGCGGTCCTGTCGGCACTGGTCGTCCATCTCGGTGAGGTGCTCTCCACCGAGCGGCTCGTGGACTGTGTCTGGGACGAGCAGGCGCCGGCCACCGCGGGCGCCCTGGTGGCCACCCATGTCTCCGCCGTACGCCGGGCACTGGCCCAGGTCACGGATGCCGCGGTGGTCCGGACGCGACCGCCGGGCTATGTCGTCGATCTCGACCCGTCCCGCATCGACGCCCGCCGGTTCGAGGACCTGCTCGCCTCGGGTCGCGCCGCCGCCGCGGCGGGCCGCCTGGAGGAGGCCGCCGACCTGCTGCCCGAGGCGCTGGCACTGTGGCGCGGCCAGGAGGCGCTGGAAGGACTGGGGCAGTCGTTCGCCCGGATCGAGGCGTCCCGGCTGGCCGAACTGCGGCTCGTCGCCCAGGAGGAGACCTTCGGACTGCATCTCGAACTGGGCCGCGCGGACCGGACGATCGCTCCGCTGCTCGCGCATGTCGCCGCCCACCCCCTGCGGGAACGACCGCGCGGCCAGCTGATGACCGCGCTGGTCCGCACCGGCCGCGTCTCCGACGCCCTGCGCACCTACCGGGAGGGCCGCGCGATCCTGCGCGAGGAGCTGGGTATCGATCCCGGCCCCGAGTTGCGGGCACTGCACCAGGCGGCCCTGACCAACGACACCCAGGAGTCGGGCAGCGCACGCCCGCACAGCACCGGGCGGAAACCCTCAGGCCCCCCGAAGCCGCCGCCGGGCGACAGCCGTGGCACGCCCGACGCCCGCGCGTGGCCCGCGCCGTCCCATCTCCCGCCGGACATCGCCGACTTCGTGGGCCGCTCCGAGCAGATCGCCTGGGCCGCCTCGCTGGTGGGCGGGGTCGACGAGGCGGGCCGTACCGCTCCGCCGATCGGGGTGATCTCCGGCCGGTCCGGAACGGGCAAGACCGCGCTCGCCGTGCACGTCGGCCACCGTACGTCCGAACTCTTCCCGGACGGCCGTCTGTTCGTGGACCTGCGGGCGGCGGACACCGCGCCGCTGCAGTCCGCCGACGCCCTCGCCCGGCTGCTGCGCGCCATGGGCGCCGACCCCGAGACCCTGCCGACCTCGGTCGAGGAACTGACCGGGCTGTACCGCACCCACATCGGACACCGGCGCGTCCTGCTGATCCTGGACAACGCGGCGGGCGAGGCGCACGTACGACCCCTGCTGCCCCCGGGCCCGGGCTGCGCCGTCCTCGTCACGAGCCGGCGCCGGCTGGTCGCGCTGGAGGGCTCCGCCCATCTGGACCTGGCCGTGCCCGACCAGGCCGAGGCGCTCGAACTCCTGCGCCGGGTCGCCGGACCGGACCGCACGAGCGCCCAGCCGGAGCGGGCCGCGGAGATCGTCTCGCTGTGCGGACGGCTGCCGTTGGCCGTGCGTATCGCGGGCGCCCGGCTGGCGGCCCGCCCGCACTGGGCGCCCGGCCGGCTCGCCGACCGGCTGCGCGACGAACGCCGCCGGCTGAGCGAACTGAGCGCCGGGGACCTGGAGTTGCGCACCAGCCTCGAACTGGGTTACGCCGACCTGGAGTTGCCGGAGCGCCGGGCGCTGCGCCGACTGGCCCTGCTCGACCTGCCGGACTTCGCGGCCTGGATCGCCGCCCCGCTGCTGGACATCGGCACGGAGGAGGCCGAGGAGGCGGTGGAGCGGCTGGTGGACTGCCACTTCATCGACGTGATCGGCGTCGACGACACGGGCCGCAGCCGGTACCGCATCCACGACCTGGCCCGCGAACACGCCCGCGAACGCTGTCTGTCCGAGGAGAGTGCCGAGGAACGCACGGCGGCCGTGCTGCGGCTCGTGGCCTCCTGGCTGGGTCTTGCCGAGAAGGCGGCCGCGCTCGGCCCGGGCGGAGCCGCCCGACGCTTCCCCGAACCGGCCGCCGTACGGCCCCTCGACCCGGCGACCGAGGAGGAGCTGCTGGCGCGGCCCACGTCCTGGTTCGCCGCCGAACAGGCCTGTCTGCTCGCGGCCGTTGAGTACTGCGCCGACCACGGCATGGTCCGCGCCGCCCGTGACCTGGCGGGCGCGCTGATCGCGAGTTCGGCCGCGCTATACAACCAGTTCGACGCCTGGTCCCGCTCGCACACGGCGGCCTTGGCCGCCGTGCACCGTGGCGGGGACAGCGAGGAGGAGGCGTGGCTGCTCGCTGGGCTTGGCCAACTGCGCTACGAACAGGACGAGTTCGAGGAGTCGTACACCTACTTCGGCAACGCGCTGCGGCTGTTCGAGGCGCGCGGTGACGTGCCCGAGGGCGTGGCGCTCGCCCTCGCCGGGATGGGGACGGCCCGCCGCGAACAGGCCGGGTACTCCGAGGCGTTGGAGCGGTTGAACGCGGCGTTGGAGCGGTACGGGGAGTCCGCCGGGCCGGGCCCCCGGGCCCGGGTGCTGTACGGCATCGGCTATGTACACCGGGAACAGGGGCGCGACGCCCAGGCCCGGGAGGCTCTCGGGCGGGCAGTGGACCTGTACCGCGCGGCGGGCGACCGGCACGGCGAGGCGCTGACCCTGCGCTCACTGGCCCTGTGCCACCGGGCCGAGGGCGCGCTCGCGGACTCGGAGCGCTTGCTGCACGAGGCACTGCGCATCTTCGCGGGTCTACAGGACACCTTCGGGGTGATGTACACCGAACAGTCGCTGGCCAAGACGGAGTTGAGGCTCGGCCGCCTCGACGAGGCCCGCGCGCGGCTCGGTCGCTGCCTGACCGTGACCCACGAGCGCCAGGACCGCTTCGGCGAGGCGCTCGTCCTGCGCACGCTGGGCGAATGGCATCTGGCCGCCGACGATCCGGACGGCGCGTGCGAGCCACTGGAGCGGGCCCTGTCGATCTGGGAGACCCTGCGCCTGCCGCTATGGCGGGCCCGAACGCTTCGCAACCTGGCCGAGGTTCGCGAGTCCCACGGCGACACCTCGGGCGCACGGGCGGCCCGAGCCGAAGCACTCGCCGTCTTCCGGGAGTTGGACTGCCGCGAGGCCCAGGAGCCGACGGTGGACGCCGGGTAGTCCCTGCCCTCCGCACGTCTGCAGAAGTCCTGGTGACCCGCTTGCAGGCAACTTGCAGAGCACCTGCAGCGGGGTCCGCGATGCTGATGCACGTGACAGAGATCATCACGCTCTCGGACGCCCGGGTCGCCGCGGTCGCCGAGGACGACTGCGGCGAACCGCTGGTCGACCTCCGCGGCACGGGCAACCTGTGGATCGACCACCGGCAGGCAGACGACGACGGCCACTACGCCCACCTCAGGGCCGGTGCGCTACGGCGGCTGGTGCGGGCCCAGCGGCTGCTGCCGGCCGGGGTCCGGTTCCTGGTGGTGGAGGGGTACCGGCCGCCCGATCTGCAACGCCGGTACTTCGAGAAGTACGCGCAGACCATGCGCCGGGCCCACCCGGACGCGTCGCCGGAGCGGATCCGCGAGCTGGCGAGCGCGTACATCTCCCCACCGGAGGTCGCACCGCACGTCAGCGGCGGTGCGATCGACCTGACGCTGTGCGACCAGGACGGCCGGGAACTGCCGCTCGGCACGGAAGTCAACGCGACCCCCGAGGAGAGCGACGGCGCCTGCCGCACCGAGGCGCCGGGCATCAGCGCCGAGGCACGCGCCAACCGGGCCCTCATGAGCTGGGCCCTCGACGCGACCGGCTTCGTCAACTACCCGACCGAATGGTGGCACTGGTCCTACGGCGACCGGTACTGGGCGCTGCTGCGCCGGGCCCCGGCCGCCCGCTACGGCCCCGCCACCCCACCCGGTTCGACGGCCTGACCAGCCACCGACCGGGACACACCACGACCGCACGCACCGTACGACCGAGGGGGAACCAGCCTTGGAGACCGGAACCTGCGCCGTCCCGCCACCGCGGCGGGAGGACGACGACCGGATGAGTCCGAAGGACTTCGACGCGTCCTTCGCCGCCGACATGCCACGCCTGCGCCGCCGGCTGCTGGCCCTGACCGGCAACCCGCACGACGCCGACGACCTGCTCCAGGAGACCTACCTACGGCTCTCCCGACGGGCCCGCGCCCAGAACCTGACGCGGCAGCAGCACCCGTACGCCTACACCTGCACCGTCGCCCTGAACCTGCTGCGTGACGCCTGGCAGCACCCCTCCCGGCGCGAGCAGTCCACCGACCGGCTGCCCGAATCGGGCTGGGACGGCGGGCTGGCCTCCTACGAGGCGTCCCAGACCACGCTGGCGCTGCTGGGCGTGCTCTCCGAGAAGGAGGCCGCGGCGGTGATCCTCGTGGACCTGGAGGGCCTCAGCCACGACACCGCGGGGGAACGGCTCGGCGCCCACCGCGGCACGGTCCAGCGCAACCGCATGCGCGGCCTGGCCAAGATGCGCGACGCGCTCGACCACTAGCCCGTGCCGCTCCCCCACGGGGGTGGGGAGCGGCACGCACGTCCTCATCACCGTCCCCACCGCCGTCCCCGGCCCGTCCGGCGACGTCATCTCGACGAAGGAAGACTTCCTTGAACACCAGCAGCACGCGCCGCCGGACCAGCGGCGCGCTCCTGGGGGCCTCGGTCCTCGCCCTGTCCGCGTTCTTCACCGCCCCTGCCCTCGCCGCGCAGGACGCCACCTGCGGCGTCCTGGCACCGGGCGCCTCGGCCACCGCGCAGGCCGCGGTGAACGCCGCCTGTTCGCAGATCGGCGTCTGGTACAGCTGGGGCGGCGGACACGCGGCCACACCGGGCGCCAGCTACGGCTACTACGACGGCTCGGACCCCGACAGCCTCCACGACAACGAGCGCAAGGGCTTCGACTGCTCCGGTCTGATGCGCTACGCCTACTACCAGGCCACCGGCAAGGACCTGCTCAACGGCACGGCGAACGACCAGTTCAACAGCTCCCAGGCCTCGGCCCGCTTCTCCGCCGCGCAGGGCAGCGCCCCGCTGCTACCGGGCGACCTGATGTTCTGGGGCAGCGGGCACGTCCACCACGTCGCCATGTACCTGGGCAACGGGCAGATGGTCGAGGCGTACGAGTCGGGCACCCACATCCGGGTCGCCCCCGTCCGCACCGGCGGCGACTACGCGGGCGCGATCCGCATCAACGGGTCGGGCACCCCCACCCCGCCGCCCGCGAACGGCGGGACGGTCTTCGAGACCTGGGGCACCGGGGTGCGCACCCACGCCACACCGAGCACGCGCGGTGCCGTGGTGGACACCTTCGCCGGGCCGACCCAGGTGTCCGTCCAGTGCCAGGAGCACGCCGAGACGGTCACCGCCGAGGGCTACACCAACGACATCTGGTCCAAGCTGGCCGACGGCTCCTGGCTGACCAACATCTACATCAAGGGCCCGGCCTCGCTGCCCGGCATCCCGGACTGCGGCGGCAGCAGCACCCCGCCGCCCTCGGGAGGCAGCAAGCCCTTCCAGACCTGGGGCACCGGCGTCCGCACCCACAGCCAGCCGAACGTCAACGCCGGCGTGGTCGACTACTTCGCCCAGCCCACCACGGTCAACGTCGTCTGCCAGGCCCACGCCCAGGAGGTCACCGCCGAGGGCTACACCAACGACGCCTGGTCCAAGCTGACGGACGGTTCCTGGCTGACCAACATCTACATCAAGGGCCCGGCCTGGCTGGACGTACCGACCTGCTGACCCGAAGCCGCTGTCACGGCCGCCGTACGCCTCACGGGGCGTACGGCGGCCTGCCTCGGCCATACGAAAAGGGCCCCCACAGGCTCTCGCCTGCGAAGACCCTTCGCACGGTCGGGACGACAGGATTTGAACCTGCGACCCCTTGACCCCCAGTCAAGTGCGCTACCAAGCTGCGCCACGTCCCGATGCCCGTCTGACCTGGGGTTTCCCCTGGTTGAACGCGCATGGAAACAATACCGCACTCGCGTCGATGATCGCGCCCGCCTTTCTTCCGGACCGCTTGACCTGAAGTTTGGTCGAGGTTGCACGATCGTCCGTATGACAGCGACAACCACGGAACACGGCCGCCGCCACACCCACGGCGACCTGCCCCGCCTGATGGGGCTGATGACCGGCGACGAGAAGCACGGCCCGGCGGCGACCTCGACGCTCGACGCGCTGTGGGTCCTCTACGACCGGGTACTGCGGGTCGGCCCCGAGCGGATGGACGACCCCGAACGGGACCGGTTCCTGCTGTCCAAGGGGCACGGACCGATGGCCTACTACGCCGTACTCGCCGCCAAGGGATTCGTCCCCGTGGAGTGGCTCCCGGACTTCGGTTCCTACGACTCCCCGCTCGGGCACCACCCCGACCGGGTCCTGGTACCCGGCGCCGAGATCGGCAGCGGCTCGCTGGGGCACGGGCTGCCGATCGCCGTCGGGACGGCACTCGGGCTGCGCGCCCAGGGACGCGGGGAACCGCGGGTCTGGGTCCTGGTCGGGGACGCCGAGCTGGACGAGGGCAGCAACCACGAGGCCATCGCGTTCGCCGGGCCCGCCGGACTGGACCGGCTGCACACCGTCGTCATCGACAACTCCTCCGCCAGCCACGCCCGGCCGGGCGGTATCGCCGCGCGCTTCGAGGCCGCGGGCTGGTCGGCGGTGACGGTGGACGGCCGCGACCACGAAGCGCTGTACGCCGCCTTCACCGCGCCCCACCCCGGCCGACCGCATGTGGTCGTGGCCCGGGTGGAGCCCAAGTCCGCCTGATCATCCGCCCGTTCGGCGATGCAGTGGTCAACCAGCAGCACGTAGCAGTAGCAGCGGCTCAAGAAGGGCTCTTTTCATGGACACCATGCGTGACCGGTTCGCCCCGGTCGTCTCCCGGCTGCTCGACGAGGACCCTCGGGTGGCCGTCGTCCTCGCCGAGATCGGCACGGACGGCTTCGCGGACGCTCGACTCCGCCACCCCGACCGGGTGATCAACGTCGGCATCCGCGAGCAGCTCCTCGTCGGGGCGGGCGCGGGACTCGCCCTGACCGGGATGCGCCCGATCGTGCACACCTTCGCGAGTTTCCTCGTCGAGCGCCCCTTCGAGCAGGTCAAGCTGGACCTCGGACACCAGGACGTGGGCGCGGTCCTGGTGAGCGCCGCCGCCTCCTTCGACTGGCCCGCCGGCGGGTTCACACACATGGCTCCGGGCGACGTGGCCCTCCTCGACACCCTGGACGGCTGGACCGTGCACGTACCGGGCCACCCGGACGAGGCCGAGACCCTGCTACGGCACGCGGTCGCCGCGGGCGACGACAAGGTGTACGTACGGCTGTCCCTCCAGTCGAACGCGGAGGCCCTCCCGGTCGACGGCGCGCGCTTCCGCACCGTCCGCGAGGGCCGCTCCGGCGTGGTGGTCGCCGTCGGGCCGATGCTCGACGCCGTCCTCGCCGCGACGGAGGGCCTCGACGTCACCGTCCTGTACGCCACGACCGTACGGCCCTTCGACGCGGACGCGGTGCGCGACGCCACGCGGGCCGCCGGGACGGATGTCGTCCTCGTCGAGCCGTATCTGGCGGGCACCTCGATCACGGCCGCGAACGACGCACTCGCCGACGTGCCGCACCGTGTGCTCGGCCTGGGCGTGGGCCGCGCCGAGCTGCGGCGCTACGGCACCGTCGAGGAACACATCGCCGCACACGGGCTCGACGCCCGGACGCTGCGGGAGCGGATCGGCGGATTCGTCGGGAGCGGGCGGGTGGCGGCACGCGCCTGAGCCGCCCCTCCTACGGCAACCCTGGCCCCCGTGCCCGCCTCAGCTCTTTTGCGGGCAGGTCCGATCGCCCATCGGCGCACCACTCGGGGCGTTCGGGGCGTTCGGGCCGACCGCGATCACGTCGGCGCGTATCAGTCCGCGGATGGCAGGCACCAGGAGCAGAGCGACCGGCACCACCAGACTCATCGCCCCCGCGACGAGGAGCACTTGGCCGGTGCCGAGGACGGCGGCAGCCGGGCCCGCCAGTGCCTGGCCGACCGGCATCATCGCCAGCGAGCCCGCCACGTCGTACGCGTGGATGCGGTTGAGGACGTCCGGTGGGACCTGTGTCTGGACGCTCGTCGCCCACATCACTCCCCAGAAGGACATCCCCACCCCGGCGACCGCGGCGCCGGCCGCCATGGCCGGTACGCCGAGCCCCGCTCCCACGGTCGCCGGGAAGCCGGCGAAGGCGAAGAGGGCGATCGCCCCGGCGCGGAGCATACGGCGGGGGCGCAGTCGCAGGGCGAGCAGCCCGCCCACGACGGTGCCCGCGCCGAGGGCCGAGTTGATCAGGCCGTAGGCGCGCGGGCCGTGCTGTTGCACCACCTGGGTCGCCACGAGCGGTGTGGTCGGGCCCGATACGGCGATCATGTAGAGGCACCAGACGGCGATGACTCCCCAGAGCCAGGTGCGCGCTCTGAACTCCCGCCAGCCCTCGACCAGATCGGCCTTGAAGGCGCCCGTTCCGTGCCCGGGTGATCGGCTGCCCGGCGCGAGCGGGGGCAGTCGGAGCAGCAGGAGACAGAGGGCACTCACCGCGTACGTGGCGGCGTGGGCCGCGAACACGCCGCCGGGCGAGGTGAATCCGACGAGCAGACCCGCCACGGCCGGACCCGCGAGTTGGGCGGCGGACTCGGCGATGCGTATCGCGCCGTTCGCGCCCTGGATGTCGGAGGCGAGTCTCGGCACCGTGCTCGCCACGCCGGGCTGGAACACCGCGCCCGCGACGCCGTTGACGAAGCCGATCGCGCAGATCTCCCAGAGCACGACATGGCCGGTGAAGAAGACCGCGGCGGCGAGGGACTGGGTGCCGAGGCGCACCAGGTCGGCGCCGATCATCAGCTTCCGGGTGCTGAACCGGTCGGCGATCACCCCGCCGAAGACGACAAGTCCCGCGAAGGCGGCGGCCGTGGAAGCCATGGCGAGGCCGACCGCGCCCGCGCCGTAGCCGTGTTCCAGCAGACCGGCGGCGAGGGCCACGGGCAGCATGGTGTCCCCGAGCCGGGCGACGGCGCGGGCCACGAAGAACAGCGCGAAGTCCCGTGACCAGACGGGCCGTTCACCACCTCCGTCGCCCCGCTTCGCCGAACCGCCGACCAACCCGCCGTCCGCTCCGGCAACGATGTCATCGCCTGCGCCGGTCACCGACCCTGGCCCCGTCCCTTCACGCGCCGGATGCGACGCCGACCCCGTCATCTCCCCCACCGCTCCCTCCCCGACCGCCGCCCCCGAAGCGCCCCGCCGGTGCGCATGACCTCCTGCTCGGGTGGGAGCCGGATCCCCCGCGCCCCGGCTCCCACTCCGCTTCCGGATCATGCCACGCACCACTGACAACGCCCGAGGGGATTTCAGTCGCCGGAGCCGGCCGGCAGGCCCAACTCGGGGTAGGCGTCCAGGAGTCGGGGCGGGGCCGCCTGGCGCCAGGAGTCGGCGAGGATGTCGCGGAGCTCGTCCTCGCTCTCCAGCGCGGAGAGGCGGGCCCGGACCCAGGCGAAACCCGCCTCGTGGTCGGCGATCCAGAACTTGTCCGGCTCGGCCAGGACCAGTTCGTCGCGCTCCTCCTTGGGGCAGCGCACGGCGATGGAGGTCTCCTCCTCGGGCACCGTCACGAACATCTTCCCGGCGACCCGGAACGTGGGCATGTTCCAGGCGACCTTCTCCGTCGTGTCCGGGAGGGAGAGGGCGATACGGCGTACGTCTTCGGCATCCGGCATGAGACGCAAGATAGCGTCCGGCACTGACAGGGCCCGGAGCAGGGATGATGGGTCCATGTCGCCCATCCCCGTCGGCCCCCGTCCCCTGAGCCACCCCGAGCGGGCCGTGCTGGAGTGCGTCCTCTCGGCCGACTTCGTCGGCGCACCGGCGCTGCGGAGCCAGCTGGAGCGGACGGAGGTCGTGGCCCGCTGGGCGCCCGAGTCGGTGAGCGTCGACCTGCGGGTCCGCGAACCCGTACAGCGTGCGGCGATGACGTCCGAGCTCGTACCCGTCGACGCCCACGTGCACGATCCCTCGGGCGAATACATCGGGGAGCTGCTGGTGTGGACCGATGAGGGCGCCACCTCGGCAGCCCTGGAGTACGCCTGGATCACCGACGAGATGCCGACCTCCCTGCCGACCGTCGATCATCTACGTATCGCCCCGCGCTGACCGGCCGGTTCACGTCACCGGTCTCGAGAAGCCGCCCCTATTTCCTCCCCCACCCGCTTGTAGTAGAGCGTTGTCGGCCGCAACACCCCCGCCGGGCTCGCCGCGTAGTCCGGGATCACGCCGGCCCTGGTCCAGCCGGCGGAGCGGTACAGGTGCTCGGCGGGGCTGTCGGTCTCGGTGTCCAGGTGGAGGAGGGTGAGGCCGGCCGCGACGGCCGCGTCCTCGGCAGTGGTCAGGAGGCGGCGGCCGAGGCCCGCTCCCCTGGCCTCCCGGTGCACCATGAGCTTGACCAGCTCGGCACGGTGGCGGCTGTTGGGCTTGTCGGGGAAGACCAGGCTCACCGTGCCGGCGACCCGGTCGCCGTCCAGTGCGGCCCAGACGGCGAGCCGCCCGGCGGCCACCCCGTCGGCACGCTCCCGCCACCACTCGACGGCCGCCGTACGGCCGAGCGGCGCGAGGAATCCGATCGAGGCGCCGTCGTGCACGGTGGCGGTCAACAGGTCCGCCAACTCGTCCGCGAGGGCGAGCAGTTGAGGCGCGTCCAGACGTGTCACCCTCACGGCAGCACCACCGCCAGTACGTACCGCACCGCGTCGGGCCCCGGACAGCGGAACCGCGTCGGCCCCCACACCCGCAGCCGCAGACAGTCACCGGCGTCCAGACGGTGCTCGGTGTCCTGCGCCGTCACGTCGAGGGCGCCCTCCAGGACCCAGATGTGCTGTTCCAGGCCGGGCACGGGCGGCCGGTCGTAGGCGAGGTCGGCGCCCGCGCGGAGCCGCCCCTCGACGAGTTCGCCGCGCAGCCCGGTGTGCGGGGGCGACACGGATCGTCGTACGAAACCGGAGGCGCGGTCCTCCCACACCGGTTGCTCGGCGGCGCGGACCAGCAGGGCGGGTTCGGCCTCCACCTCGCTGAGGAGTTGGGACATGGTCCGGCCGTAGACACCGCACAGACGGTTGAGGAGGGAGGCGGTGGGGCTGATCTCGGCGCGTTCGGCGCGGGACAGCGTCGACCGGCTCACCCCGCTGCGTTCCGCCAACTCCCCCAGCGACCAGCCGTGTTGGGCACGCAGCTCGGCGAGCCGGGCGCCGAGTCGGAGGTCCATGGGATCGATGGGGTCCATGGGATCGATGGGTTTGATGGGCGCCACCGTTTTCTCGGATCTCATATCCGGGACGTTATCCCTGATATGAGACGGCGAGGTTACGTCCGGGCCACTTCTTCCAGTGCGTCCAGTACCGGGCGGATCAGCGGGTGCTCCTCCGTGCCGCGTCGTACGGCGGCGAAGACCCGGCGGGTCGGCGCCACTCCGTCGACGGGCCGGACGACCACGCCGGTCAGGTCCATGCCGCGCAGCGCCGAGCGGGGGACGAGGGCCACGCCCGCGTCGGCCGAGGCGAGGGCGACCACGGCGCGGAAGTCGTCCGAGGAGTGTTCGAGGCGGGGCTGGAATCCGGCGTTCTCGCAGGCCAGGAGGGTGACCTCGTGGCAGGGGTTGCCGGGGTAGGGGCCGATCCAGGGGTCCTTGGCCAGTTCGGCGAGGGGCACTTCGTCGGTGTCGGCGAGGCGGTGGGTGAGCGGGACGACCACGTCGAACGGCTCGGCGTAGAGCGGGACATGGATCAGGCGGGGGTCGTCGGCGGGCGGGGCCCCGCGGTACTCGACGGCGACCGCGACGTCCACCTGCCGGTCCAGCACCATCGGCAGGCTGGCGTCGCCCTCGGCGTCCTGGACGCGGAGGCGGATGCCGGGGGCCAACGAGGAGAGCCGGGCCACCGCCGGTGCCACGACCTGGGCGATGCCCGTCGCGAAGGCGGCCACCGTCACCGTGCCGGCCGCGCCCGAGCCGTACGCGGCGAGTTCCGCCTCGGCCCGCTCCAGCTGGGCCAGGACCACGTTGGTGTGGCCGAGCAGGATCTCGCCGGCCGGGGTCAGTCGTACCCCCTTGGCGCCGCGCTCGACCAGTCGGTGGCCGGTCTCCTGCTCCAGGGCGGCGAGCTGCTGGGAGACCGCCGAGGGGGTGAGATACAGCGCGGCGGCCGCCGCCGTCACGGTGCGGTGGTCGGCCACCGCACGGAGGATATGGAGCCGCCGCGCTTCGATCATGGGACCGATTATCGCAATATGTCCGGGGCGGTGACCGCCACGGCTTGCTCAGCCTCTCGCCCCGGGCTCCACTCAGCTCCCTCGCCCCCGGCTCCGCTCAGGCGTCCAGCTCCGCCCGCGCCGCGACGAACGCGTCCACCGCCCGGTTCACGTCCTGTGTCGAGTGCGCGGCGGAGAGCTGGACCCGGATACGGGCCTGGCCCTGCGGGACGACCGGGTACGAGAAGCCGATCACGTACACGCCCCGCTCCAGGAGCAGCTCCGCCATCCGGCCGGCCACGGTCGCGTCGCCGATCATCACGGGTGCGATGGCGTGGTCGCCGGGGAGGATGTCGAAGCCCTCCTCGGTCATCCGGCGGCGGAACAGGGCGGTGTTCTCGGCGAGTTGGACACGCAGGTCGTCCGCGGACTCCAGCAGGTCGAGCACCTTGAGCGAGGCGGCCGCGATCACCGGGGCGAGCGTGTTCGAGAAGAGATACGGCCTCGAGCGCTGGCGCAGCAGCGCGACGATCTCGGCGCGGGCGGCGACGTAACCGCCGGAGGCGCCGCCGAGGGCCTTGCCGAGGGTGCCGGTGATGATGTCGACGCGGTCCATGACGCCGTGCAGTTCGGGGGTGCCCCGGCCGCCGGGGCCGACGAAGCCGACGGCGTGCGAGTCGTCGACCATGACCATCGCGTCGTAGCGGTCGGCGAGGTCGCAGATCTCGCGCAGCGGGGCGACGTAGCCGTCCATGGAGAAGACGCCGTCGGTGACGATCAGCTTGCGCCGGGCGCCGGACGCCTCCTTCAACTGCTTTTCCAGATCGGCCATGTCGCGGTTGGCGTACCGGAGGCGGCGGGCCTTGGAGAGGCGGATGCCGTCGATGATCGACGCGTGGTTCAGCGCGTCGGAGATGACCGCGTCCTCCGCGCCCAACAGGGTTTCGAAGACACCGCCGTTGGCGTCGAAGCAGGAGGAGTAGAGGATCGTGTCCTCCTGGCCGAGGAACGCGGAGAGGCGGGCCTCGAGTTCCTTGTGGACCTCCTGGGTTCCGCAGATGAAGCGGACGGAGGCCATGCCGTAGCCCCAGCGGTCGAGGGCCTCGTGCGCGGCGGCGACGACCTCGGGGTGGTCGGCGAGGCCGAGGTAGTTGTTGGCGCAGAAGTTGAGGACCTCGCCGGGGCGGCCGCCCGCGGTGACGTTCACCGTCGCGGACTGCGGGGAGCCGATCACGCGCTCGGGCTTGTGGAGTCCGGCGGCGCGGATCTCGTCGAGGGTGGTGCGGAGGTCGTCGCGCACGGAGTCGAACATGGGGGAAGCTCCTAAAGTTCCTTCGCCGAAGGGGAGTTACGAGGTCAGAAGGGAGTTACTCGGTCCAGTCGAGGATGACCTTGCCGCCCTTGCCGCTCGCGGCGTCCGCGAACGCCGCCTCGAAGTCACGGTGACCGTACCGGCCGGTGATCACGGGCGCGAGGTCAAGCCCGCCCTCCAGCAGCACCGACATCGCGTACCAGGTCTCGAACATCTCACGGCCGTAGATGCCCTTGATGGTGAGCATCGAGGTGACGACGCGGGACCAGTCGACCGGGAACTCCTGGGCGGGCAGGCCCAGCATGGCGATCCGGCCGCCGTGGGTCATGTTGGCGATCATGTCGCGCATCGCCTCGGGGCGGCCGGACATCTCGAGGCCGATGTCGAAGCCCTCGCGGAGTCCCAACTCCCTCTGTCCGTCCTCGATCTGAGCGTCCGTCACGTTCAACGCCAGGCTCACGCCTATCTTGCGGGCGAGGGCGAGGCGTTCCTCGCTCACATCGGTCACCATGATGTTGCGCGCACCGGCGTGGCGGGCAACTGCCGCCGCCATGAGGCCGATCGGGCCCGCGCCGGTGATCAGTACGTCCTCCCCGACCAGCGGGAACGACAGCGCGGTGTGCACGGCGTTGCCGAACGGGTCGAAGATCGCGGCGACATCGAGGTCGACGGGCACCCGGTGCACCCACACATTGGCGGCGGGCAGCGCGACGTACTCCGCGAAGGCCCCGTCCCGGCCGACGCCGAGCCCGACCGTGGCGCGGCACAGATGCCGGCGCCCGGCCAGGCAGTTGCGGCACTTGCCGCACACCAAGTGGCCCTCGCCGCTGACCAGTTCACCGATCGGGATGTCGGTGACGTCCCGGCCGGTCCCGACGACCTCGCCCACGAACTCGTGGCCGAGCACCAGCGGCGTACGGATCGTCTGCTGTGCCCAGCCATCCCAGTTCCGGATGTGCAGATCGGTGCCGCAGATCCCGGTCCGCAGGACCTTGATCAGTACGTCGCCGGTTCCGACGGCGGGCTCCGGGACGTCCGCGAGCCACAGCCCGGGCTCCGCCTTCTCCTTGACCAGCGCCTTCAACGCTACGGCTCCTGAGGGTGAGGTCCCGGGCGCGGGCACGATCCGGGCATGCCGGACGAGCCCGTTCCGGGGGTGGGGGTGGATTCCACCAGCAATCTGCCCCACCGGAGCGCCCGGGTCCATCGAGGTTTTCTTAAGCGGTGCCGCAGCTTTCCTTCACACCCCTCACTCCGCCAGCCGCGAGACCTGGTAGTGGGCGATGTGCCAGCCGTCCGCCAGCCGCTTCACCAGCACGGCGAGCTTGACGTCCACCGGCGGCCGGTCGGTGAACGTGAACTCCGTGTCCAGATAGCCGAGTACGAGGTCGTCGCCGTACCGCCGGGTCTCCAGGACCTCGTAGGCCGCCTTCATCCCCAGCGGCTGGGAGGCGTAGTACTCGGCGACGCCCGGTCGGCCGACGGCGTAGGGGTGCAGCCCCTGGAAGATCGCGTCCTCGGTGAAGAGCCGGGCCACCGCCTCCGGGTCATGGGCGTCCACGGCCGTTTTCCAGGGGTCCAGGACGCCGCGCAGGATGACTTCGTCGTCGTTCTTGGTGCTCATCTCCGTCGACCTTTCTCAGTGACCGGCGCTCATACCGCCGTCGACGTGCAGGATCTCGCCGGTGACGAAGGGGGCGCTCTCCAAGAAGAGCACGGCGTCGACGATGTCGCTCACCTCACCCATCCGGCCGACCGGGTGCAGGCCGGCGAGGCCCTCATGGGTCTCCTCCGGGTGCATCGGGGTCTTGATGGTGCCCGGCGACACCGCGTTGACGCGGATGCCCCGGGTGGCGTACTCGATGGCGAGGGACTTGGTGGCGGACTGCAACCCGCCCTTGGTCAGCGAGGCCAGGGCGGAGGGGACGCGGGCGTCCGCGTTGTCGACCAGGCTGGTGGTGACGCTGACGATGTGGCCGCCGCCCTGGGTGAGCATGTGCCCGATGGCGAGCTGGGTGAGCCGGAAGAAGCCGGTCACGTTGATGCCGAGCACGCTCGCGTAGTCGTCGGCCGTGTAGTCGGTGAAGGGCTTGGCGACGAAGACGCCCGCGTTGTTGACCACCGTGTCGATCCGGCCGAACCGCTCGATCGCGGCGGCGACGACCCGCTCGGCGGTCGCCGGGTCCGCGATGTCGCCCTGGACGGTCAGGACGTCCGCGTCCTCGGCGGGGGCGATGGTGCGCGAGGTGGCGACGACGGCGTATCCGAGCTTGCGGTAGGCCTCGACGACGCCGGCTCCGATGCCCTGCGAGGCACCGGTGACGATCGCGACCTTCTGGTTCTGAGTGCTCATGACGACCTTCTCCGAAGGGGTGAGTGCGGTGCTCCCGGTCGGTCGTTTCTAGTAGCCGACCGGTCGCCTATTCGTGAAGGTAGGCGACCCGGAGAGGTGAAGGCAAAGGCCGGAGGGGCTTTTCCCAGGACCGGAATCCTCGCTGCTGGGAGGCGTGGCCTCCCAGTCCACGTCAGCGGTGCGGGTCGCCCTCGGGCAGCCAGGCGTCGGGGGCGCGCAGGCCGAGGTCGCCGACGCCGTCGCAGAGCGCGTCCACGGCGGCGAGCACCCCGGTGCGCGTCTCGTTCTCGCGCCACACCAGCGACCAGGTCCAGTGCACGGTCGGTGCGACGATCTCGCGGCGCACCAGGTCGGGCGGCAGCGAAGTGGTCTGCCCCTTGGGCGAGTTGACGACCGGGCGGCGGCTGCGGCGGACGTGGTCGAAGAACGCGGGGCCGGTGATGCCGCCGTCGGAGATGGGCACCGTGCGCGCCCCGGTGTCGTCGGCCAGTCGCTCGGCGTAGACGTTCCAGGACGACCAGGAATTGGTGTCGTCGTCGAGGAGGACGGACGTGTCCCGGGCGCGCACATCACCGGTGTCGGTGCCCGGGGCCACCGCGTACAGCCGGTCCGCGCCGAGCAGCCGGGCCCGCAGGCCGAGCCGCTTCAGGTCCTCGTCCCGCACCCAGCACACGGCGAGGTCCAGGCTGCCGTCCGCGACCCGGGCGGCCTGGGTGTGCGAGGGCGCCACCCACGCGTCGACATGCACCTGCGCCACTCCGGCAGTGCGCGAAGTCAGGTCCGCGGGGAGCCAGTTGACGTAGCCGAGCCGGACCGCCTCCGAGCCCGCGAGCCGACCGGCCCGGCGCCGGAGGTCCTCGGCCCGCTCCAGCAGGTCCCGGGTGTGCGGGAGCAGGGCGGCTCCGGCCGGGGTGAGGGAGACCGAGCGGCGGTCGCGGTCGAAGAGCCGTACACCCAGGTCGCGCTCGAGGGCCTTGATCTGCTGGGAGAGGGAGGGTCCGGCGATCAGGAGGCGGTCGGCGGCCCGGCCGAAGTTCAGCTCCTCGGCGACGGCGACGAAGTACCTCAGTTGGCGCAGCTCCACGTCCGTCATGCTACGCGGGCCTGGGAGGCCGTCCCTCTCAGCAGGGAGCAAGTCTGTCGTGGCGCCCGCGCCGGTCCCGGGCCACGATGAGGGCATGGAAGTCCGGCGTCCCTTCGTCGTGCCGGGCGGGCCCGAACGGAGCGAGGTCATGCGAGAGTTCCTGGTCGAGATCACCACCACCGTCCCCGAGGGCACGCCCAAGGACGAGGTGGACCGACGCCGCGCCGCCGAGGCCGTCCGCTCCCGCGAACTGGCCGCCACCGGTCATCTGGGGCGGCTGTGGCGCCCGGTCGGCGAGCGGCGCAGCATCGGCGTCTGGCTCGCGGACGACGAGGAGCAGCTCCACGCGAAGGTGCTCGGCACGCTGCCCCTCGCCCCGTGGATGACCTTCGCCGTCACCCCGCTGGAGCCGCACCCGAACGACCCCGGTCATGCGGAGTAACTCCCGGCGCACACAAGGGTCTTCACGTTCATGAGTCGCGGTGCCCGGGTCCCCGCGACCCGGGCGGGCGGTGGCGTGCCGTCGCCCCGGGCGCACGTCGTGCGGGTCGCCGCGGCCCTCGCGGCGGGCATGGGTGTCGGCCGCTTCGTCTACACCCCGATCCTCCCGCTGATGCACACGCAGGCAGGGCTCTCCACCGACGCGGGCGCCCACCTGGCCACCGCCAACTACGTCGGCTATCTCCTCGGCTCCCTCGCGGGCACCCTGTTCCCCACCCTGGTCCGTTCCCGCACGGTCCTGCGCGGATCGCTCCTCCTGCTGATCGGCACCCTCGCGGCGATGCCCGCCACCCACAGCACCACGGTCTGGATGGCCCTACGGCTCCTGGCGGGCGCGGCGAGCGCGATGGTCTTCGTGGTCGCGGTCAGCTCACTCCTCGGCCATCTGCGCGACCACCCGCCGCACCTCCCCGGCTGGGGCTTCGGCGGGGTGGGCGCGGGCATCGCCCTCTCCGGGCTGCTGGTACTCGCCCTGCGCCCGGTCGCGGACTGGCGGGTCGCGTGGTGGTCCTCGGCCGTACTCGCCGCCGCGCTCGCGACGGCCGCGTGGAACCTACGGCCCGATGTGCCGGGCGCGATCCCAACTGAGGCCCCCGCGAAGGGAGTTGACCGACACTTCGGCGCACTGTTCGTCAGCTACACCCTGGAGGGCGTCGGCTACATCGTCGCCGGGACCTTCCTGGTCGCCGCGATCGCCCAGAGCTCCCCCGGCGGGCTCGGCAGCGGCGCGTGGGTGCTCGTCGGGCTGGCCGCCGTACCGTCCTCGGCCTTGTGGGCGCGGCTCGGGCGTCGCTGGTCGCGGCCCGGGCTGCTGTACGTGGCGCTGCTGATCCAGGCGGTCGGCATCGCGCTGCCCGCGCTGGTCGACGGGGTGGCGGCGGCTCTGGTGTCCGCGCTGCTGTTCGGCGCGACCTTCATCGGCGTCAGCACGCTCGCCCTGGCGACCGGGGCGGAGCTGCGGTTCCCGCGCTCGGTGGCCCTGCTGACCGCCGGATACTCCGTCGGCCAGATCCTCGGCCCGCTGACGGTCGCCCCACTCCTCCACCACGGCTACCGCCCGGCCCTGCTCCTGGCCGCCCTGGTGGTCCTCGCCGCGGCCGTGTCCGCCGCCGTCCTGCGCATCGGCTTCCCGCACCACGCGGCGGCGGTACGCCACTCCGTCCCGGACCAGGCACGACGACCCGCGCCGACCGATGCCGGCCACTGAGCAGGCGGCGCGAGCCCCAGCAGGGCATCGAAGGACCACGCCCACCGACGCCGGCCACCGATCAGGCGGCGCAAGCCCCCAGCAGGGCAAGGCAGTTGGCCCAAAGGGGGCTCATACGCCCCGTGTTGTTGTAGAGCTTCGCGAACATCACCTGGCCCTCCAGTTGGGCGACGACGGAACGCGCCGCCTCCTGTGGGTCGTTGACGGTGACGTCCCCCCGGTCGCGTGCCTCGCCGATGACCGCGGCGACCATTTCGACCTGGGCGTCGAAGATCTCCTGGAGCCGCGCGCGCACGGCCTCGGTCTGGTTGCTCATCTCCAGGCTGAGGTTGCCGAACAGACAGCCCGGCACGGTGCCGCAGCCCTGCTGCACGGCGTACTGCCCGGCCTCCGTCTCCTCGAACAACTTCCGTAGCCGGTCCAGGGGTTGGGCGTCCCCGCCGAGGACACGTGCCCACTCCCGGCGCTGGTCCGCCCAGTGTTCGTCGACGACGGCCAGCGCGAGGGCCTCCTTCGACGCGTAGAAGTAGTAGAAGCTGCCCTTCGGCACCCCGGCCGCCTTGCAGATCTCGGCGACCC
Organism: Streptomyces sp. MBT65; assembly: GCF_016612545.1. GTDB lineage: Bacteria > Actinomycetota > Actinomycetes > Streptomycetales > Streptomycetaceae > Streptomyces. The sequence goes on along the minus strand of NZ_JAENRY010000167.1, from coordinate 2,210 downwards.
CGAGCGCCGAGTAACCGCGCGCCTCGAAGAGCGACCGCCCGGCGGCGAGGATCTTCTCTCCGGCGTCACTGGTTCTACCCATACGACAACTATACGACCGGTCGGCTATGAGCCGCCGATGTGCTCCAGCCGCACCACCAGCTCCGCCGCCGTCGACTTGATCGTCTCAAGACCCGGCTTCCCCCACGGCCGCGGCTCCGTGTCGACGACACACACGGTGCCCAGCACCATCCCCGTGGAGTCGATGAGCGGCGCCCCCAGATAGGACCGGATCCCGAACTCGTCGACGACCGGATTGCCCGCGAACCGCGGATAGTCGCAGACGTCCTCCAGCACCAGCGCCTTGCGCCGGACCACCACATGGGGGCAGAAGCCGTAGTCACGCGCCAACTGCCGCCCCACCTCCGGCTTGGCATGTTCCCCGCCCGAGCCGGGCCTGGGCAGTCCCGCCCCGCCCGGAGTGTGCAGACCGGCGAAGAACTGCCGGTTCTCGTCAATGAAGTTGACCATGGCGTACGGCGCACCGGTGAGCTCGGCGAGATGGTCCGCGAAGGCGTCGAGGGCGGGGTCCGGACGCTCCCCCAGGCCCAACCCGCGCAGCCGTCGCCGCCGTTGAGGTGCCTCCTTGTCCTCCGGCGTGAGCAGCAGACGACCTGCCGGACGCGGCGGGTCGTAGCTCATGGGCGAACTCCGTCCGTGTGGACGTACGTCATAGAGGAACTCCGTGGCGGTGTGCGGGAATCACATGTGGGCGCCATGGCTCGGCGCGTGCGCCGGAGCGTGGGCGATGAGATGGCGTACGAGGGTCAGCAGGGTCTGCACGCCGGAACTGGAGATCCGCGCGTCGCAGCGGACGACCGGGATCCCGGGGTCGAGATCTATGGCGGCACGCACTTCCTCGGGGTCGTAGCGGTAGGAGCCGTCGAACTCGTTGATCGCGACGATGAAGCCGAGGCCGCGCTGTTCGAAGAAGTCGACGGCCGCGAAGCACTCCTCCAACCGTCGGGTGTCGGCGAGGATCACCGCGCCGAGCGCGCCCTCGGACAGCTCGTCCCACATGAACCAGAACCGCTCCTGTCCGGGAGTGCCGAACAGATAGAGCACGTGTTCCGGGTCGAGGGTGATCCGGCCGAAGTCCATCGCCACGGTCGTCTCGACCTTGTTCTCGATGCCTTCGAGATCGTCGGTCGCGGCACTGACCGTGGTGAGCAGCTCCTCCGTGCTGAGCGGCGCGATCTCGCTCACCGCGCCGACGAAGGTCGTCTTGCCGACACCGAATCCGCCCGCCACCAGGATCTTCAGTGCGGTGGGGAAGGGGTCGTGGCCGCTCTCGTAGTCAGAGCTGTCGTCGTAGTCCATCGAGCACTGCCTCCAGAAGAGACCGGTCAGTGGGGTTGTGGTGGAACTCGGGTGGCTTGGTGGTCAGTGCCCCGCAGTCGACGAGGTCCGACAGCAGCACCTTGGTGACCGCGGCCGGCAGCTTCAGGTGGGCGGCGACCTCGGCGACCGAGACGGGCGCGCGGCACAGGTCGAGGGCCTGCGCGTGCTCGGGACCGAGGTAGCCGAGAGGGGTGGCGCCGGTGGCCATCACCTGCGACAGGAGGTCGAGCGCGACGGAGGGCCGGGTCCGGCCGTTGCTGACCGTGAAGGGGCGCACCAGACGTCCGGCCGCGTCGTCCAACCAAGGCCCGTCGCCGGCCGTCGCCACGCTCAAGGCCTCATCGCAGGGGATTCGACGGCGTGCTGCCGGGGCGCGGTCACGAGGTAGGGGCGGACGCTCTTGACCAGCATCGCCATCTCGTAGCCGAGGACGGCCGCGTCGGCCTCGCGGCCGGCGAGCACGGCGAGACAGGTGCCGGATCCCGCGGTGGTGACGAAGAGCAGGGTCGAGTCGAGTTCGACGACGACCTGCCGGACGTCTCCGCCGTCACCGAAGCGGACGCCCGCGCTCCGGCCGAGGGAGTACAGCCCGGAGGCCAGGGCCGCCATGTGGTCGGCGCTGTCGGGATCGAGCCCGTGAACCGACTTCACCAGCCCGTCGCAGGAGAGCAGGACCGCGCTGGTGGTGTGCGGCACGCGCTGCACGAGGCCGCTCATCAGCCAGTCGAGATCGGATACATGGCCGGTCGGCGCATCGCTCGCCATGGTGGATCGACTCCTTGGGGTACGAAGGTCTGCGGGAGCGCTGGTGGGGGTGGGCGTGTGGGGGG
>NZ_JAENRY010000166.1 GCF_016612545.1 Streptomyces sp. MBT65 | reverse complement strand
GATCCGCGCCGCGCCGTCGCGCACGGGCGGCGGACCGTCGTCCGGCGGGAAGGGGGAGGTGCCGTCGTAGGGCGGGGGCGGCGGGTCGGTGCCCGTCGGGACGCCCGTCGTGGACGGGGTGGAAAGAATCGACATGGCGGGACTCCTCGGCCGTCGCTGCGAATGGCGCGGCCGGGGTCACGGGCTGCCCCTGGGGAGGGAGACGCGAGGACAGGACGCCGGACCGGACATCGGCGTGTCGAGAGCCCTCGGTTACTCCACCGTACTCCCGCCCGCGCCGAAACGCGGCGGCCCGGACCGCACGACCGTCGCGTTGACACGAACCGTCGCCGCACGTTGACTGGCAGCACGGCGCAGGGCAGTGGCCGGTGGACGGACGATCCCAAAAACGCCTTCGGGCGGAAACGCCTTCGGGCGGAACGGAAACGACACCCGATGATGTACGACCAGACACGCGCCCAACAACCCGCGGGCCAGAACCGGGTCCCCTCCGAACGCCGCACCCCGGGCCCGGAGCCGCTGCTCCCGTCGAGCGAGCGGGACAAGGTCCTCCAGCGGCTGCGCCACGCCCTCAACACCTTCGCCGACACCCCGCGCGACGCCCTCCAGGAGGCGGAGAGCGCCTATGACGAGGCGACCGCCCAGCTCGTGGCCGCGCTCGCGGCCCGCCGCGACCTCCTCCGCGCCGCCTGGGCCGACCAGGACTCCGAGTCCCCGTCGGATTCCGCGTCCGACGCCACATCCGCATCCGCATCCGCATCCGACTCCGCGTCCGACTCCGAGGAGTTCCGGAACGCGTTGCGGCAGTACCGCGAGATCACCCAACGGCTGCTCCAGCTCTAGCAGTTGACCGGGCAGGCCGGCGTTCGTCAGCCCGGGCCGGTCGCCCGGGTGATCGCCGCCTCCACCGCCCCGACCCGCTCGGCCAGCAGCCCGAGGGCCGCCACCGCACGGCGCAACGGGTCGTCCTCCGCCACACCCCGCTCCCGCACGTACGCCGCCTTCAACTCCCCCCACCGCAGGGCCTGTTCGGCGGTCAGCGTGCCGCGCAACTCCCCCAGTTTCAGCAGGTTCGCCTCGGCGCCCGCCCCCAGCGTCTGCGCCTCGGCGGTGTAGTGGTCGTCCAACACCGCCGACAGTTCGGGGGAGTTCATCACCGGCTCGATGCGCTGGGCGATCCGGTTCATGGTCCGATACGACCCCTGGAGCCGGAACGGCGGTTCCGTGCGGGCCGCGTCCGTCGTCGCCGCCGACGCCATGTACGCGGAGTTGACCGCCAGCACGGTGTCCCGGGCGGTGACGAGATGCCTCAACACCCCTGTGATCCGGGTCAGTTCGGCGGGGTCGCAGGCGTAGGACAGCCGGTCCGCGTGGGCCGTCGGGTCACCTGCCGCGAGGCGGATCAGCAGGTCCAAGTCGGCGCGGTCGCGGCCGGCGAGCGGGGCGAGCACCGGGTGGGAGGTCAGCGCGTTCTCCAGGAAACTCAGCGCGAACACCGTCTCCTTGCCGGTCAGTACGTCGCCGAGGTTCCAGACGTCGGCACGGTTCGCCAGCATGTCGGGCACCCGGAACCGGCCGCCGGACTCGGTGTACGGGTTGCCGGTCATACAGACCGCGAACCGCTTGCCCCGTAGGTCATATGTACGCGGCGCGCCCTCCCACACGCCCTCGATCCGCCGGGTGGCATCGCACAACGGGATGAATTTCTGCAGGAGTTCGGGCGAGGTGTGCTGGATGTCGTCGAGGTGGAGCAGCACGTTGGTGCCCGCCGCGAGCGCGAAGTTGACCTTCTCCACCTCCTGGCGGGCGGTGGCGTTCGGCGCCTCGGCCGGGTCGAGGGAGGTCACACCGTGCCCGAGGGCAGGGCCGCTGACCTTGACCAGCACCAGCCCGAGCCGGTCGGCGACGTACTCCATGAGGGTCGTCTTGCCGTACCCCGGCGGCGAGACGAGCAGCAGCAGACCGCCGTCCGCGCCGGTGCGCCGCCCCTCCCCCGTCGTACCGATCTGCCGCGCCAGGTTGTCGCCGATCAAGGGGAGATACACCTCGTCGACCAGCCGCCCCCGGACGAAGGACGACATCACGCGCGGCCGGTACTCGTCCAGGCGCAGCCGGGCCCGTTCCGCCGCCACCAGGGCCGTACGGCGGCGCTGGTAAGCGCGGTGACCGGGGATGTCCACCGCCCTGAACTCCCGTGTCCGGGCCAGGAGTTCGTCGATGCGCACCGACAACGAGCCCGCCTCGATGCGCGGGTGGGTGCCCAGCAGTCCCGTGACCGTCTCCGTCAGCCGGGCGTCCGACTCGTAGCGCGCTACGTCCGGGCAGAGTTCGGCCGCCACCGCCTCGGCGAGGTCCCCCGGGTCGGCCTCCGTGCCGGACGCCGTCGTGTACGCCGTCAGCCACGCCTCGACCAGTTGGCGGCGCGCGGCCAGGTCCTCGACGGCGCGCACATCGTCGTCGTAGGCCGAACTCCCCATCGTGCGGCGGAACTTGTCGAGGAGGGTGCGGGCGGTGGCGCTGAGGACGAAGCCCTCGGGGGCGGTGGTCAGTTCGTCGAAGAGGTACGCGGCGGTGGGTTCGTCCGTGCGCCGCGCCAGTTCCGCCAGGAAGTCGGCGACGGCCGGGGTCGGTCCGAAGGTGTCGCGGACCCGCGCGAGCGACCGCGCCCGGCGCGTCCAGCCCGCGCGCTCCTCCGCGCTGGTGCCGTGCGTCCAGAACAGCAACGCCCGTGCCCGGGCGGCCGGTTCGTGCCGCAGCAGCCCCGCGCCCTCGTACCGGCGGAGCAGGGCACGGAGGATCGCGGTCGCGTCGTGGTCGTGCACGCCGCGTTCGTAGCCTTCGTCGTACGACTCCTGCGCCGCGCGGCGGACCAGGGCGGCGAGGTCGGGCTCCTGGGCGAGGGCCTGGGCGCCGTGTTCGTCGAGGAGGCGGGCGGCGAGGTGTTCCGCGCGGTAGACCCGCGGCGACTCGGAGGGCAGCGGGCGGTCCCAGTAGGCGCGGGTGGCCGCGAACTCCGCGTCGCTGACCGGGGATCGGTAGTCCGTGCCGGTGAGCGCGAAGGCGAGGCCGTCGCCGGCGGGGACGAGGGTGAGGTCGAGGGGTTCGGTGTTCACGGCGAAGCGGTGCCGGCCCAGGCGCAGGGTCCGGCCGCCGTCCGTGTAGAGGTCGGTGCGGTCGCGCAGGGCGCGGACCGCCTCCTCGCGGGCCGCCGCGAGCCGGCCGGTCAGCTCCTCCGCCCTCATCCGGTCGCCCAGGTCGCGTAGTCGGTCGACCGTCCGGCGGATCTTCGTCGCCATCGGGTCGGAGGCGAAGAACGTGCTGACCGCGTCGGTGTCGGCGAGCGTGGCCGCCCGCCGCTCCACCGTCTCCAGGACCCGCACCCCCGAGGCCGCCAACTGCTCGGCCCGGCGCGCGCGTTCATCGGCCAGGGTCTGCTTGCGGGCCGAGAAGGTCTCGTAGATCTCGGTGCGGCGGGAGGTCAGTTCGGCGAGGAAGTCGTCGAAGTCGGCGAAGCGGGCTTCCAGGTTCTCCAACTGGACCAGCAGCCGCGCGAGGCGCGTGTCACAGGCCTCCGGGGTCGCCGCGTCCGCGAGCGCGCCCGTCACCGACTGGCCCAGCAGCGCGAACTCGGCCGCGAACTCCGCCCGGCCCTCCCGGTCCTGGAGTTCCCTGCGCCGGGCGTCCAGTGTGGCGCGGGCGCGGTTGACGCCGCCCAGCACCTCGGCGATCCGCTCCAGGATCGACGTACGGACCGTGGCGTCACCGATGTCCAGCCCGGCGATCACCTCGGTCACCGTCCGCAGCCCGTCGGTCAGTTCGTTGAGCCGGGCGGCCACCGGCGCCGACTCGGCGACCGTGGCCAACTCACCCGCCCGCGCGACCAGTTCGGCGATCACCTCGTGGTGCCCGGCGAACGCGTCCGCGCGCGCCAGGAACGCCACCGCCCGCTGCCCGAACGCCCCGAGCTCCGCCTCCGCCCCGGCCACCGTCTCGTCGATCCGCGCGAGATCGGCGTACCGCAGCTCCTTCAACGTGAGCAAGTGCCCCTGTGTGCGCCGGAGTTCGGTCAGTCCGCCGACCCACCCCGCCGCGTCCTGGGGCGCCTCGCCCCGCAACCGCCGGACCAGCCCGGTGAGCCGGTCCGTGGCCTCGGCGAGGGCGTCGGCCGCCCGCCGGGTCAGCGCCCGGACGGTCTCGAACTCGGCCAGCACCTGCTCGGCGGTGACCCGCACGTCCTCCAACGGACCACCCAGATCGCCGAGTTCGGCGTCCCCGAGCCAGTGGTACGAGTCCGCCGCCCGCACACACGCGGCGACCAGCGCCTCGTACACCTCCGCCGTGGGCTCCATCCCCGCGACGGCGCCCGCGAGGGACAGACAGTCGGAGACCCCGCGCACGAGTTCGGCGTTGCCCACCCGGAACAGCGGCCCGGAGCCGACGAGTTGAGCGGCGGCGTACGTATCGGAGACGAACGGAGTGCGCCAGATCCGCACCGGATGGACACGCCCCGCCTCCCCGCCCGCGCCCAGCACCACCAGCACACCGTCGTCGAAGAGCGCCCAGCCCTGACCGGACAGCGGGGTGGCGACCTCCTTGCGGATCAGGTTGTACGGCAGCAGGAGGCCGCGCCCCGACACCCGTGCCCGGTACGCGAACAGCACGTCCTCGCCGTTGGGCGAGCGCACCACCCGCTCCAACTCCAGCCCGGTGGTGTCCACTTCGAAGGTCTTCCACACCCCGGTGGCCAGGCAGTACCCGCCCGGGAACACGATCCCCCGCTCCTCGGGCAGCCGCCGGCACGACAGCCCGATCCCGTCGAGCCGCACGACACCCTTGGTCAGGGTGTTGAAGACCAGATACCGGTGGGCCTCCTCCTTGTAGGGACGCACCCGGAGCAGCACCAGCACACCCACCCGCGCGTACGCGATCTCCGCGTCGGCCGACGACTGGAGCGGCTCGTCCACCGGCTCGGAGTAAATACCCTCCCCCGTCTCGGTGTCGTCCTCGACCTTCACGGTGAGCGTGCCGCCGACCGTGGAGACGTACAGCCCGTCCTGGATGCGCACGTGTGGATGCCGGCCGGGAACCTGGTCCTCGCGGGTCGTCTCCACCCACTCGACGTCGTACGACGGCGGGAGGACGTGATCGCGCTCGCCGTGCGCGTCCAGGAAGGCCGCCGACCGGCCGTCGTCCGCGAGCGCCCAGCGCAGCACCCGGATGTCGTCGGCCTTCTCACCGGTCCGGAAGACCGCCAGCAACTTGCCGTCCACACACCGGAGTTGCAACAGGCGCGCCTGCCGGTAGTACCGGTGCAGGGCGGCGAACTCCCGCACGAAGTCCGGGTCGTCGAGGAGTCCGGGTACGGCGTCCTCGGGCAGCCGGCGCAGATCGTGCCGGTCGTGCAGGGCGAGGACGTCGGCCACCGTCGTCTCCCGGGTGCCCCCGAGGGAGACCTGGCGGCCGAAGAGCAGCGTGTCTCCTACGGCGACGAGGTCGCGCGGCACGGCCGGGTGCTCGGTGTCGAGGCGTGCGGTGCCGGTGAGTTCCAGGCGGGTCGAGCCGAACTCCTCGGTGCGGCGGGCGTTCAGCGCCTCCGCGCGGCGGGCGAGTTCGGCGGCCTGTGCGGCGAGGCGGTCGCGCAGGACCTCGTAGGTGCCGGTGTCCAGGCCGGTGGTCATGGGGCCCTCTCAGGATCTCGGGGTGGGTGCCGGGTCCGGAACTGCCGTCCCCTGTGCGGCAGTTCCGGACCGTCGATGGGGTCAGGCCTTCGCCGGGTGGCCGTTGAGCGCGGCCAGCGGAGTGTCCGCCAGGCCCAACTCACCTGCCCTGTCCAGCAGTTGCCGTACCTGACCGGCGTTCGCCGAGTCCGCGGACATGAGCTTCAGCAGCAGCGCGGACACGGTGAGGTTCTGCACGTCGGCCGTGGAGACCGGGCCGAGGACGCGGGCGAGGTCGTCGGCGATGTTCGACGTGCCGTCGAGCCACGGACGCGCCAACACCTGTGCCGTCTCGGAGTTCTGGACGAAGCCGTCGACGCTCCGGCCGAACGAGACCGCCGAGATCAGCCGGTCGAAGAAGACCGAGTCGCCGCCGACGATGTCGATGTCGGCGTTCTCCAGACCGGTCGCGAGCACCGTGGCCTGCGCCTCGGCGACCTGCCGCTGCACATCGAGCCCGGCCAGCCGGATCTCCTTCTCGGCCTGCAGCCGCAGCCGGTACTCCTCGTGGCCGCGCGAGGCGTCGTCGAGGGCGGCCATCGCGGCGGCCTTCTCGGTGAGGCCGGCTGCCTCGGCCTTGAGCTTCTCGCCGATGCCGGTGGCTTCCGCGAGCGCGTTGGCCCGTACGCCCTCGGCTTCCGCGAGCGCGTTCGCCTGCGTGCCCTCGGCCTCCGCAAGCGCCTTGGCCCGGGTGCCCTCGGCCTCCGCCCGGAGCCGGGCCTCGGTGCCCTCCGCCTCCGCGCGCAGCCGCGCCCCCGTGGCCTCGGCCTCCGCGCGGCCCGCCTTCACGGTCACCTCGGCCTCCTTGTCGCGGACCTGGACCTCGGCGAGTCCGGCCGCGGCGGCCTCCGCCTGGATGCCCTCCGCGAGCCGCAGCTTGGCGCGGGCGTCGAGGTCGGCGGACTTCAACCGGGCGTCGGCGAGGGTGAGTTGCTCACCGGCACGGTGCTTGGCGGCGGCCTCCGCGGCCTCGGCCGCCTTGATGTCCTTGACCAGCTTCTCCTGCGCCTCGGCCTCGGCGGCGATGATCACGGCCTGCCGGGTGCGCTCGGCCTCCTCGACCACCCGCAGCTTCTTGATGGCCTCCTCCTGCTCGGCGACCGTGCGGTCCACGGCGATCCGCTCCCGGACCACGTCCGCGACCTCGCGCCGCTCGGCCTCGACCTCCTTGTCCCGCGCGATCCCGGAGAGCGAGGTCTCCCGTTCGCGGGCGATGACTTCGAGGAGGCGGTCCTTCTCGATGCGCTCGTTCTCGACCGCGATGACCCGCTCGCGGTTCTTCTGCGCGACGGCGATCTCGCGGGCCTGGTTCTCGCGCTGGACGCCGAGTTGCTCCTCGGTGCGCAGGAACGCGGCCTGCGCGCCCAGCCGTTCCTCCTCCTGCACCTTCGCGGTGGCGGCCTCCTCGCGAGCCCGCAGGACCTCCACCTCTCGGCGCTGCTTGATCTCCGCCTCGGCCTGCCGGCGCTCCAGCTCCAGGATGGTCTCCCGGGCGTCGACGTTCTGCCGGGTGATCTCCTTCTGCTCGGTGCGCTGGAACTCGTTGGTGCGCACGTGCTCGATGGTCGTCAGCTCGGTGATCTTGCGGATGCCCTGCGCGTCCAGGATGTTCTGGTTGTCGAGCTGGGTCATCGGCGTCTGTTCGAGGAAGTCGATGGCCGCGTCGTCGAGGTGGTAGCCGTTGAGGTCGGTGCCGATGACCTGGATGATCCGGTCCCGGAACTCCTCGCGCTTGGTGTAGAGATCGACGAAGTCCAGCTGCTTCCCCACGGTCTTGAGCGCCTCGGAGAACTTCGCGGCGAAGAAGTCCTGGATCGCCGCCGGGTCGCTCGCGGTCTGGGTGCCGATGGCCTGGGCGACCTTGATGACGTCCTCGACGGTCTTGTTGACCCGCACGAAGAAGCTGATGTGGATGTCGGCGCGGATGTTGTCCTGGCAGATCAGGCCCTCGCGCCCGGTGCGGCGGATCTCGATGGTCTTCACCGAGATGTCCATGAACTCGGCCTTGTGCAGCACCGGCAGGACGACCGCGCCGGTGAAGGTGACATCGACCTTCTTCGTCTTGGAGACGATCAGCGCCCGCCCCTGCTCCACCTTCCGGAACAGCCGCCCGACCATGAGCAGCAGGGTGAGCGCGATGAGCAGGAGAACGGCGACGAACACACCGATGCCGACGGTGATGGCGTTCATGACATGGGTCCTCAAGGGATGAGAAGGGTGATCGGCGAGCAGGCAGGAATCAGCGAAGGAGGATCAACGAGCGTGCGGGCGGCCGGAGTTCGCGGTCTATCCCGTCGTGCCCGGACCGGTCCGGGGGTCCAGCGCGCTGTCGTAGGGCGCGACCCAGAAGAACTCGCCGGTCTCGTCGTAGGCGTAGAGCAGTCCGGTGCTGCCGCTCGCGAGGGCGTCGTTGCCCGGTTGCCGGACCTGGACCATCGCGGCGGAGCCGTCCGCCGCCCTGACCTCGGCCTGTCCGAACCCCGCGTCCACCCGGCCGGTGCGGATGACGCAGGTCAGCCCGACGAAGTCCAGCCGGGACGGCCCGTGTCCGTCGGGGAACAGGCGGCGCAGCGGCCGTACGAACAGCTTGGTCGTCCACCAGGAGCCGTACACCGTGCCGATCAGCACGACCACCCCGACCAGCACACCGGCCGGGCCCGCGGGGACGAACAGCACGCTCGCGCAGAAGCTGATCAGCCAGCCGACCGCGACGAACAGCGAGAAGGCGAGCGTCACCGGGACCCCACCGAGTCCCCAACCACCGTTGTGAGCACGGGAGTTGAGGTGCAGATGGGCGTGTGCGTCGGCCGCGCCGAGCGCGACCAGCAGCCAGTACAGGACGACCACGACGAGCGCCGCGCTGAAGACGATGGCGGGAAACCCGACGGCGGCCGTGACGAACGCCCCCATGATCCCGGCCCCCCGTTCCCTCGCTCGCTCCGACAGCCCACGGGGACGCGCGGCTCACGGAACCGGTGCGGGACACCTGCCGGTGTCCGGCACCGGAACCTTCCGCGGTGCTCCCCTGGCGCCATGGTGCACGCGGGGTGCGCGCCCGCGCATTGCCGGAACCCGGCAGTGTTCATTAGGGTCTTGATGCCGGTGACGCGCTAAGAAAGCGTCAGCGGGGCGTCAAGAAAACAGGGGGCGGAGTTGCCGGAGCGCGGAATGCCTGAGCAGTACCTGGCGGGGTTCGCGCGGCTCCTGGCGGAGGTCGCCGACACCGGACGCCGCCTGACCCGGGCCGAGTTGGAGGCCCGCCGCACCCTCGGCGAGCAGGCGGCCGAGGCCGGCCACGAACTGCGCGCCCTGGTCAGCGCCCATCTCACCGCCACCCGCACCGCCTGGCCACAGACCCCCGGCTCCGCCGACTGCACACTCGCCGCCGTACAACAGGCGATCGACGCCTTCGCCGAGGGCTACGAACGCGCGCAGCGACTCGCCGTCCGCCAGGAGGAAGCGGCCCGACGGGAGTTCATCGACGACCTCCTCTACGGCCGCGGGGGCCTGGGCCGGCTCGCGGAACGCGCCGAGCGCTTCGGCCTGCGCCTCTCCCAGACGCACGCCGTCGCCGTGGTCCAGGGCCCGACACCGTACGACGAGAGCGCGCCGGTGCCGCGGCAGGTGGAGCGGGCGATGATCAGCCGGTTCGGTGACCGCAACATCCTGCTCACCACGAAGGCCGGCCGGATGCTGTGTGTCGCGCCCGGCGACCAGGACGACATCCTCGCCCACTTCGCCAAGCAGGCCTACGCGGCGGCGGACGGCACCCGCGCGGCGATCGGCCGCCCGCAGCCGGGTGCGGGCGGGATCGTCCAGTCGTACGAAGAGGCCCTGAACACGCTCGAACTGGCCGAGCGGCTCAACCTGGAGGGACCGCTGCTGCGCGCCGCCGATCTGCTGGTCTATCCGGTGCTCACGCGCGACCGGCAGGCGATGGCGGATCTGGTCCTGGACGCGCTGGGCCCGCTGACGAAGGCGCGCGGCGGTCCGCGCCCGCTGCTCGACACCCTCTCGACGTACTTCGACTGCGGCTGTGTGGCCGCGGAGTCCGCCCGCCGGCTCTCGCTGAGCGTGCGCGCGCTGACCTACCGGCTGGAACGCATCCACCAGCTGACCGGCGCGGACCCGACGGACCCCGGTCAGCGGTACACGTTGCAGACGGCGGTCATCGGGGCCCGACTGCTGGACTGGCCCGACAAGGAGCTGTGACGGCTGCGACGGCGGTGCTCGGCGTGAGGGCCGGGACGGTTGGGACGGCCGGGACGGTTGGGACGCAAAGAGCGACCTCGCGCCCGGATGAATCTACGGCGGCGTGGTCGCTCGGGGTGTGCGGGGACGTACGGGCGGTGGCGTCAGCCCAGGGTGGTACCGATGTACGAGGTCGAGTCGGGGCCGGAGTCCACGGTGGTGTCCGCGACGGGGGCCGGTGCGGGCGCCGGGGTGGCGGGCGCGGGCGGCGTCTCGTGGCAGGTGAAGCCGAGCCGGGTCAGGGCCCTGGTCACCTCGAAGGCGGTGAAGTCACGGCGGTCCTGCTTGGTGATGACTTCGCCGACCTGCTTCACCGGGTACAGCTTGCGACTGATGACGGCGCACTGGCCGGTGACGGGCTGCTCCGGGCGGATGCCCTTGAGCATCTCCTCCACCTCGCTCTTCGTCAGATCGAAGGGGTAACGGGCGATCACGCAGCGCATGGTGCCTCACCAAGGGGTTCGAGCGGGAGGAGAGGGGAGGATTTCTCCTCGGGGAAAGCCGGGGAGACCGAAGAACGGCCATGGAACGGCGGGTACCGGCCGGGGAACGGCAGGTAAATGAGCGGATACGAAAAGGGACCCGCACCCAAGGTGCGGGCCCCTGTTTCGCAGCTTCGCGTGCTTAGGCGGGAACGATGTTCTCCGCCTGCGGGCCCTTCTGGCCCTGCGTGATGTCGAAGGTCACCTTCTGACCTTCCTGCAGCTCGCGGAAGCCCTGGGTGGCGATGTTCGAGTAGTGGGCGAAGACGTCAGCGCCGCCGCCGTCCTGCTCGATGAAGCCGAAGCCCTTTTCCGCGTTGAACCACTTCACGGTACCGGTGGCCATGTCTTAACTCCTAGGCAGTGCACGAGATCCGCACTTTACGAATCTCCTCCATCGCCGTGATGATCACCTGCACCGGAGGTCCGGTTCAAAATTGGCAACCACAACTGCAACTGAAGTCAGCCTAGCACGGAACCCATTTCCGCGACGGTGGAATTGGGTTCGAAATGCCTCACCCAAAACAGTGAATTTCTGTTTCCCCCGCATCAGATTTTCTCACGATGGGACGAGCCCCGCAGCTCCTCGTTGACGCGCAGGGCCTCGTCCAGCCGGTCCTCCAGGCTGATGATGCGGCAGGCGGCCTCGATGGGGGTCCCCTGGTCGACCAGCTCGCGGGCGCGGGAGGCCGTACGGAGCTGATGGCGCGAGTAGCGGCGGTGACCGCCGTCCGACCGCGTCGGGGTGATCAGCCCGGCCTCACCCAGTGACCGGAGGAAACCGGGAGTGGAGGCGATCAGCTCGGCGGCCCGACCCATGGTGTAGGCGGGGTAGTCGTCGTCGTCGAGCCGGTCGGCCGCGGGCTGCTGGCTTTCTGCGGGCATGTACACCTTCCTGCGGACCACCGGGGCGGAGACGGCCGGCCGCGGTGGAGCGGGTTCCCCCGTACCCGGAACTCTAGTCGCCCCCGGGGAATCCCTGTCGCGGCGAGCACAGATGTTGTGACACCGGTCGACACGCTCAGCGGCCCAGAACCAGCACCCGACAGGCGCCGGGAGCCCGTGGATCAAGACCGTCCGGGCCCGTCGCGACGTCCTGCCAGCCCCAGGCCCGGTAGGCCGTCAGGGTCTCGGTGTCGGTGCGGGGCACCAGGGCGACGCCCAGGGCCGGCGCGTGATCGTCGAGCAGCCGCCGCTGGAGGCGCCGGGCGAGGTTCCAGTCCCGGTCCTGGTAGTGGGTGCGCACGCGGGGCGGGACCACGATCCCGGAGACCGCGAAGAACCCGCCGGTGACCGCGAGCCCGCGCAGCAGCCGGGGCAGCCGGGTGTCGTGGCCCTGCCACCAGGGATCGGCGGCGCGTACGGGGAAGCCGTAGGCGCAGGCCGTCAGGGTGGTGTTCTCGGCGATCAGCAGGGCGAAGCCGGGCCGCCGGACGTCACCCGCGAGGCGCCGCAGGAACGCGGTGCGGGAACGGCTGCCCGTGCGGGCCGCGCCGCGGGTCTCCTCGTACAGCACGCCCAGGTCCTCGAAGCGGTCCTCGATCTGGCGCCGGCTGAGCGGACGGAGACGGTCCCCCTCCCAGGGCGAGGGGCCGCGCTCGCGACGGGACGACCACGACTGCTCCCCGCGCGTCCCGTCGGCGCCGCCGTGCGTGACGAGGGCCGCGGTCACCGGCCGACCGGGCACATTCACGGCCATGGGCTGAGCCCTGCCCCGGGCGCGGACACGTCCGCCCCGGCGTCGTGGTTCGCCGAGGACGGCACCGGTGTGATCCGGTGCGCGAGGAACCCTCGGTCCTTTCACGGTACGCCCGCGGGGCTTACGGGGGCGGGCGCCGATGTTGCCGCCTGCCCGGCACCGGGCCCTTTACCGGTCCCGGCGCTCGCCCTACTGGTTCCAGCTCTCGTCGTACGGGTCCTTCGGGGTCGGGACCGGTTTGGCGAGGGAGACCTGGAAGTAGGGGATCGGGCCGTTGTTGATGGGGTCCTTGGTCTGCCTGGGGCTGTAGGTGCCGGTGACCTCGAGCCAGGTGTCGGGCTGGAGGACCGGCGGGATCTTGCCGGTCAGCGCGATCTTGACCGGCTGGGCGTCCGCCGCGCAGCAGTTGAGGGCCATGCGGACGAGGTAGGGGGCGCCGGACTTGTCCAGGGCTATGAAGCCGGTGACCTTGAGCTGCCGGGTGCCGAGGGAGTGGCCGTGGTCGTAGACCGCGCGGCTCGCGTAGTCGACCAGGCCGATGGTGAGCGGGTCGCTGGCTGGGAGCTTGGAGAGGCCGTAGGGCTTCATGAGCGCGGTGCCGGTGCGGACCGCGCTGTAGGAGCCGAGGGCCGGCGGGGCGACCAGGATCAGGGCGAAGAGGGGGAGGACCAGGAGCCAGGAGATACGGGGTTCGCGGTGTACGTGATCCGCATGAGCCTCGTCGGTCGGGTGGGCCTCGTCGTGGGTTTCCGCGTTGGCCTTCTCCAGTCGTGCCCGGCGCCACTCGTACCAGGCCGTGGCCAGCGCCGCCACGATCAGGACCACGCCGGAGAGCAGCAGGAGCGGCTGGAGTCCGGCCTTGACGTAGCGGAGGTAGAGGTTGGTGAAGCCCGCGTGCAGGAGGGCCGCGCCGATCAGGAACAGGACCGCCGCCTGTGCCTGCCGGTTCACAGGAGCACCGCCCCGGTGACGACCGCGCCCGCGATGGCGAGGACGAAGGTGGCGGGCGCGAAGCGCAGGGCGAAGCCGCGCCCGAACGTCCCGGCCTGCATGGCGAACAGCTTCAGGTCGATCATCGGGCCCACCACCAGGAACGCGAGTTTCGCCGTGAGGGAGAACTGGGTCAGCGACGCGGCCACGAACGCGTCCGCCTCCGAGCAGATGGACAGCAGAACGGCCAGGATCGAGAGGGCGAGGATCGCCACCACCGGATTGTCGGCCGCCGTGCGCAGCCAGCTCGCCGGCGCGACCGCCTTGAGCGTCGCCGCGGACATCGCGCCGAGCACCAGGAACCCGCCCGCCTGCATCACGTCGTGCCGCACCGAGCCCCAGAACGCGGCGCCCTTGGTCTCCCCCTCGTGCGGTTCGTGCGCGGGCAGCTTCAGCCAGTCGGTGCGGCCCATGCGCTGCCACAGCCAGCCCATCACACAGGCCACCAGCAGGCTGCCGGCGAACCGGGCGAGCACCATCTCCGGGTTGCGCGGGAACGCCACCGCCGTCGCTGTCAGCACGATCGGGTTGATCGCCGGGGCGGAGAGCAGGAACGCGATCGCGGCCGCCGGGGTGACGCCCCGGCGCACCAGCGCCCCGGCCACCGGCACCGACGCGCACTCGCAGCCGGGCAGGATCGCGCCCGCCATGCCGGCCACCGGTACGGCCAGCACAGGGTTGTTGGGCAGCGCGCGGGTGAACCACGTGGCCGGTACGAACACCGCGATCGCCGCCGACAGCAGCACGCCGAGCACCAGGAAGGGCAGGGCCTGCACGACCACGGCCACGAACACCGTCATCCAGCTCTGCATCACCGGCGCGGACAGCGCCTGCCGCACCGGCCCCTGCGCCAGCACCGCCACGAGCAGCACCATGGTCAGCACGAGCGGCGAGCTGAGCTGCCAGCCGTCCTTCGAGGCCTTGTCCTCCTTCGAAGGCGCGGGCGCGGATGGCTGTGGGGGCGTTTCCGCGGTCGGCGGCGTCTCCGTGGTCGGCGCGGCTGGTTCGGTGGTGATGGCCACGGGTGAGATACCTCCGGCAAGCACATGGTTTCGCGAGTTTTGCTCCCTCACTCTGCATACGGCAGTCGGGGCAAGGGTGTTCAGCGCAATACTGGAACCACCCACCTCCTTGGGGCAGTCTTTCCCCTCGTGGCGAGCAGCGTTCCGAATCAGAGTCCTCCGGGCGGTGCCCGTGCGCACATGGTGGTGTGCGGCGACGACGCGCTCGCGCACCGCCTCGCCGTCGAACTGCGCAGTGTCTACGGCGAACAGGTCACCCTCGTCGTCCCGCTCTCCGAGGCCACCGCCCGCCAACCGGTCGTCGGCCGCGCGCGTGCCGCCTCGGTGGCCCTGCGCGACCGGGTCAACGCGGCGGTGGCCCGGGCGAACGGCAACGGCAACGGCGCCCCCGCCGCCCCCGAACCCCCGCGCGGGGAGCGGGTGTTGGAGGTCGCCGAGCTGACCGAGGCGGTGTTCGCCGAGGCCGGCGTGGAGCGGGCGGCGGCCCTCGCCCTCGTCTACGACGACGACGAGACCAACATCCGCGCCGCCCTCACCGCCCGCCGCCTCAACCCCCGTATCCGGCTGGTGCTGCGTCTCTACAACCGGCGGCTCGGGCAGCACATCGAGGAACTCCTCGACCAGGCGGCCGCGTTGGCGACCGGTGACGGGACGAGTGGCGGGACCGGCACCGGGTTCGACGCCTCGACCACCGTTCTCTCCGACGCCGACACGGCCGCGCCCGCGCTGGCCGCCACCGCGCTCGCCGGAACCAGCAAGGTCGTCCAGACCGACGGGCTGCTGCTGCGCGCGGTGGAACGGCCGCCGCCGGGCCCCGGTCAGGTCGCCGACCCGGGACTGGCCACGCTGGCCCTGCTGTCGGCGACCAGCAGCGACCCGGCCGGTGCGGACGGCTCCGAGGGCATGGGCGAACAGGGTCCGCGGCTGCTGCCCGACGCGGCGGCCATCGCCTCCGCCACCGGGCGCGGCACCATCGTCCTGGAGCAAGTGTCGTACGCCGGGCCGCAGTTGCCGGGCGGGCGCGGCGGCGGGGTCGTACCCGCCTTCTCGTCGCTCTTCTCGCGGCGGCTGCGGTGGTCGCTGGCGGGCATGGTGGCGTGCGTGGTCGCGCTCGCGATCGCGTTGTGGCTGGTGACGCAGATCCATCCGCTGACCGCCTTCTATCTGACCCTGCTCGATCTCTTCGCGATCGACGACCCCGCGATCGGGGCGCCGCTCGGCCGGCAGATCCTTCAACTCCTGTCCGGTCTGGTCGGGTTGCTGATGCTTCCAGTGCTGCTGGCCGCGGTGCTCGAAGCCCTCGGTACGTTCCGTACGGCGTCCGCGTTGCGCAAGCCGCCGCGTGGGCTCGGGGGGCATGTCGTGCTGCTCGGGCTCGGCAAGATCGGCACCCGGGTGCTGACCCGGCTGCGCGAACTCAACATCCCCGTGGTGTGCGTCGAGGCCGACCCCGAGGCCCGCGGCCTGGCGACCGCCCGTCGGCTGCGGGTCCCGGTGATCCTGGGGGACGTCACCCAGGAGGGCGTCCTGGAATCCGCCAAGGTCCACCGCGCCCACGCCCTCCTCGCGGTCACCAGCTCGGACACCACCAACCTCGAAGCGGTGCTGTACGCGCGATCCGTGCGGCCGGATCTCCGGGTCGTACTCCGGCTGTACGACGACGACTTCGCGACCGCCGTGTACCGGACGCTCCGTGCCGCACACCCCGGTGCGCTCACCCGGAGCCGGAGTGTGTCCCATCTGGCCGCGCCCGCGTTCGCCGGGGCGATGATGGGGCGGCAGATCCTGGGGGCGATTCCGGTCGAGCGGCGGGTGTTGCTGTTCGCGGCGATGACTGTGGGCGGGCATCCCCAGCTGGACGGGAAGACGATCGCCGAGGCGTTCCGGGCGGGGTCGTGGCGGGTGTTGGCGCTGGACACGGCTACGCGGGACGCGTCCGAGGACGTACGGCGGTCGGGGTTGGTGTGGGACCTTCCCGACACGTATGTCCTGCGGAGCTCGGACAGGGTGGTGCTGGCTGCGACCCGGCGCGGGCTGGCGGAGTTGTTGGGGCGGCGACCACGGGACCGGGCCGGGACTTGATGGAACCCGGTGCCGAAGCGGGCGTTGCTGGGGGCTGCGCCCCCAGACCCCCGCTTCGGCCCCGAAAGGGCCTCGTCCTCAAACGCCGGACGGGCTAAAAAATCAAGAAGTCACCGGTGTTCAGGAGCCCAAATGCCGCTCCGCGAAGTCCAGTTCCAGTCTCACCTGCTTGATCCGCTCGTCCACCACAAGCGAACCGTGCCCCGCGTCGTACCGATACACCTCGTGGACGGCACCCCGCTGCTCCAGCCGCTTCACGTAGTTGTCGATCTGGCGGATCGGGCAGCGGGGGTCGTTGACGCCGGCCGAGATGTAGACCGGGGACGTGACCTTGTCGACGTAGGTCAGGGGGGAGGACGCCTCGAAGCGGTCGGGGACTTCTTCGGGGGTGCCGCCCAGCAGCGTGCGGTCCATCGCCTTCAGCGCTTCCATCTCGTCGTGGTACGCCGTGACGTAGTCGGCGACCGGGACCGCCGCGATGCCGAGCGTCCACGCGTCGGGCTGGGTGCCGATGCCGAGGAGGGTGAGGTAGCCGCCCCAGGAGCCGCCGGTGAGGATCAGGCGGGCGGGGTCGGCGAGGCCGGACGTGATCGCCCACTCCCTCACCGCCGCGATGTCCTCCAGCTCGATCAGGCCGACCCGGACCTTCAGGGCGTCGGTCCACGCGCGGCCGTAGCCGGTGGAGCCGCGGTAGTTGACCCGGACCACCGCGTAGCCGTGGTCCACCCAGGCCGCCGGGCCCGCCGAGAACGAGTCGCTGTCGTGCCAGGTCGGGCCGCCGTGGATGTCGAAGACCGTGGGGAGCGGGCCCGTGGCGCCGGCCGGCTTCTGGACCAGGGCGTGGATACGGCCGCCGGGGCCCTCCACCCACACGTCCTCCACCGGGACCGAGCCCGGTGACTTCAGGCCGGGCGGGTCCAGGACGACCTCGCCCGTCGTCGAGCGCACGGCGGACGGCTCGGCGGCCGACGACCAGAGGTACTCGACGCTGCCGTCGGGACGGGCCGTGGCGCCGGAGACGGAACCGGGCGGGGTCGGCACCTTCTCCAGGTCGCCCGACGCGAGGTCGTAGCGGAAGACCTCGCTGCGGGCCTCGAAGCTGTGCGCGATGAGGAGGGCCGAGCCGTCCGGGTACCACTCGGCGCTCACGTCGCCGGGCAGGTCCAGGGACAGGTCCGTCTCGCCGCCCTTCACCACGTCCCACACCAGGGGCTCCCAACGGCCGCGCCGCTGATGGCCGATGAGGAGGCGGGTGTCGCCCTCCACGGGGGCGAAGCCGAGCACCTCCAGGCCCAGTTCCTCGGTGCCGCCCTTGGTGTCGTCCAGGTCGGCGACCGCCGTGCCGTCCGGGCGCAGGACGCGCAGCGCCGAGTGCATCGCGTCGCCGTGCTCCGTGTGCTCGATCGCGATCAGCGAACCGTCGTGCGAGAGGTCGCCGACGCCCGCCGACTCGCGGTGGCGGTAGATCAGCGTGGTCTCGTCACCGGTGCGGGCGAGGTGGATCGTCGTACCGTCCTCGTCCGTGGAACGGCCCACGACCGCCGTGCGGCCGTCGCGCGCGAGGGCCAGTCCGGCCGGATAGGACGGTTCGAGGCCGGGCACGGCCGGTTCGTCGGGGCCGCCCTTGAAGGGCTGGCGGCGCCAGACGCCGAACTCGTCGCCGTCCTTGTCGTCGAACCACCAGATCCACTCCCCGTCCGGGGAGAGCACACCGTCCGTCGTGCCGTTCTGCCGGTCCGTGACCTGGCGTTGCTCGCCCGTCGCCCGGTCCCAGGCGTACAGCTCATACGTCCCTGTCGCGTTCGACACGAACAGGGAACGGTCGGGTGCGTCCTCCGCCCAGTCGGGCAGGGACACTCGGGGCGCCCTGAAGCGCTTCTCCCAGTCCGGTGTGGTCTCGGACCCGTTGCTCTCAGTCATGGCCCCATACTGCCCGCCCACACAGACATTGCACTGGTCGGATCCTCAGCCTGTGGATAACTTCGACCAAGACCCGGCCGGACCATTGCCGACAGCGGGTGAACCTCCGGGCCGACCCCCGGGCCAGGAGCCGTACGACAGCCCCGTACCGTGGAAGGCGTGTACCGGTTTCTGCTGACATCGCGCTGGTGGGGCATCAACGTCTTCGTACTGCTCGCCATCCCCTTCTGCGTCTTCATGGGGTCATGGCAGTTGAGCCGGTTCCAGGCGCGCGTGGACAGCAGCCACCAGGCCACCCGACAGGTCGAGACCGACCGCACGGAAGCCGCGCGCCCACTGGCCGAACTGCTGCCGGTCGACCAGAACACCTCGGGTCGGCAGACCACCGCCACCGGCCGCTACGGCAAGCAACTCCTCGTCCCCGACCGCCAGTTGGACGGGAAGAACGGCTTCTACGTGCTGACCCTGCTGCGCACCGACGACGGCAGGGCGCTGCCCGTGGTGCGCGGCTGGATCCCCGGAAAGCCGGACGCCGCCAAGGCGCCCGCAGCGCCCACCGGCGAGATCACCGTCACCGGCTCGCTCCAGGCGTCCGAGACGCCCGGCGACAACGGCGTCAGCGCCCAGGGCGGACTGCCGTCCGGCCAGACGGCCGCGATCAGCGCGGCCTCGCTGGTGAACCTGGTCCCGTACCACCTGTACGACGCGTGGATCACGCTCGACAAGGGCGACTCCGGGATGCGGACCGTGCCCGCGACCGCGCCCGCGAACACCGGCCTCGATCTGAAGGCGTTCCAGAACCTCGGCTACACCGGCGAGTGGTTCGTCTTCGCGGGCTTCGTCGTCTTCATGTGGTTCCGGCTGCTGCGCCGCGAGGTGGAGTTCGCGCGCGACGCGGAGCTGGGGCTGGTGCCCGAAGAAGACCCCGAAGAGGGCGCGGACGCTGCCGAGAAGAACGAACTACCCGCTCACGAACCCGCCAGCAGGTCCGTCCGGTAGATCGTGCCCGCGCACGCGTTGGACACCGTCGCCGTGGCCGTCGTCGAGCCGGTGGCCGTCGTGTGGGAGATCTGGACGCTGCCGTCGAGCGTGCCGTCCTCCAGCAGTTGGGTGGACGTGCCGGTGTCCCCGGTCGTGGATCCGCTGCTGGTGGTGGCGTCCTCGCTGGGCGACGGGCTGGGCGTCGAACCGCCGGTGGTGCCGCCGGTGCTGCCACCGCTGGTCGGGCAGGTCTCGGAGGGCACCCAGGCGAACTTGACCTGGTAGGCGGAGCCCGGCAGCAGCACCAGCTGGGAGGCCGCCGTCGACGGGTCGGGCAGCCCGGCCGCCGCGTCCCCGGCGCTGTGCTGCACCACGGCGATCTTGCTCGCGTCCGCCGCGCCCTGCACGGCGTAGCCCACGGTGCCGGGGCCGCCGACGGTACAGCTGGTGGCGGAGACGTTGGTGACGGTGAACGTGCCGTAGACCGCGCCCGCCGCGTCGGGGGCATCGAGTGACGACGTGGCCGAACCGAGCTGTTCCGCCGAGCAGATGGGCGCGGCCGTCCCGGTGCTGGCCGAGGGGTTCGCGCTCGCGGTGCCGCTGCCCGAGGGCTTGCCCGAGCCGTCGTTCTTGGGGCCGCCCGGGTTCTGCGAGGCCTGCCCCGACGATCCTCCGGACGTACTGGAGCCGCCGTCCGGGCCCTTGCCCTGGCTGGTGCCGCCCTGTGCCTGTGAGCTGTTGCCCGCGATGGACGGGTCGACGGAACCGGTCGAGTTCGAGACGTGCACCAGGGCCGGGATGGCGGTGCCGAAGAAGAGCGCGGCGGCGGCCACGCCGACGAGGGCCTGGCGCTTGCGGGCCCGGCGGGCCGGTACCGCCTTGCGCAGGTGGTCCAGCGTGCCGTCGCGCGGCTCGACCTCCTGGACCGCCCGGTGCAGCAGCCGGCGCAGCACCAGCTCGTCCGGGTCGAGCCCTTCGGGGTTGTCCCTGCCGATGCCCGACATGGCCATGGCCAGTGCGGACTCGGGGCTACGACCCTCGGGGTTCTCGGGGCTGGGCCCCTCGGTGTTCTCGGGGTGGTCACCTTCGGGGTGCTGCCCGTCGAGGCTCGGCCCGTACGGGCTCTGTTCGTCGGGGCCGTGGTTCACAGTTCCGTTCCCAGCGTGCGATTCGTTCGGTTCTTCCTTGCGGGCCCAGGTCGGACCGCGCCGGACTTCCGGCTCACGTCGTTCACGTGAGCCGTTTCCCTCGACGTCGTCGCTCATGCCGATGCCTCCATCGCGATCCGGAGGGCGGCGATACCGCGCGAGCCGTACGCCTTCACCGAACCCAGCGATATGCCGAGCGACTCGGCGACCTGCGCCTCGGTCATGTCCGCGAAGTAGCGCAGGACCAGGACCTCGCGTTGGCGGCGCTGAAGGCCCTTCATCGCCTTGATGAGGGAGTCGCGCTCCAGCAGGTCGTAGGCGCCCTCCTCCGCGCTGGCCATGTCCGGCATCGGCTTCGAGAGGAGCTTGAGGCCGAGGATGCGGCGGCGCAAGGCCGAGCGAGAGAGGTTGACGACGGTCTGGCGCAAATACGCCAGGGTCTTCTCGGGGTCACGGACGCGTTTGCGCGCCGAGTGGACCCGGATGAACGCCTCCTGGACGACGTCCTCGCAGGAGGCGGTGTCGTCGAGAAGGAGTGCGGCCAGGCCCAACAGCGAGCGGTAGTGCGCCCGATAGGTCTCGGTGAGATGGTCGACCGTCGTTCCGGCCGTGACGGTGTCGTCGACACCGTCGACGCCGTCACGCTGGTTCGGGATGCGGGCGGGCCGCGCTGCGGGCATCGGCGCGATCACCGGCATGCCGCCGGGCGCACGGGATCCACGCGGAGGCCGTAGGGCCGTTCCGCGTGCCGCAGTGAAGTCGAGTACCTGAGCCACGCCAGTTGGACACGCTTCCCCCCTTGGGGGTTGTACGCGTCGGCCGTCACATTTACGTCAGACGAAACAGACAGTCCACCCACGTGTCCGCTGTCCCCGCCAACCCGTCCGGTGTCACCACCCACCCGTCTGGTGTCAGGCAGCACAACCGGCAGTGCGTCGAACACCCTCATGCCTACCCGCTCTTCCCCTGTGTCACGAAAGTCCGGGGCGTCCCCACGCCCCTCACCGCATCCCCACGCCCACCTGAAGGGCGTTCGCAAAGACGCTCCCCGCTCGTCGCGCGGTTGCGGAGAGCGGGGAGTGAAATCTTCGGATGCGGAGGTGGCTGGATTCAAGTGGTCCCAACCATTAATCCGGCCACATCGCGCACAGTGATCCTACAAACTCGTGCGCCACTGGCCAGCGGATTTACGGCCGGGCAGGGCAGGTGGGGGCTGTACTCACGCCAGTTCGCGCGCCACCAGCTCGGCGATCTGCGCCGTATTGAGGGCCGCTCCCTTGCGCAAATTGTCCCCGCAGACGAACAGTTCGAGCGCCGTCGGATCGTCCAGCGCCCGCCGCAGCCGCCCCACCCAGGTCGGGTCGGTGCCCACCACATCCGCCGGAGTCGGGAACTCCCCGGCGGCCGGATCGTCGAAGAGGACGACACCCGGGGCCGTGGCGAGAATCTCGCGTGCCCCGTCGACGGTGACCTCGCCCTGGAAGCGGGCGTGAACGGTGAGGGAATGCGTGGTGACCACCGGGACGCGCACACATGTCACGGCGACCGGCAGCGCGGGCAGCCCGAGGATCTTGCGGGACTCGTCCCGCACCTTCATCTCCTCCGAGGACCAGCCGTTCTCCCGCAGGGACCCGGCCCACGGTACGACGTTCAGCGCGACCGGCTCCGGGAACGGCCCGGTGTTGTCCCCGACGGCCCGCCGTACGTCCCCGGGCTTGGTCCCCAGGTCCGTACCGGCCACGAGGGCGAGCTGCTGGCGCAGGGTGTCGACCCCGGCCCGGCCCGCCCCGCTCACCGCCTGGTACGACGACACCACCAGCTCGCGCAGCCCGAACTCGGCGTGCAGCGCGCCCACGGCGACGATCATCGACAGGGTCGTGCAGTTCGGGTTGGCGATGATCCCGCGCGGTCGCCAGCGCACCTTGTGCGGGTTGACCTCGGGGACCACCAGGGGCACCTCGGGGTCCATCCGGAAGGCGCCCGAGTTGTCGACGACGACCACGCCCTTGGCGGCGGCGACCGGCGCCCAGTGGGCGGAGACCTCGTCGGGGACGTCGAACATCGCGACGTCGACCCCGTCGAAGGCCTCCTCCGTCAGGGCCACCACCTCGACCTGCTCCCCGCGCACGGCCAGCTTGCGGCCGGCCGAGCGCGGGGAGGCGATCAGGCGGATCTCACCCCAGATGTCCGCATGCTGGGACAGGATCCCGAGCATGACCGTGCCGACGGCTCCGGTCGCTCCGACTACGGCGAGTGTCGGACGCACGGTCGCTCCGGTTGCGGCCATCAGCGGCCGGTGCCTCCGTAGACGACGGCTTCGTCGCTGTCGGAGTCCAGGCCGAACGCCGTGTGCACGGCGCGGACGGCCTCGTTGACGTCGTCGGCGCGGGTGACCACCGAGATACGGATCTCGGAGGTCGAGATCAGCTCGATGTTGACGCCCGCGTCGGACAGGGCGGTGAAGAAGTCGGCGGTGACGCCGGGGTTCGTCTTCATGCCCGCGCCGACCAGCGAGATCTTGCCGATCTGGTCGTCGTAGCGCAGCGACTCGAAGCCGATGCCGCCCTTGTTCCGCTCCAGGGCGTCGATGGCCTTGCGGCCCTCCGCCTTGGGGAGCGTGAAGGAGATGTCGGTGAGGCCCGTCGAGGCCGCCGACACGTTCTGCACGATCATGTCGATGTTGACCTGGGCGTCGGAGATCGTCCGGAAGATCACCGCGGCCTCGCCCGGCTTGTCGGGCACGCCGACGACCGTGATCTTGGCCTCGGAGGTGTCGTGCGCGACACCGGAGATGATGGCCTGCTCCACCTTCTGGTCCCCAATCGGCTCACTGCTGACCCATGTGCCCTGAAGTCCGCTGAAGCTGGACCGCACATGGATCGGGATGTTGTATCGGCGGGCGTACTCCACACAGCGGTGGAGCAGCACCTTGGAGCCGGAGGCGGCGAGCTCCAGCATGTCCTCGAAGGAGATCCAGTCGATCTTCTTCGCCTTCGCGACCACCCGCGGGTCGGCGGTGAACACACCGTCGACGTCCGTGTAGATCTCGCAGACCTCGGCGTCGAGAGCGGCGGCGAGCGCGACGGCGGTGGTGTCGCTGCCACCGCGCCCCAGCGTGGTGATGTCCTTCTTGTCCTGGCTCACACCCTGGAACCCGGCGACGATGGCGATGTTGCCCTCGTCCAACGCCGTACGGATCCGACCGGGCGTGACGTCGATGATCCGGGCTTTGTTGTGGACCGAGTCGGTGATGACGCCTGCCTGGCTGCCCGTGAACGACTGGGCCTCGTGGCCCAGGTTTTTGATCGCCATGGCCAGCAGTGCCATGGAGATCCGCTCCCCGGCGGTCAGCAGCATGTCGAACTCACGCCCGGCGGGCATCGGAGATACCTGCTCGGCGAGATCGATCAGCTCGTCCGTCGTGTCGCCCATCGCGGAAACGACGACGACCACTTGGTGGCCGTTCTTCTTCGCTTCGACGATTCGCTTGGCGACGCGCTTGATGCCCTCGGCATCGGCTACGGAGGAGCCTCCGTACTTCTGCACGACAAGGCCCACGTGCGCTCCTCGCTCAGTCCTGGTGTGTCGGCTCAGTTTAACGAGCACCCGAAATTAGCTTCCGTGGTATCGCATGGTGAGATTCGGAGGCTTCGGACGCCCAGGTCAGCGCATGCCCACTTACGAGGTGCGGGAAAAGTGCCGAGCGTCACAAGTGATCCCTGTGAATTAAGTTTCAAGCACTAAGGTGCGCGATGTGCGCGTACTTCTGGTGGAAGACGATGAACCCGTGGCCGAGTCGCTACGCCGCGGACTGCTGCGCTACGGCTTCGAGGTCGACTGGGTCACCACGGGCGGCGCGGCGCTGAGCCACTCCGCCCCCTACGACGTCGTCCTCCTCGACCTCGGCCTGCCCGACACCGACGGCCTCGACGTGTGCAGGGCGCTGCGCGCCCGCGGCGACGTGCCGATCATCGTGATCAGCGCGCGCAGCGACGAGACGGACCGGGTGGTCGGCCTGGAGCTGGGCGCCGACGACTACGTCTCGAAACCCTTCGGGGTCCGCGAGGTCATCGCCCGCATAAGGGCGGTGATGCGCCGCGCACAGCCGAGGGCGGTCGCGGAGGCCGAGGGCCCCGACACCTACGGCAGCCGTCTGACGATCGACCGCAGGGCCGCCCGCGTCCGCCTCGACGGCGAGGAGGTGCCGCTGGCTCCCAAGGAGTACGACCTGCTGTCGTTCCTCGCCGAGGAGCCGGGCGCGCTGATGTCGCGCGAGCAGATCATGGAAGCGGTCTGGGACGCGAACTGGTTCGGCCCGACGAAGACGCTCGACGTCCATGTGGCCGCGCTGCGGCGGAAGTTGGCGGGCGCGATCACGATCGAGGCGGTCCGGGGCGTCGGCTTCCGCCTGGAGATCGCCTCCTCCGGAGACGGATCGCCCGCCTCATGATCCGGCAGCTGATCGTCAGCTACGTCCTGCTCGTGGCCGTGGCGCTGACGGCGTTCACCGTGCCCGTCGCCTTCACACTGACCGCCCAACTCCGGGGCGACACCGAGCAGTCGGTACGGCGCGAGGCCCGGACGATGGCGTTGCTGCTGAGCGGCGACGCCGCCTCGCGCGCCGCGCTGGACCGCATGGTGGTGGCGTACGCGCAGGAGACCCCCGGCACGGCCGAGGTACTGCCCGCCGCGCGGGCGAAGACCGCGACGCACTGGGGCGACGGGGAGTTGGAGGTGACGGCACCGGCGAAGCGCGACGGCCGGACGGTCGGCGCCGTACGCATCACGTACCCGACCTCCGACCTGACCCGGCGCCTGGTGCAGATCTGGGGCTTCCGGGCGATCCTGGCGCTGGCGGTGCTCGCGGTGGCGGCCGGCCTGGGCGCGCTGGTGGCCCGCCGACTGACCCGCCCCCTGCGCCAACTCAACGACATGGCAAGCCGGTTCAGCGACGGCGACCTGACGGCACGTACGCCGGTGACGGGCCCGCACGAGACGCAGACGCTCGCCAGGACGCTGAACCAGGCGGGCGAGCGCCTGGACACCCTGATCGCCTCACAGCGCATCTTCGTGGCCGACGCCTCGCACCAACTCCGCACCCCGCTCACGGCGTTGCGGCTCTCGCTCGACAACATCGCGGACGGCGTGGACGACGAGTTCGTCCGCGAGGACGTGGAACAGGCGACGGCCGAGGTGGTCCGGATGAGCCGTCTCGTCAACGGCCTGCTGGTGCTGGCGCGGGCCGAGGCGAAGGTGACGGCGGCGGAACCGCTGCCGCTGCGGGAGATCGTGGCGGAACGCCTGTCGGTGTGGAGACCGGCCGCCGACGAGCGCGGTGTCCACATCGCGCTCAGGGGGAGTGTTGTCGACGGCCGGCCGCTTGTGCTGGCCAGTCCCGGTCATCTCGAACAGGTCCTGGACAACGTGCTCTCCAACGCCCTGGAGGTGTCGCCGGACGGTGCGACGATCACCGTCCGGGCTCAATCACGGGGCGACGAGGTCGAGTTGACGGTGGCGGACGAGGGCCCCGGGATGTCCGACGCGGACAAGTCCCGCGCCTTCGACCGCTTCTGGCGCGGCCAAGGCCTCACCGGGCGCACCGGTTCGGGCCTGGGCCTGGCCGTCGTACGCCAGTTGGTGACGGACGACGGCGGGACGGTGACCCTGCGGGACGCGCCCGGAGAAGGACTGCTGGTCGCGATCACCCTTCGGGCATCACCGAGGAGTGGTGGTTGACGATCAGCCACTTGCCGCCGCGCTTCTCGTACTCGTAGGTGTAACGGGCCTCGACCACACGCTTCTTGCCGGTCTTCGGGTCGGTGAGCGTGATGTCGTAGGCACCCGCGTCGATGGCCGAGTTGCTGTCGAGGACGTTGATGTACGTCTCGACCTTCTTCGCGACCGGCTTGTTCGGCAGGAAGTGCTCGAAGTAGTCGACGATCTCGGCACGGTCGGTGCGGATCTCGTTCGACACGGTGGGAAGCAGCACGGCGTCCGGCGCGTACCGGTTCGCGACCTTCTTCGGGTCACCGGTCTGGAGCGCGGCGTTCCAGCCGTCGAAGAGGGCGGCTATCTGCTTCTTGGTGGGCTTGGCGTCGTGCTGGGGGCCGGCGGTCGCGGCGACGGTGCCGAGGGTACCGAGGGCCAGGACGGTGGTGACGGTGACGACGGCTGCACGCTTGCTGATGGACCGGCGGGTCATCTCAACTCCAGTTGTACTGGTGCCTTTTGGGATGACTCAAGCCTCGCGTCCAGCCGTTTAGCGCCCATGCAACGGACGTACAGGACTGGGCCAGGACAGGCCCAATTAACGCGCTGCGTCCGCCCGATCACGGTCCCGCACCAGGCTGACCCCGGCACCCAGCGACACGACGCCCATCCCCACGGCGGTCATCACGCCCTGCGTTCCGTCGACCACGAAGGGTGCGACCGCGGCGACGACGAGGTTGAAGAGGAAGAGGAACCAGAGGACGGGCCGGGAGGAGAGGAGGTTCTTCATGACAGGCACCTTCGGGATCCGGGCCGGTGGCTCTTTCACCGGCTGACGTGTTCAACGATCCCGTTTCCGCAGGTCGGCGACGAGGGAGCGCAGTCCCGAAGAGGGGGTGTAGCGGGCTACACCACCGGGCGGGAATGATGTCTCCCCATGACGGGGGACATACTGCTGGCCGCGATCGTCCTGCTCGGCTCCTCCGTCCAGTGGCTGACGGGCATGGGCTTCGCCCTGGTCGCCGTACCGGCCCTGGTCCTCCTGCTCGGCCCGGCACAGGGGGTCGTCCTCGCCAACTGCGCCGCCGGCGCGATCAGCGTCGTGGGCCTGGCGGGGCGTGGCTGACGCGTCAACTCCCGCCGCCAGTACTCCTGTTGGTGATGGGAGGGTTGGTGACGGTCGCCGTACTGCTGGTGATGCGGGGCGCCCGGGTGTCGGCACTTCGGGGCACTCGCGGTGCCGTCGCAGCGGGCGCGGCGGGCGGTTTCATGAACGCGGCGGCGGGGGTGGGCGGTCCGCCGATCTCCCTCTACGCGGTCAACGCGGGGTGGACGGTACGGGAGTTCGTCCCCAACGCGCAGTTCTACGGCGTGGTCGTCAACGCGTTCTCGGTGGCGGCGAACGGGGTGCCGTCACTGAGTGCGGCACGGTGGGTGGCCGTTGTCGCGGCGATGG
>NZ_JAENRY010000165.1 GCF_016612545.1 Streptomyces sp. MBT65 | reverse complement strand
TCCCTGTGACCCTGCACGACGCCGCCGCCGGGTCGCGCAGCACCGCCGCGATCTGGTGGCCCCACCGCATCACGTCGTCGGCGTCGTGCAGGGTCACAGGGACGACGGCGCGGGCGGCTTCGGCCGGGGGAAGGATCTCCTTCAGCAGGACGCCGAGCCCGCTCCTGCCGCTGATCAGGACCGGCGTACCGGCCACGACCGCTTCCAGCCCCACCAGCCCGAAGCCCTCCGCCCGGGACGGCATGAGCGCGAGCGTGGCCCGCTCCAGATCCTGGTCCAGCCGCTCGGACTCGGCGGAGAAGGGCCGGACGGTGACATGGAGCGCGGGATTGTCCGCCCAGCCGACGACGGCCTCGCGCAGCGCGTCGCAGCCCGCGGGTGAGGCACCGCGCACCAGCAGTTCGACCTCGGGTTCGGCGTCGCCCCGAAGACGCAACGCGTGCGCCAGGGCCCGGGCACCGAGGTCGACGCCCTTGATCTGCCAGGCCTCCATCCGGCCCATGAGCAGCACCTGGAGCGGGCTCCCCGGAGTGGGCCGCCGTGCCGTACCTCCGACACGGTCGAACCCGGGATCGAGACGCAGCGGCTCAGCGCTCCCGGGGAACACCGAGAGGTCCCGCAGGAGCCTCTGGTGCAGCCGGGGTCCGACGGCGGCTGCCCAGGTGGCACCCCGCGCCAGGTCCAGTTCCAGGCCGGTGCGGGTGTCGGCACGAAGTCCCGCGTCGTCCTCCCGGCCGGGACGCCAGGGCTCCAGTTCGTCCGGCGCCACATGCACCAACTGAAGGAGCGGGACGGACGGGAAGTGGTCCTCCACGCAGCAGCGCGCCGCGGGCCCGGTGATCCGGCCGTGGCCGATCACCAGATCCGGCACGGTGCCGTGCGGCAGCGGGGGCTTGCGGACCAGCCCGGTCCTCGGGTCGTGGCCCGGGACGCCGGCCGCGGTGATCAATCGCACCCCCTCGGCGGCGGCCTCCCGCGTCTCGGCCTCGTTCGCCTCGATGACGACGCAGTGGACCGAGGCTCCGGCACGGGCGAGGGCGAGGCACAGATCGCGGCTGAGGGTGCTCAGCCCGCCCGCCCCGGAGTGCCATTCGGTGGCGTAGGAAAGGAGTTTGGGTGCGTTCTTCTCGATCGGCATGGCCGTATCCGAACAAGCCGCCCGGCCGTCCGGCATCCCCCTTCCGGGGCGCCCGCCACCCGGATGGACAAGCGCACAACACGCCGCCTGCGGACATGCTTTGCTTGCCTTCCGGAAAGTCTTCCGGGCCGGAAGCCCGAAGGCGCAGTGAGAAGGGGCCGGTCGGATGGCGGACCACAAGCGGCGGCTCTTCCAGGGGAAGATCGGCGAGGCCGTCGCGGAGTTCGGCAGCTTTCCCCTGATCGCGAAGCGGGGCCCGGTCTCCAGCAGCACCTGGAGCGACGTGGCCCGCGGCAAGACCCTGCCGAAGGCCGAGCCCACGTGGCGGAACATGCTCGCCGTCCTGACGACACTGCCCGCGGACAGGTTCCACGACGTCGACTGGGACAGGCTCTACCGGGAAGCCTGCCGGGAGGCGGGCAAGGTGCTCGCGGACGAGCTGCCGCCGCAGGTCCTCGCCACGCCGGCGGGACCGGAGGTGCCCGCACGGCTGCACCTCGACCGGGGGCTCGCCTCGGTCCAGGTGTTCGCGCTCCCGCCGATGTCGCGCCTGGAGATCGTCTCCCGGGAACTGGAGGAGGGCGACGGCCGTCCCCTGCTCCTGATCGGGGAGGGCGGACTCGGCAAGAGTGTTCTCCTCGCGGAACTGGCCAGGCATCTGGGCCGCGGGTCCGGCGCGGTCGTCCTCGTCCCCTGTGCCCGGATCCCGTCCCACACCGACCTGACCACGGCCGCGTCCGCCGACAGCGCGCTCGCGACGGCCGCCGGGCTGCCCGAGGCGAGCCTGGTCGCCTTCGTGGAACGACTGGGTGAGCTCTACGGCGGGGTCCACGTGCTCGTCGACACCCTCGACGTGGTGCTGACCGAGGACACCGCCACCGCACTCACGGACCTGCTCGGAGAGGTCGCCGAGCACGCCCGGCTGATCGTCACCTGTCGGACCCGCGAGTACGACGACCTGATCGGCGACCCGCTGCGCGGCGCTCGGTTCGGCGACCGGCCGTGCGAGGCAGTCCGGATGCCCGTCCTGAGACGGGAGGAGATCCTCCAGTGGGCCGGCCACTACGTACGGAGCCTGGACCGCAGCGACCATGAGCGGGAGCGCTTCATCGACCGCCTCTCGGACGTGGTGTCGGCGGCGACCGTCCAGCAGGTCTGCGCGGTCCCCCTGCGCCTCGCGCTGGCGTGCGACCTCTACAGCACGGACGACCGCATGCCCTCCGACCTCACCATCACCGGCCTGTACTCCGCCTACTGGGAACGGCGCATCGCCCGCGACCGCGACGGCCGCCGCACCAGCGTCGCGGCAGCGCGTGAGGCCGCCGCGCTCACCCTGGCCAGGGCCCTGCTCGCGGCGAGCTCCGACCGGCTGGCACTTGAGGAGGCCGCCGCCCGTCTGCCGCCCGAAGTGGACGCGCTGCTCAGCGAGGGCGTCCTCCAACTCCAGGGCGGACGGGTCGGGTTCTTCCACCAGACCTACGCCGAGTTCGCGATCGCCCTCCTGCTCGCCCGGGAGAGCGTCGCCGCGGAATTGGAGGATCTCGGCGGCCGGCTGGCCGACCACCACTCACCGTTCTGGCCCGTCGCACGGCACCTGCTCCAACTGCCGCACACGACCGACGCGCGCTTCGCCGAACTGCGTGCCGTCGTACCGCTGCTCACCTCGCAAGGCGCTCATGTCCAGGTCCTCGCGGCGCTGGCCCGCGAGGACCCGGTCACCCTCCTCGATCTGGTCGCCCAGATCGGCGAACACGACCTCACGCTGCGGAAATCCCTGCTGCCCCTGCTCGGCGACGCACGGGAGACCTGCGCGGAGGCCGCACTCCAGATCAGTGTTCCCCTCCTCGACGACATCGAGAGCAAGCAGGCCGGACTCGCCGCCCAGACCGTGGGGTCGCTCCTCGCCCGGACGGACTCACAGCTCCGGCGGAACCTGTTGCTGACAGCCCTGGAGACGATTCTGGGGCGCCGCGAGGAGGGCGAACACCACTTGCCGCACACCACCTGGGTACCCCTGCCACAGGCCCTGATCAGCGGCACTCTCTCCAGAGGACCCGACCCGCTCCTGGAGAAAGGGCTGTTCGACCGCTACGCCAGACTCGGCGTCCTCGGGCAGGAGGAGATCCTGCGGACGTTTCTGCGCCGGGCCCGAACGGGCATCGGCGTGCCGCCTGAGCAGTGGCGCACGCTCGCGGCCGTAGCCCTGGCGACGGAGCTGCCGCCAGGTCTGTCCGAGGAGGAGCAGGCCGAACTGCTCGGCCGGTTGTGGGAGTCGGCGGAGGTCCGGCACGACCGGGCGTGGGAGCGATGGCAGGACGTCCTCGGTGCCGAGCTGCCCGACCGGTGGCCACGCGCCCAGATCCGCTTCGTCGTCGAACTGGCCAACGATCCGCTCGTCCGCACCGAGCTCCTGGACGACCTGCTGTACGACGTCTCGACGGTCCGGCGCGAACGGCTGCTCGCCGTCGCCCGTTTCGTCGCCGATCGAGATCCCGGCGCGATCGTGGCGAGCCTGCCCGCACTGCCCCGTGAACCCTCGCGCACGATGGTCGGTTCCATCGCCAAGCTCGCCACCCAGTGCGCGAAGGCCCTGGAGAGGCCGGCTCGCGAAGGGCTCATCACGACCCTCGTCGCCGCGGAGGCCGTGGAGCCGCGCAGGGTCTGGCCCGCCGTCATCCAGCTCGCCGGTGCGGACCTCGACGTCCATGACGCTCTCCTCGACCGTTTCACCCGGCTCGACCAGGTCCGCGGCACCACGTGGGAGACCGCCAGGAACAGCGCGCTCCAGACGTGGTTCGACACGGCGCCCCTGGAGTTCCTGCGGCGGCACGCCCCGACCCTGCACGCGCTGCTGCCGGCCACGCAGAAGAACACCCGGGTCCGCGCCACGCTGGAGGGAAGACTCGCGCTCTTCGACGACCAGGCCCGTGCGTCGGTGGGCCGGACCGTGGTGCACGGGTCCGCGCAGCTCAGCGCCAGCGAGGCGGCGCGGTCGTTGTGCCGGTCCGCGGCGGAGCGGGACGCCGCCCTGAACGTCTCCGAGGCGCGCTGGTTCCTCGGTCTGCTCGCCACCCCGCATGCCGGGGCCGCCACCGAGATCGCACGGGCTCTCTCCGACGAGACCCTCCTGCCCGATCCCACGCTCGCGCTCGTGACCTCCACCGACGCCGTCCTCGTACGGCACCGGCTCGAACAGGCCGTGTCCTCCGGCCGGAGCACGGATCTGCCGACCACCCTGGTCGATCTGCTGGCGCGGATGAACCGGGTGGCGCCCCTCCCCCAGGACGAGAGCCGCCGCATCCTCGATGTGGTCACGGCCCCTGCCCTGCGGATCTCCGAGAGCTCCGCCGTGCCACTGGGAGCGACCGCGCAGAACGAACTCGCCACGGACTTCGGCTGCTGGGGCGCCGCGGTGACCCGGCTCGCCCTGCACAGCCTTCCGGTCGCCGAGGTGGCGGCGTCGGTTCGCCCCGTCCTGTCCGGCTGGGACCCCCGCCAGATCGGCAACCGAGTCGAACGCGACGTGGTCACCCTCCTGATCGCCGTGCTCCACCATCACCCGCCGTTCGCCGACTGGCTGGTCAACGAGCTGTGGCCGGCCGCGGGCCCCGGCATGAAGAGGGCGATCGCGGAAGCCTTCGTCGTCCATGAACGCCGCACCCCGGGGCACCACGCCCTCGTCCTGGCCCAGTCCCCGAACTGCCCACCCGACCTGGCCAACCGCATCCGCACGCTGCTGCGCCACTGAGCGTCCCCGACGGACATCGGGGGCTGCCCTGCTCAAGCCCAGCCAGGACCTACTGGCTATAGCTGCAGGCCTGCTCGATGCGGAACACGTCCCGCGCGGGGCCGGTCAGCCCTCACCGCCCGCGCAGTGGCGTTGTGGCCGACTCCGGTGCCCAGGCAGTGGTCGACCACCTGACGGGCACAGCGGGGTCGGCCAACGCTCACCGGGTGCTCGCCTCCGAGGGCAAGGTCTCCGCGGGCTTCAGCCGGACCTCCGAGGACGAGGAAGGCGACGTCCGTTCCCGGCTGACCGTCGAGGACGTCGTATTCGCCACGGTCACCAGGTGTGCGCCACGTCCACCACAAGATGGTTGGCCGTCTGGAAGACCCGGAACGGCAGCCGGGCGCGGACGCCCAGTCCGGCCTGGGTGTACCCCTCGGAGCCACCCGTGACCTTGAACTCGCGGAAGGTCCGGTACCCGGTGACGTCGACGGACGGCAGCGCCGGGTAAGGCTGTCCGGTCGCCGGGTCGTAGCGCGAGGAGAACAGCGAGATCTCCAGAATGGCGCCGCCCTTGATCGGAACCACGATGTCGCTCGGGTCCTGGTGCAGTACGTCGACGTAGCGGACCGAGTAGCCGATCGCGTCGGCCCCCGTGCCCTGGGCGTCGAAGACCAGCCGGTCGTAGCACTCGTGCTGCCCGACCCGCACGTCGGTCAGCCGCCGGTTGGCGACCGGGGCACCGGTCTTGTCCAGGCTCCCCCACGTCACGGCACAGTCCACGGCCGCCGGCGCGGCCACCGCCGGAACCGTGCCGGCCAACAGCCCACCGCCCGCCAGCATCATCGCGGCCAGTGCAGTACCTATCCGTCGCATGACTACCCCCCGGTTGCTCGCCTAGGTGTGTGTCCTTTCAGACCGGCGGCCTCCCGGAAGGTTGTGCGCGGCGGAACAGTCCATTGCGACGCAGAGGCCCGTCCAGCACCAACTACCCCGAAAACCACAGGACTTCCCGCCGTTACGGCTTACGCGCAAGCCCACCGTGCTCGGCGATGACCGCCGGGACACCCGAACCGGCCTCCGGACGCCACTCCGTCACCGAGACGACACCGGGCTCGACGAACTCCAGGCCGTCGAAGTACGCGGTGATCTCATCGATGGAACGCAGGTTGTACGGAACGGCGCCGCTGTTGTTGTAGGCGTCCTGGGCCTGCTCGAAGACGGGGTCGATACCGCGCGACCCGTCGTTGATGGAGAGGTAACTGCCCGAGGGCAGGGCCGCCATCAGCCGGGTGACGATGGAACGGGCCTGCTCGTAGTCGGCGACATGCCCCAGGATGTTGCTGAGGATGAGCGCGGTGGGCCGACCGAAGTCCAGCGTCTCGGCGGCGACCTCGAGAATGCGGTCCGGGTCCGTCACGTTGGCGTCGATGTACGCGGTCGCGCCCTCCGCGGTGGAGTACAGCAGGGCACGGGCGTGGGCGAGCACCATCGGATCGTTGTCGACGTAGACGATCCGCGCCTCGGGAGCGAGCCCCTGCGCGACCTGGTGGGTGTTCTGCGCGGTCGGAAGCCCGGTACCGACGTCGAGAAACTGCCGGATGCCGGCCTCGGAGACGAGATAGGCAATATTCCGCCGCAGGAACCCTCGGCTGGACCGAGCGATGGTGACGATCCCGGGAAACACCTCGGTGTACGCGTCACCGGCCGCCTCGTCGACGGGGTAGTTGTCCTTGCCGCCGAGCCAGTAGTTCCAGATGCGGGCGGAGTGCGGCACGGATGTATCGATCTTCTGCTGCTCCGCCGGCTCGGGCGTGGGCACGGGGTCGCTCATGAGTCGGGTACGTCCTTTGGGCGGGGCGGGGATCGATGGGGGTTATTCGCGGCACATCCTAGGCCCAACTCCCTTGTCCGGCGCGCTAGTCCGGGTGTTGCGAGTGGTGTGCTGCACAGGGGCAGACGAGCCTGGCCATACGCCGGGTATTCCGGGAGCACCTTTCTGACCTGAAGCTTTCCGGGATCGGACCGGCTGTGACAGGTTGAAGAGGCGATCGCTCTCTGCTTGGCCCGAACCCGCCGAGGCCGGATCTTGTGG
Source organism: Streptomyces sp. MBT65 (assembly GCF_016612545.1). Lineage (GTDB taxonomy): Bacteria > Actinomycetota > Actinomycetes > Streptomycetales > Streptomycetaceae > Streptomyces. The sequence goes on along the minus strand of NZ_JAENRY010000165.1, from coordinate 17,674 downwards.
ACCCGGATGCTGTGGTCCCGGAATCGCCGCAACGGGAAGCCGCCCAGGAATTCCTGACGGATCGTCATCGCCCTGGTGTGATCCGCGGTTTTCCTGTATAGCCGCCATGGGACCCTCCGTGACCTGAATGCCGACAGGTCACGGTGCGTCTGGACGTCAGGCAACAGCAAAAGCGGATGCCCCAGAGGGGGGGCCGTCATGCCTGAACAGATCCGTGGCCCGGTAGGCGTCCTCGTCCGCGCCCTCGGGGAGGAAGCGGCTGGCCCTGCCGCTCCAGGTGACGATGAGCTCGTCGCGCGCGCGGGTGGCGGCAACGAACACCAGGGAACGGGCCTTCTGCTCCTCCTGCTTGTAGCGATCGGGATTCGTGACCCGGTACTGCTCAATCCGCTGGTGGGGGACCTGACCCTCGCCGACGGACGTCAGGAACACTCGCTGGAATTCGAGGCCCTTGAATCGGTGCATCGTTCCGATGCGAACCGCCTCGGCATCGGACCGCACGCCTTCCTTGCCGAGTTCCACGGCCGGAAGGTGGAACTCCTTGACGAATACGTTGGCGAACGCCAGGACGGAGTCCCGGTCGGGTGCGCTGACCGCCATCGCCGAGTACGGCGTCCCGTAGCTGTCGTGACGCTCTTTGATCAGCGTGGCGACGGCGCGCATCTCGGTCAGCCGGTCGGGTGCGCGCCAGAACTGCGGGGCGAGTCCGGTCAGCACCGACCGGTAGCCGTCGAGGGTGTCGGTGCCTGCGTCGAGGTCGTCGAAGGGGGCTCCCTCGATCAGGCGGTTGGCGCTGCCCAGGATCTGCCGGGTGGTGCGGTAGTTGAGGGTGAGGCGGCGGGAGGCGCGGCCCCGGATTTCGATGCCCTGGTGGCCGAGGACGACCCTGCTGCCGTAGATGCGCTGGTGGGCGTCTCCGACGAGGAAGATGTCGTTCGGTCCTCTCCGGACCATGGCGCGCAGCATGCGCCAGTGCGAGGCGGAGAGGTCCTGTGCCTCGTCGACCACGACGTGCTGGTAGCGGGGCCTCAGCCACATGCCGCTGCCCGCCTCCCGGTGGACGAGGTCCCGGCCGCCCTGTTCATTCTTGTAGCGGGCCTGTTCCTCGACTCGGGCCATGCGCTGCTGTTCGAGTCCGGCCGCCTGGTCGGCGATGAGCGCATACGTCGTCCGTCGCGGCGGTGTGTCCAGGTGAGCTCGGTAGGCCTGCACAAGCTGCCAGACGTCGTGCTTCTGGGCGTTGCCGAGACGAGGCCGTCCTGGCCGGCCAACGCGCCGGTAGGACTCCCACGAGCCGCACCGGTTCGCGAGGATCACGTGCTTGAACTCGCTGTCCAGGAAGTCGGCGTCGTACTGCACCAAGTTCAGCTCGGTGCGCACGGCGTGCCACAGGTTCATGGCCGCGTCGTCGTCGAGCGGCCGTCCCACGTCCAGGCGGGACTCCTGGACGATCTCGCGGGCGAGCGCGTCGACGGATTTGACGTCGACACGGCGGAGCAGATCGTCGCCGCCCAGCAGCCGCAGCCGTTCCTTGAGATCCAGGGCGAGGTTGGTGTTGTAGGTGGTGAGCAGCACCGGGCGGGTGTGACCGGGGGGCAGCCGGTCGACGAGGTGGCGTACGCGGTGCAGGGCGACGACCGTCTTGCCGGTGCCGGGGCCTCCGGTGACCTTCGCCGATCCCTTGAAGTCACCGGTGGCGAGCCGCCGTTGTTCGGGGTGGAGGAACAGCCGCCAGGTGTCGAAGCCACGGCCCAGCGCGCCGAGGACGGCATCGTCGTCGGTCTCCGCCTGCGAGACGGGACGCTTGGCCGCCCGCGCCCAGTCGTGGGTGTTGACGTCGTCGTCGGCACGCCACTCGTCGGTGATGTGTCGCCGTACGTCCTCGGGTTCGGCATGGTCGCGCAGGGCGAGCAGGACATCGCGGGTGAGTTCGGGGAGGTTGTGGGTGAGGAGCTTCGCGAACTGTTCGTCCGTGGTGACCTTGCGGATGGCCGGCAGCAGTGAGTGGACCACACCGAGATCGATGAGGGTCCGGTCGTCGTACGCGGCGAAGAGCGGGGTGGCCCGGTCCGGCAGAGCGACGACGTTCTCGCTGACCTCGCTCTGGTCGACGACCTCGACGGCGCCCGAGACGGGGTTGATCTCCACGGTGAGCCGGGCGAGTTCGTCTCGGGCCCGCGCTCCGTCCCGCACCGCGAGGACGCGCATCTCGTCGCCGCCGTCGGTCGACAGGAGAAGCACCATGCAGTGCGTGTCCGGGTGGGCGAGATACAGGTCCCCGTTGTCGCCCGCCTTGCGCAGGAAGGACAGGCGCAGGGCCCGGTTCTTCCGGTTGTCGCGAAGCCGCTGGACGAAGTCCACTACCGCGTCCGAGACGGCCACGCCCCGGCGCTCGGCGTCTCCGGACGCCTGACGGTTGACCTGGACCCGTGTCCTGGTCCGGCCCCCCGGCCTACCTGCCCCCGTCCCGTGGTTCATCCCGCGCCCCCTTCCTCGCCCACCAGACGGGCGAGTTCCTCCACGTCCCAGTCCTCCGGCGCGCGCACCTGCCAGCCGGCCACCGCGCACTGGGCCATGTACTCCACGTCCTCGGCGTCTTCCGCCAGGACGATTCCGATCTTACGGCCGGGCCAGGCGAGTTCGACCGTGCGTGACACGCCCTCGACGTCCCAACTCGCCTGGCCCGCCGGGATGTCTCCGCGACCGGCCAGGGCCTCGCCGAGTGCGGCGACCTCGGGGTCGCCCCATTTCTTCAGTTCCCCAAGGACAAGGTCCCAGGCCGTTCGCTCCAACGGGGTCATCCTGTCCGCCTGTTCGGGTGCCGGCGCCTGTCCCCGGGCACTGTCCTCGGGCAGGGTCAGCCCTGTTCCCTGAGCCTCCTCGCGCAACGCGGCCAGCAGTCCGCTGACCGGTCCGGCCGTGGCGGCGAGCAGGGCCGCGTCGAAGGTGTCGAGCGTGGTACGGGCCAGGGCGAGGCCGTCGGCCTGGCCAGTGCCCGTGGGGTCGAGGAACTGGATGACGTTGCCCCAGCACAGCCACGCCTTCCACCGCCGGCGATGGTCGTCCCGGTCGCCCTCGACGGCCTCGGTCCGGTCGTCGAGCACGGCGAGGGCGCTCCACCGCAGCCCCTTGCCGTCTGGGCGCCGGGCTCCGGCAAGGAGGAGCGGCAGCCCCGACCCGTCCGGGAAGGACAGCAGCTTGAGCCCGTGTCCCGAGACGGCCGGGGCGGGCTCGTCGCGCAGGGCGGCCTCGATCCAGCCGACGGCCGTGACCGGGTCCGCGTCGACCAGGTCGCGCCTCCGCTGGGCGGCGGGCGCGCTGACCGCGAGCGTCGCCAGTTGCTGCCACTTGTTCAGCCGGGGGTCGCGCAGGAATCCGAGCAGCGAGGGGATCGCTCCGGCGAACAGGAGTGCGTCGATCTCCGCGGGGTCACGCCGTGCGCTCCGCCATTGTTCGCGCACCATCGCGCCGGGGCCCGCGACCGAGGTCACGTCGTACGGTGGCCAGGCGGCGTCGGCCGCGCGGCCCGCGATGACGGCGTCGAGCGGGTCGGCCGGCGCGTCCGGGTCCCGTGCCGCCTCGCCCTTCAGGGTGCGGTCCCAGACCGCCACGTCGTCCCAGGTGATCTGCCAGACGAGTATCCCGTCGGCGCGGAGCCGGGCCCGCTTGGCCGCATCGGCGGCGATCCTGTTGGTGCGGGACGAGGCGTGCCAGCGGTATCCGTCCAGGTAGACGGCGATGGGGAGCGGCGGGGCCCCGTCACTGGTGGTGTCTCCGGCGACCGGCCGGAACAGCAGGTCAGGGCGAGTGCGGTAGCCGTGCAGGTCCTTCTGGGCGACGACCTCCCAGTGGACGGGGCTGCCGTCGGGCCGGGTGAGGGTAAACTGTTTACCGTCCCGTCCGGTGGGTGTCGAGGCATGGCCGGCCTCGGCCGCGTTGCCCGGGATGGCGAGCCACCGGTCGAGGCATTCGATGAATCTCCGCTCCAGGTCGCTCTCCGCCTGGTCCGCGAAGCGGAGTTCGGCGTCGGCCGCGTCCTTGCGGACATCCCATCCGCTGCTGCCGTCGGCGCCCAGCAGACTGTCCAGCATCCACAGGGCTTCCTGCCGGTCGAGGTCCTTGTAGTCCCGCTCTGGGGCATAACCCAGCAGACAGCGGTGGCAGGCGCGGCGCGGGGTGCCCTTGCAGGGGCAGTCCCGCAACTCCCGCTGGGCGGCGGCCAGTACGGCCCGGAACTCCTCCCCCTCGCGGTCGACGAGGCGCTGGAGATAGCCGGTGCCGCCGGGCAGGGCGTCGTAGAGGACGAGGTAGTTGCGGGTGAGCTCGCTCTCGCGGTCGGGCTCGGTGGCGGGGGCGGAGCGGATATGGGCAGGGTCGCCGCCGTAGCGCAGGGCCAGGCCGAGGTGGAGGGCGGCGGAGAAGGAGGCCAGGCGTTCCGGGACGTTCAGCGTGGCGGCCGGCAGCAGGATGCGCAGGGCCTCCGTGCGATGTTCGGTGGCGGTGATGACCGGGACGTCCTCCGGCCTGGCCTGCTTGTCGCGGCGCCGCGTGACGCACCACGGCCGGTGATGCGCGAGTTCGGCCCTACCGAGCAGGGACTGGCTGAGCGTGTCCTGAGCGGGCCCTTGACCGGACTCCCGGTCGGTGGCACCGCCGCACCGCGGGCACACGGTGAACCCGGTGATGGCCACTTCGGTGCCGGCGAAGTAGGTGTCGTTGCGCCTGCCGTGGCGGCTCTTGCCGAGGTTGAAGCGACGGATGACCGCCTCGCGGACGTGGTCCACGCCGAAGGTGGTCTTCTGGTGCCGCCAGGTCTGCTTGATGTCGGCCGGGTCGATGTCGACGGCGGTGACGGTGGTGTACGGGGTCCGCGTGCGGCTTTCGTGGTCGTCGACGATGCGTGCGTCATCCCGCTTGTCGTGGGCGGTGACCTTGCGCGGGACCACCACCCGGAACAGGGACGTGCGCCCGCCGATTCCCGGGCCGGCGCAGCGCGGACACGGTGCGGTGTCCTCCTCGGCACGGTCGCCGGTACGAACGTGACCGCATTCCTTGCACACCCGCCACGTCCGGAGCCCGACGGGCGTACCGTCCGGCGAGTCCTGGGAGACCGGGCCGAGTTCGAAGCCGTCGACGACGTGCCGGTACCCACGGACGTAGTAGGCGTTGCCCGGGGCGAGTTCGGTGAGGGCGGCCTCGGCGGGCCGATCGTACGTCCGCGGGTCATTGCTCCAGCGGGCCTTGGGCGTCTCGCCCGCGTCCGCCGCACCGGCCGCCCGCCCGGCCGGACGTGCCTTGCGCGCGGGCTGCTTGTAGCTGAGCTGGGCCTCCAGCCGTACGCCGTCCTCGACGAGGCTGTAGTTGGGAAGCAGCCCGTGTTCTACGAGGAATCCCTGGGCGTTGGCCTGGGCCATCTTCTGAAGGATCTTGGACACGCCGGCCGCTTCACGGTTCAGGTTGCGCTTCTCACGGGCCTCGTCGTCCACGGACTCCTGGAGTGAGTCGGCCGCGTCGTTGATCAGGCCGCGGCGCCGGACGAGTGCGGCACGCTCCTCCTCCCAGGCGTCCGCGGCCCGGTCCAGCTCCTCGGCCAGCCGGTACTCGGCATAGCGTCGCAACGTCTTGCGAGCGTCGCGAGAGACCCCGGATCCAGGGACTCCGTCGATCTCGGGGAACAGGCTCAGAAACGCGTCCGCGAGGTCCACGCGTCCCTTCGTCGCGTCGCGGAACGTCTTCAACCACCCCTCACGGCCTACCAGTTGGGTCGTCCGGTCCGGCAGGGGAATCACTCCCGGCAGAGTGCCCCGGGCCGCCCGGTCGATCAGGAACGCGGTGTACTGGCGGCACAGCAGCTCCCCCGCGGACAAGAAGCAGCCCGGGGGCAGGATGGGGCCCGCGATGAGGTGCTGCGGTTCGGCGAGGTGGTACAGCGCACGGGGGCTGGTGTCGGCCAGGGTGACCATGAAGGCGTTGCCGGTGGCGCGGCCCGCGCGGCCGACGCGCTGGACGTAGCCCGCGGTGGACGGCGGCAGCGAGGCGAGGATGACCGCCTCCAACTGGCCGATGTCGATGCCGAGTTCGAGGGTCGGGGTACAGGAGAGCACGTTGGGGTCGGTGTGCCGCAGCCCGAGCCGGAACCCCTTCTCGACCTCCTCGCGCTCCTTGCGTGCCAGGACACCGGTGTGCTCGGCCGCGACGACGCTGTACGGCTCGGCCTCCCGGTACAGCCGCCTGTAGTAGTCGGAGCGGTAGTCGCGGGCCGCGCGCCCGCCCGCCTCCTCCGAGGGCCGGGCGAGGGTGCCCTCGCAACGCTTGAGCGGGCAGTGCGTGCCCTGCCAGACGGACGCCCGCTCGGGCGGCACGGTCTGGGTCCAGCCGCATTCGGGGCAGGTGAGAGCGGCGAGCGCCGTCTGCGCGTCGTCGAGCGGGCGCACCCGGATGTGCCCCGGGGTCAGTCCGTACACGCCGTGCCCCTGTTGCTTGTCGGCCTGGTTGGTCCGCCGTCGGGCCAGGGCGCCGATGTCGTCACGGGCGAGTTCCTGGAAGAGTTCCGCCAGGTAGTCCCCCGCGGTCTCCCGGTCGAGGTCGAGGCAGCGCCGGGTGAAGTCGGCGTACCAGCTGTCCCTGGTGTCCACCCGTTCGAAGTCGGTACGTCCGCTGCCGGCGCCGACGAGGACGAACGCCGGGGCCTCGAAGTCACGGCGGTGGCCGAAGGAGGGCATGCCCGGGGCACGGCCCGTGGAGACCCAGTGCCGGTTACGGCCTTCCTCGTCTATGAATTCGTTCAGCCAGGTGTGGTGGATGCCGCCGATCTGGCGGATGTGTTCGAGAAGGCCTCGTACGTAGCCCTCGAAGTAGCGCGATCGCTCCGGGCCGCCCTGGGCCGGCACGGTCGCCTTGTCATCGTCCTCCGCGCCCGCCGCCAACGGCAGTTGCCTGGCCCGCTGCCGCTCCATGTGCACGCGGTACAGGGCTTCCGCCGCGTCCGCCGCCGCCTGGGGGGCGGGCAGGTGGACCTCGGCGGCGACCGTGCGGGTGAGCTCCAGCGTGCGGCCGAGGCGGGACCAGAGGCCGAACTCCAGCAGGGTGTTGAAGGCGAGGCGTTCGCCGACCAGTTCCCAGGTGGACTCGTGGACGCGCTTCTTGCCGTCGAGCAGCCGCTTGACCCCTTCCACGTCGTGCAGGTCGGGCGGCACGACGGAGGCGAGAAGCCGCTGCCCGGGGATCGCGGCCCGGCCCACCATGGAGGAGATCAATTCGTTGAGCGGGACGCCGTCGGCGGCGAACTCCGTTTCGGCGGAGGTGCGTTCGGTCAGTTGCTCGTGGATGAGAGAGCGCAGGGAGAACTTCCAGGAACGGCTGGCCACGAATCCGGCTCGGTGGGCCGCGTCCTGCACCGAGTCGTTGAAGATCAGTGTTTTGCGCCGGTCGCGCTTGTGCTCGTCCTCGCTCGGCAGCTCGCCGCCGGTGAACAGTTGGGTGACGACGACGGAGGCGAGCGGGGCGACACCGGCACCGAGGAAGCGAATGCCCTGGGCCTGACCGCAGGCCGGGCAGCGGTCCTGCTTGGCGTAGTCGCTCTGTTCCTGGTTGTCGAACCAGGTCCACACATAGACGCCGTTCTCCGGCGCCGGGGCGATCCGGTCCCCGGCGAGCAGGACCTCGTCCGGGTCGAGCCTGCGCAGCACCTTGCCGTTGTCCTCCAGGACCAACAGGGTCGCGTCGTGCGCGGCACCCCGGCGGGCACGGCGGGCCGCCCGGCGCGCGCGGATGGCGCGGGCCTGCTCGGCCGCCTCTGCCGGAGTGGCGGCGATCATGGCACGGACCCGGCCCTTGGCGGCACCGCCGGTCACACTGGCGCTGTAGATCTCGTCCGGTGCGTGCACCAGGTTCTGCGGGTTGCGGTCGGGGCAGATCGCCGACCAGCCGGAACGCCCGCAGTGCCGACAGTAGGCGGCGGGCAGCCGCCCGGACCGCTGGACCTCTCGCCGCCGCTCGACCTGTGCGGCCACACTCAAGGCCCGTCGCTCGGCGTCCGCACGGGCGGGCTCCGCACCGGCGGCGCCATCAGTCCCGGTTAGGGCGGCCTGGTCGGTGTCCGACCAGGAGAACACCGGCCGGGGTGCGACGAACCGCAGCACGCGTGAAAGCGACCGGAGCCACAGGTGCGTCTCCACGAGGAGCAGGGGCCGCTCCTTGTCGGCGGGCGACTTGGGGTCGCGGGCCACCGAGATGAGCGCTACGAACCGGGCCAGGGCGATGGCGGCGGTCTCCGGATCCTGCTCGGCCGCCGCCCGCCACGCCGACGCGTCGGGAAACGCCTGGAGCGCCGCGCCGGCCGTCAGGGGCGCGTCCTTCGAGCGCAGCAACGCGTGCGTGAGCGGATGGGCCAGTAGCCGTCGCCCCAGCTCGCGCGGATCGGCGGTGTCGCACCCGACGATCGCGCGGGCGACGGCGTCCATGCCGTCCGGTGTCCGCGCGGGGTCGGGCAGGGCGACGAGTTCCTCGGGCGACGGCACGGGCAACGAATGATCGACGCCGGACAGGAACTCCTCGATGTCCCGCCGGTCCTCCCCCACCACCGCGTCGTCGGGGAAGGGTGTACCGAACACCTGAGAGGCGACGTTCAGCATGGCTCGGGGGCCGCCCGCCGTGCTCCCGGAGCCGAGGGTCGCGGAGGTTGCCACGGGACAGACGGACCCGAGTGGCCGCCCCTCCTCCGCCGCCCCCACGACGGCCGCGAGCCGCCGCAGCAGCATCGCTACGTCCGTGCCCTGCGCGCCGTCGTACGTGTGGAACTCGTCGATCACGACATACGCGAGGTCCGCGTCCCGCCACAGCGAGGCGTCCTGCTGCCGCTGGAGCAGCAGGTCCAGCATCTTGTAGTTGGTGATCAGGATGTCCGGTGGATTGCGGCGGATCTCGGCCCGGTCGACCATGACCCGCTTGTAGGGCGTGGTCCCGCGAGCCGACGCCTCACCGATGTACAGCCCGGCCGTGACCCCGGCGGCGAGCAGTCGCTCGTCCTCCAGCTGGTCACCGAGACGGTCGGCCTGGTCACCGGCGAGCGCGTTCATCGGATACAGCAGGATCGCCTTGATGCCCGCCTTCCCCGCTTCCCGCGCGCGCCGACAGTGGTCGAGTACGGGGATGAGGAAGGACTCCGTCTTACCGGACCCGGTACCGGTGGTGACGAGCGTCGGCTGGGGCAGGTGTCCGTCCTTGCTGCTGAGCCGGCCGAACGCCTCCGCCTGGTGGGCGTAGGGCGGCGGGAAGTCGACCGGATACCAGTCCAGATGCCGCTGCCAGCCGTCCTCGGCGGGACGGAAGGGTCGTCGGATCCGCAGATACGGTCCCCGGAAGAGCCCGTCGGCCGGGTCGGTGAGGAAAACCTCCAAGGCCTCCTGGGTGTCCGGCTCGGCCAGCGCGAAGGTCGTGGTCAGATACTCGACCGTCGTTTCGCGCAGTGTCTGCGCCGCGAGTGTGGGTCGCATGACGTGCCCGGCCCCCGTCTCCTGGTGTCGTCCCGTGATCGGAATCGATCGCGTTCCACTCTACGAGGAGTCACTGACAGTGCACCGGGAGATCGCACGCGGAGCCCGTACAGGCGGGCGATCAGTCGACCGGAGCGGGTGGGGCGGCCGGTCAGGAACTCGTCGCACCGGCGGGGCTCCAAAGTCGGGTTCAGGGACGCGGTTAATCGGCTCTGTTCCGTCATGAGCCACGCTATTCTGACCCGGCAGTCCGCCCTTGGACTGTCCGGCCCTGCGGCGGGCCAGGTTCTCCCGACTGTGGCGGCACCGCCGCCTGACCCGTAGATGTGGGTGCGGTGTGAGCGAGCAGAACGGTGTCGAAACGGAGCTGGCCGATCTTCGGGCTGTCGGTCCGGAGGAGATCCTCACTGTGGACACACCAGTCATGAAGGCGTCGATGCGCCGACTGTTGAGACGGATCGACGATCCCGCGAGCAGCATGGGCGGTTACAACCCGCAGCGCGACGAATAACCCGGCGGGTGTCGAGATGACGGGAACAGCGGGAACACGCGTGGAGACACAGCAGCATCGCGTGGGACAAGCGGACTACCGTCAGCTGCTGCACGGCCAGGGCGGCCCGGACGCCATCACCCTGCTCAACGACGGCGAGCGCAGTTGGCGGATCCTGCTGCTCCGGGCCCTGGCCGACGCGACCGAGGATGCCGTGAGCCTTTCGGTAACAGGCCCGCTTCCCCCGCTCAAGGACGGCTGGCGGTTGCTGACCCGCGCCTGGCGGACCGCCCCCGCCGAAGTCGAACGGCTGCTGCTGTACCCGGCGGTCGGTACCTGGGCCGCACACACATTGCGCCGGGTACGCGGCACGGCGTCCGGTGACTCACCCCTCTGGGCCGAGACCGGTTACCTGCACGCGGTGGCCGCCTCCGCCGCCACGCTCGCGGGCCTCGACTTCCGTACCAGCGTGCCGGTCCGTGACGGCTGGGCCGTGCTGCCCTGCCTCGGCGGCACCCGGGTCCGAGCGACAGCGAGCCCCTGGGGCTCTGTGGACGTAGTCGCCACCGCCGGTACCGTGAAGGTCGGCCCGGTCGCCGTGGGAGCGGACGGCTGGCACTGGCTGCGTGAGCTGCGGGCCGACGGCCACACCCTGTTGCTGGACGACATCGACCCCTACCGAGGACTGCGTGAGCCTCGGTCCCCCGAGCCCGTCGACCCGGCCACGGCTGCCCGCTGGGGCGAACTCTTCGCCGAGGCTTGGAAGTTGCTGGACCACGACGACCCCGAAGCCGCGGGCGCCGCTGCCGCCGGACTGCGCTCGGTCGTACCCCGGCCCCGGTCCGAGCGGTACCGGCCGCACAGCGCTTCCTCCGGGGACGCCTTCGGTGCCGTACTCGCATCCGAACCCGACGACGCCGAACAGTTCGCCTGCACCCTCGTGCACGAGTTCCAGCACCACAAACTCGGCGCGTTCATGCACCTGTTCACGTTGCATGAGGACGGCGGCCCTGAGCGGTTCTACGCCCCTTGGCGTGACGATCCCCGTCCGCTCGGCGGGCTCCTCCAGGGCGTCTACGCGTTCTTCGGGGTCACCCGCTACTGGCGAGGGCGGCGACAACTGCCCGGCGATCTGGCGGAGTTCGAGTACGCGCTCTGGCGGGAGCAGACTCTCGCGGCGCTGCACGGGATCCGGCCGGCGCAGCGTCTCTCCTCGCTGGGGCGGGAGTTGGTCGACGAGCTGACTCAATGCCTGACGGCCTGGAGCGGCGAAGTGGTGGACCCCAGAGCCCGGGACGCGGCCGCGCTCGCCGCGGCCGATCACCGGGCCACCTGGCGGGCACACCACCTACAGCCGCCGACCGACGCAGTGGCCCGTGCCGCGCATTCCTACAGCCCCGCAGGCGACGTCCCTGTCGTGCTGCCCTCAGCCGAGGGCACCCTCGTTCCGGCGAAACCGCAACGGGGTCTGGACACCCGCGCGGTGCTGCTGCGTCGGCTGCTCATGGACGGCACGGTCACCGAGACCGTCGAGGGCGCCCGCCCGGAGGACATCGCTCTCGTGACCGGCGACCACGACACCGCCCGCGCCCGTTTCACCGACCGGATCCTGCACGTCGGCGGTGCGGACCCGGACGCCTGGTCGGGCCTGGGCCTGGCGCTCCGCGCCCAGGGCCATCCGGCGGCCGAAGTCCTGCTGCGGCGACCCGAGTTCGTGATGGCCGTCCACGCCGCGCTCAGCCAGGACACCGACACCGATCCCGTGCGCCTGGCCATCGCTTGCAGCCCCCGCTGATCACAGCGGCAGCGGGTCGATGAAGCAGTTGGCGCGCTCCCAGTTCGCCAAGGTGGTCGTCGCCGGGTGCTCGGGGCCCAGGCGTTCGCGCAGCTCGGCAAGGATGATGCCGTGCAACTCGTCGCACTCCTCGTGGCGGTCCAGCGCGTGCAGGTCCAACGCCCGGTTGGCGGCGAGGCTCAGCGTCGAGGGATGCATCTCGCCGAGCACTTCCGTCGAGTACTCCAGTGTCGTCGTGCCAAGGTCCAACGCGTCCTGGTGACGCCCGAGTTCGGCCATATCGCTGGCCAGGTTGGTCGCCACCACCATGGTCAGCGGGTGCCGTTCGCCGAGCCCCTCTACCAGCGTGGTGTGCGCGTCACGGTCCAGTGCGTAGGCGGAATCGAAGCGGCCGTCCATTCTGTCGATGATCGCCAGATTGGCCTGGGCCGACACCGTGTGCGGGTGCCGCTCGCCGAAGATGCGCTGGTAGTGGCCGAGGGAGGCTTCGGCGAGTTCACGGGCCCGGTCCAGATGCTCGGTGTAGCGCAGGTCCACCGACAGACCCAGGGCGGCCGCGATGGCGTCCGGGTGTTCCTTCCCGAACCGCCCCTCCATCACCGTCAGGACCCGCTCGGACAGTTCGAGAGCGGCCTCGTGGTCGCCCGCCTTCCGCCGGGCCACCGCGAGCACCCGGTTGGCGTGCAGCACAGCCGGGTTGTCCTCCCGCAGGTGGCGCAGGTATTGGCTGACGACCTCCTCCTGGCGGTTACGGGCGTGCTGGTAGAGGCCGAGTTCGCGTTCGTCGATGGTCAGGCCCACCCGGGTCAGCAGGGTCTGCTCGTGTTCGGCGCCGAGCAGCGTCTGTTTCAACTCCCAGGTGTTGCGGTCCAGTTCGTACGCCTCCCGGAAGCTGCCGACCAGTCGCAGGGCCACGCCCAGATTGTGGGCGGCGTTCAGGGTGAAGGGGTCGTCCTCACCGAAGGCCACGGTCGCGGTGTCGAAGACACGTCGGCTCTGCTCCAGAGCCTTGCGGAAGTCTCCTTTGACCCGCAGGTCCGCGGCGACCGCGCCGATGGCGTCCAGCTGGCTCTCCCTGGCGTCGACCGGTCGGGTCGGGCCCGAGGGGGTGAGGGCCTCATGGGCGTTCAGCGTCGCCTCGTTGATGTCCGCGGCCTCGTTGTAGCGGCCCATGCTGAACAGGATCCAGCCGAGCCAGAAGGCCAGTTGCAGGGTCTTCTCGTCGGAGGCACCGAACAGTTCGGTGGCGGCCCGGTGCGCCTCGCGGGTGAACTGGAGGGCGCTCTCGTGGTCGCCGAAGCGCTGAAGATAGCGCGCCGTGTTGTACACCAGGTCGCGGACCCACGGGTCGGTCGAGTGGATGGCGTCGGAGGCCACGACATGGGGGTACAGCTCCGAGTAGCGGTCCCACTGCGCGTTCGCCTCCGGGTCGCGGGGGTCGACGGACGCCAGCAGCGACTGCGCGCCGAGCCGCATGCGCTCCCGTTCCAACGGCGTCATCCGCTGCGAGAGCACGGTCTGCACCAGCCGGTGCATCTGGAGCGAGTTGTCGCGGGGGTCGATACGGGCCAGTGAGAACCGCTTGATCTCGCGGATCGCCCGGCCCAGCCGCATCGGGTCGGCCAGCGCGGCATCCAACTCCGGTGAGATCGTGCCGTGGTGGGCACCGGAGAACAGCGAGCGGGGAATCGGCTCGGGCGCGAAATAGGAACATACCTGGAGGAGATGGAGCGCTTCGGGGTTGGTGTGCTCGATCCTGTCGAGCGAGACGTTCCACGCCGTCGCGACGGACTCCGGGTACAGGTTCGGCGCCCCCTCGAAGAGCAGGTCGCTGCGCTTCTCGTAGAACAGCCGCAGATATTCCTGCGCGGGCATGCCGGTCTGTGCCCGCCAGGCCGCCGCCTGCTCGATCGCCAACGGCAGGTCACCGAGGGCCTCGGCCAGCAGGTCGGCGTCCTCCGGACTGAGCAGGGGGCCGCGCTTGTTGAGCAGCGCGACGCTCTCCGCCCGTTCGAAGACGTTCACTTCGAGGCAGCCGGCGATGTCCTCCCAGTGCGGGTTGCGGGAAGTGATCAGGACGGCACCGTGCTGCGAGTTCGGGAGGAAGGGCGCGAGGCTCTGCGCGTTCTCCGCGTTGTCGAAGACCAACAGCCAGCGGGTGTACGGCACTCCGCGGCGCAGCGCGTCCAGCGCCTGGGTCACGGTGGCGCTGGCGTCGCCCTCCGCATCGATGTCGAGTCGGCCGGCCAGGTGCGAGAGGACGTTGACGATGCCGGGTGTGTGCTCGCTGGGCACCCAGCACACCAGGTCGTAGTCGGTCTGGTGCCGGTACACGTACTCGATGGCGAGCTGGGACTTGCCGATGCCGCCGAGCCCGTACATCGCCTCGGGGAGGACCGCCGTGGGGTGGAGGTCGGCGGTCAGTCGTTCGGCGAGCTCGTCGAGGAGCCGTTCGCGGCCGGTGAAGTTGGGGTTGCGTGGGGGGACGTTCTCCCACACCGCCGGGGAGGGCCCTTGCGGCTGACGCCTTGGCACGCTCGGCGGTTCAGGAGACTTCGCCGGACCTCGCGTCGGCTCGGCTGTGCCGGAGTCGGTGGCGCTGGACATGGGGTCCCCCCGCGGTGTCATGGCGCCTCGCCGTAGACGAGGCCGGGCAGGTTCTCCGGGGTGTCGAAGATGACGACGAAATGACGGTTCCAGAGAGATCCGCCGGATCCACCGGATCCACCGGATGCGGGACCGTCGCCATCGTCCTGTCCCAAGTGCCGTACGTCGAGACGCCCTTCGGCCATGATGCGTCTGTGGAGGGCGGCGAAGTCCGGTTGTGCGCGCGGATCGTGACGCCACATCACCAGCGGGACGCCATGCCTCAGGGCCAGGCTGACCTCACGGCGGCCGATGTCCGAGCCGGGCTTCTCGGTCAGCAGCACACCCCCGACGGGTTCGGCCGCGACCGTGTCGGTCTGATCCAACGCGGCCACCTGGAAGAGCAGTTCGCCCGATGTCCGACGGGTGCGCCGCCAGTGCTCCTGCCACACCGCGCGCCACGTCCGGTTCTGCAACCGGTCCAGGCTGTGCACGACCAGCGGGAAGGAGGCGGCCTCGTGGGGCAGCCCGCCGGAGGCGATCAGCCGGTCGGGGTGATCGATGAGTTCCAGCGGCAGGATGTACTCGATCTCGATCCGGCCGTCGAGCACCCCGTACACCTCCCGCAGGGTGCGGCGGGCCGACTCGACCCGTTCGAGCAACTGATTGAGCGGTATGACCCGTTCGGCGAGCGGCATCGGCAACCGCCGCCAGGCACTGGGCCGCGGCCGGCACTGGAAGTAGAACGACACCGTCCAGCGGTCCGGATCACTGTTCGGATCCGGAGTCAGCTCGACCAACAGGCGCGCAGAGGTGGGTCGTTGTACGGGAGCGCTGATCAACCGACGCCGAAGCTGGTCCACTTGGTGGGCATGGCCGCCGTACTCACCGCTCGCCGCGACCCTCGGATCAACGCCTTCTCCTTCCTGTCCGGCCATGTCCCGCCTGTTGATGTCCAGTTGGACCGCCCACCGCCGGTTGTACTGCCGCACGGTGTCGGCGGTCGAACCGCCCACCGCGCTGGCGAGCAGTTCCAGAAAGCGCAGTTGCTCGGTGTCCGTGCCCACGCACAGCAGACGTACGAACGCTTTCCAGGGCTCGTCGCAGCGGGCCGGCAGCGACGTGTCCGCCCTGCCTTCGACCGCCTGGGCGTAGAACGAGGGCACGGGCACGCCGTTCAGGTCGTCCTGCACCAGTTTCCGCAGGGCGTCACGCAGTCCGAGCCAGATCTCGGCTCCCATGACGTCCAGGGCGCGGAACTCCTCGGCCAGGAAACACAGTTCGCCGATGGTCGCCTCGTCCTCCTGATACGCCTCGGCATAGGCGGAGGCCAGGATGGTGAAGCCGTCGGGACGCGGGGCGAGCCGGTCGACCAGCGCGGCGAGGACGGATCCGTGGTCCAGAAAGACGATCTCGGGATCCTGAACCATGTCCGGCAGCAGCCGGGCCAGCAGCGCACGCCGGGAGTCCTCGGTCTCCAGCGGTTCGGCCCGCTCCAGCCGCAGCCGGACAGCGGCGAGCACCTTGCGCCGATTGTGGGCCGCGCCCTGCCGGTGCTCCCGCCAGTGCCGCTGGAACCCGGGATCCGAGGTCAGCCGGGTCACCGGAAGGACGCTGAGCCGACGGACGTCGCCTTGATCGCTCCCGACCACGACTCCGATCACCGCCCGCTGCTCCTCGATGAGCACGGCGGCACCCGAGATGCCCTGCCAGCCCGCCGGACTCGGGGGCGTGTCCTCGGCGCTGACCTCGACGGTCCGCATCTCCGACCGGCTGAGGTTGGCGGGCCGCAGCCGTCCCCCGCTCTGATGGACGTCGTAGGCATGCTGTTCGGTGTACAGGAACGCGGGGAAGCCGAAGATCTCGAACTCGGTGATGGCCGTGCCCTGCGAGCCCAGCCGGGGCGGGAACCGGGGGTCGGGCGGCCGCCACCCGGCACCGGTCACGACAAGCAGAGCGGCGTCCGGATCGGTGGAATCACCACCCGCCCCCACCGAACCCGCCGCGGACCCCGGCCCGGCCGACCCGAGCCATACGATCTCGCAGCGGTGCCAGGGCCGATAGGGCGGGACGTTTCCGCACCGGACCTCGATGACCACCTCACCGCCGTGCGGACGAGCCGCGGGCCACACCACATGCGCCGCGGTCAGTACCAGATCCTCGTCGAGCAGCCACCCCGATCCGTGCCCGACTATCCGTCCCCCGGAATCCCGCAGGCTGATCTCGACCAGCCGGTCCGGGGTGCCATCGGCTTCGTCGTCCGCCGAACCGCCCCCCGGCGGCTCCTGCGGAAGGGCTCCAGCCACCGTGTCACCGCGCCGAGCCGTCAGTGTGATGCGGAAGCGAACTGCCTTGAGGCGGTGGACTGTTGCGGGGAGGAGCGCTGTCGCGCGCCCGTCCGTCCCCGTCCGTCACATTGATCGAGCCACGCGGCTTGAGCGAAACGACCAGCCGGGTGGCGTTGCGCCGCGTCCACGTCCGCCCGCCCTTGGCGGTCACAAACCAGGCCACGCCACCTTCGGCGCTGTCACTCCGCTCGGCCTCGACATCCAGCTCCACGCTGATGTCCTCGACACTGAAGCCGATGGTCCTGCCCACTCCTTGCCGCTGCGCGGCCTCCAGGTCCGTCCGCAACGACTCGATGGCCTCGGCCAGCGTCAACCGCTGCAAGTTCCGCCCCATTCGGTCCCCCTCCGAAACACCCGCGCGGACCACGTGCGCGTATGCCAAGGTCTCATGCGGGCCGACACGGCGTGGCCTGTTCGCGACACAAAGTCCTACCATCGGTTTACCCACACGACACGCCCATGACGCGTGAGAGATCAGGCGGAGGACAAGGAGACAAGGGCGCCTCAGAGCCCGTATTCCGCCCACACCGTCTTGCCCGGCCCGTCCGCACGCGGGTGCCAGTCCCAGCGGGCCGCGAGCCGCGATACGAGGAGCAGCCCGCGCCCGCTCTCCTCGGCGCCGTCGGCCTCCGGAGCGGTGGTGGGGCGTCGGGGCAGCCGTTCGGCGCGGGTGTCGGTGACCTCGATGCGGACGGTACGGCCGCCGGCGTCCGCCAGGGTGTGCACGCGGAGGTGGAAGTCCCGGCCGGGGACGTGGCCATGGCGTACGGCGTTCGCGGTGAGCTCGGCGACGATCAGTACGAGGGTGTCGTGCGGGTCGGTGCCGTACGGGATGCCCCACGCGTCCAGGCGAACGGCTGTCAGGCGGCGGGCGAGGCGGGCCCCTCGGGGTGTGGAGGTGAAGCGCATCTCGAACGTGCGGGTGGCCGGTGGCACGTCGGGAGTGGGGGGCGTGGTGGGG
>NZ_JAENRY010000164.1 GCF_016612545.1 Streptomyces sp. MBT65 | reverse complement strand
CGAAGGAAGCGAGGTCCCGTCGCCAGGAGCACCAGGCGCCACCGGCGTGAACAACGGAGGCTCGGCGTGCCGATCCGCGCCGGCACCTCCCGGCACCGGAGGACGCGAGGTCCCGTCGCCCGGAGCAGCGGGCGCCACCGGCGTGAACAACGGAGGCTCGATCTGCCGATCCGCGCCGGCACCTCCGGGGGCCGAAGGAAGCGAGGTCCCGTCGCCGGGAGCGGCGGGTGCAACGGGTGTGAACAGCGGAGGCTCGCCATGCCGGTCTGCGCCGGCACCTCCCGGCACCGAAGGAAGCGAGGTCCCGTCACCGGGAGCAGCGGGCGCCACCGGCGTGAACACCGGAGGCTCGTCGGGCGGATCCGGGCGTGCGCCTCGCGGGAGCGGAGGCGGTGGCGTGCCATCGCCGGTGACTACGGTCGGGCGGTCGCCCGGCACCGCCGTGCCCGCCGCGTCGCCCCGGAGGCCGGGGGACCCACCGGTGCCACCCGCCGAACCGCTCCCGGCACCAACCGGCCCTGAACCGCCGGACGAGCCACCCCCACCGCCGTCCCGATCCTCACCGGGCGTCGGCGCATGGAGCGGAGGTCGTGGTGGGAACGCCGCAGCACCCGGAGGCGCACTGGACGGTGGCTCCCAGAAAGCACGCGGGGCGACCGGATCGGCGTCGGCGGGCACCGCGGAGTCGGCTGTCGCGCGGAACCCCGGGCCACCCGGACCCACCCGGCGCGTCACCTCATCCACCGGACGCGCCCCCTCGCCCGCCGAAGTCACACCCTCCCCGGCATCGAGGGACCCGGACTCACCGGACCCTCCGCCGACCGTCCCCGCCGCCGAGGCGAACCGGTCGTCGACGGAGTCGCCCGCGGCCGTGGGCCCCGTGTCCTCCGGGGTGTCGTCGTACAGCTGGCTCCACCAGTCGTCCTCGTGACCGGTCGGCGTTCCCCCCTGCTGGCTCATGCCCCTAATTGTCCACCGCACGGGCCAGTTGGAAACGGGGCGTCCGGAAAATCGGGTGCGCGCCCCTGCTCGCAGGGCGTGTCGGGCGACGTGGCGAACACTCATCCGGAACAGCACGGCGCAGGACGCGCAGGACAGCACAGGGCCGCCGGGCGGCCCCACCCCCCACGGGAGGACCGCCCGGCGACAGCTGAGTGACCCGGCCCCAGCTCCCCTGCGTGCCTGCGCACCGCAGGGGTCCGGGTCACGTTCCAACTGGCCGGATCCCGTTGCGGGTTCGGCCCGTCCAGGCCCGAGTGTGACCCGCTTTCCTGAAGATCCGCTGTGACTCCCGCCCGCCTCCCCCACGGCCCGTCGCGCACGAACCCGCAGGCCAAGCAGGCCCAATACGCGCATTACGGGCGGCAGTTGATGCCCCTGGGGCGCAACCTTGGCAGAGTGACGGGTGATACGGCGATGATGTGCCGAGGCGGGTTCACGCCGTGGCTGTTTTCCGCCACACCGCACACCGCGCACCGCATGCACACCACGCACCGTGCACACCGCACACCGCACACCGCACACACCGCGAAGGAGGGGCCGCACCGATGCTCGCGGCGATAGGCCTGGACGAGGCACACGAGTCCGCGTACCGGGCACTGGTGTCCGTCGGCGCCGCGGACGTACCCGATCTCGCCCGACGCCTGGCCATCGGGGAGTACGACACCGAGCGCACCCTGCGCCGCCTGGAGCGGCACGGACTCGCGGCCCAGTCCTCGGCCCGCCCCGGCCGCTGGGTCGCCGCCCCACCCGGCGTCGCCCTGAGCGCCCTGCTCACCCAGCGCCGCCACGAACTGGACCAGGCCGAACTGACCGCCGCGCTGCTCGCCGAGGAGTACCGGACCGGCGCCGCCGAACCCGCCGTACACGACCTGGTGGAGGTGGTGATCGGCGCCGCCGCCGTCACCCGGCGCTTCCTCCAGCTCCAGCTCGGCGCGACCGAGGAGGTCTGCGCGCTGGTCACCGGGAACCCGGTCGCCGTCACCAGCGGGGAGAACGACGCGGAGGAGCAGGCCGCCGGCCGCGGGGTCCGCTACCGGGTCGTCCTCGAACGCGCGGTGCTCGACCTCCCCGACGGCGTCACCGAACTCACCGCCGCGCTCGGCCGCGGCGAACAGGTGCGGGTGGTGGACAAGGTGCCGACCAAGCTGGTGATCGCCGACCGGACCCTCGCGCTGGTGCCGCTGACCTCGCCCACCGCGGAGCCCGCCGCGCTCGTCGTGCACGCGAGCGGTCTGCTGGAGCTGCTCCGCGGGCTCTTCGAGTCGGTCTGGCGGGACGCGCTCCCGCTGCGCCCGGGCCCGTCCGGCGCCACCGAGCGGGCACCGGACGGCCCCGACCCCGCCGACCTGGAGGTGCTGTCCCTGCTGCTGGCCGGGCTGACCGACGCCAGCGTCGCGAAACAGCTCGATGTGGGCCTGAGGACGGTCCAGCGCCGGGTGAGGCGGCTGATGGAGCTGACCGGCGCGACGACCCGGCTGCAACTGGGCTGGCACGCCCACGACCGGGGCTGGGTGGCCCGTGGCTGACCTGCGGTTTCACCCGGGATCCCGCAGGCTGGGCAGATGGGAGTGGGTGAACTCCTGCTGGTCGGCGTGGTCGTCCTGCTCGGCCTGTGCGGAGTCTTGGTGCCCGGAGTGCCGGGGTCGTGGCTGGTGTGGGCCGCGGTCCTGTGGTGGGCGCTGAAGGACCCGCAGCCGGTGTCCTGGGGCGTCCTGGTGGGCGCCACGGTCGTCCTCTTCCTCTCCCAGGTGGTGCGCTGGGCCCTGCCGCCCCGCCGACTGCGCGCGAGCGGCGCGACCCCCCGAATGGGCGTGTACGCGGGAGTCGGCGCGTTGCTCGGCTTCGTCCTGATCCCCGTGCTCGGCGCGATCCCCGGCTTCATGGCCGGGATCTACCTCCACGAACGCATCCGGCTGGGCCGGCACGGCGAGGCCATGGCCTCTCTCCGTACGGCGATGCGCTCGGGCGGCTCCAGCGTGCTGACCGAACTGTTCACCTGTCTGCTGATCGCGGGCGCGTGGCTGGGCGCCGTCATCTGGGGCTGACCCCCATGGGGCTCATCGGATCCAGCGGGTTCCTGAGGTCAGCGCGGTGAGGTCGACCGCGTCGGCGAGGGCCCGCATGCCCGCGTCGCTGAAGTGCAGATGGTCGCCGCTGTCGTAGCCGGGCATGATCCACTGCGGCTGCGCCGGGTCGCGGACGGCGGCGTCGAGGTCGACCACCCCGTCGAAGGGCCCGCCGCCGCGGATGAAGACGTTGACCTTCTGCCGTACGGCCTCCCGGGCGGCCGTGAAGTTGCCGGCGCCGCCGTACGGCGTGAGGGTCGCGCCGATGACGCGGATGCCGTGCGCGTGCGCGCGGGTCACGAGGGTGCGGTACGCGTCCTCGAAGGCGGCGGGGTCGGTGGCGTTCGGGGTGCCGTTGATGTCGTTGATGCCTTCGAGGACGATCAGCACGCGCACCCCCGACCGCGACAGCGCGTCGGCGTCCAGGCGGGCCAGCCCGCTCGGGCCCACGTTCTCGCGCAGCAGGCGGTTGCCGGAGATGCCGGCGTTGAGGACACCGAGGCGACGGTACGCGGGCAGGGCGGCGAGGCGTTCGGCGAGCCGGTCGGGCCAGCGGTGGTTGGCGTCGCGGGTGGAGCCGTTGCCGTCGGTGAGGGAGTCGCCGAGGGTGACGACACTGCCGGCCGCCGGGGCGTCGAGGACGTCGACGCCGGTGACGTAGTACCAGGAGGTGGTGGTCGTCCTGTACGCGGAACCGTCGATGTCCGCGGCCCGATCGCCGCTCGGGGCAAGGTAGTTGGTCTGTCCGGCCGCGCGGTGGTAGGTCGCCGGGCCGGAGTCGTCGGGCGTGTGGACCGTGACGAGCAGGTCCGCGCTGTCGGGCACGGCGAGCGGGACGGGGTCGCTGACCAGGTCCTGGCCCGCCGGGATCGTGACCGTCCGGGCGCCCGCGAAGGTGACGACCCGCATCGAGCCGGGCACCGCGTCCGGACCGTCCTCGCGCAGGGCGACGGTCACCGCGTCGAGCCGCAGGGGCGCGGTACCGAGCCGGTTGGTGAGCCGGACGCGGGTGGCGCTGCCGCCGACGCTGAGGTGGACGACGTTGCGGAGGGAGGCGCCGGGCCGGGCCGGGGCGGTTCCGGAGGGGGCGGCCTCCCAGGTGCCGGTCCAGGTGCCGAACGGTTCGGCGGCCGGGGCGTCGGCGGTCGCCGTACCCTGCCCAACTCCCGCTCCCAGTACGGCCACCAGCATTGCCACGACGATCCGTCCGGCCCCGACCATGAACGCTCCACCTCTCCCCACCGACCACGAGGAGGCGACCGTGCCACGCGGGAGGGGGCCGACGGCGGAGCATCACCGGGGAGGGGCTCCGCGTCCCCTGTCCGGCGTACGACGCAGGGCGGACGGCGACCTGGGACCGCAGGCCGATGCGCGGGGCGGGCAGGCGTGTTTGGCTGCGGTCATGACCGAATTCACCGCGGCCGAACGCGCCTACCTCACTTCGCAGCGGCTGGGACGCCTCGCCACCGTCGACCCGCAGGGCCAACCGCAGGCCAACCCCGTCGGCTTCTTCCCGCAGCCCGACGGGACGATCCTGGTGGGCGGATATGCGATGGGTACGACGAAGAAGTGGCGCAATCTGCGGAAGAACCCGAAGGTCGCCCTGGTCGTGGACGACATCGTCAGCGTCAGCCCCTGGAAGGTACGCGGCATCGACATCCGCGGCGAGGCCGAACTCCTCATCGGCCCGCATGAGTTGGGGCCGCACATGAGCGAGGAGGTGATCCGCATCCACCCCCGGCGGATCCACAGCTGGGGCCTGGAGTCGGAGTAGCTCAGGCCAACGCGTCTTCCAGGGTGAGGAGTTGGACCTTGCGGTCGAGACCGCCCGCATAGCCGGTCAGCGTTCCGTCCGCGCCGATCACGCGGTGGCACGGGCGGACAACCAGCAACGGATTGGCGCCGATCGCCCCGCCCACGGCCCGAACGGCGGCCCGGGACGCGCCGATCCGCGCGGCGATCTCGCCGTACGTCGTCGTCGCGCCGTACGGGACGGAGTCCAGGGCGGTCCACACCCGCTCGCGGAAGTCGGTGCCGGAGGTGCTGAACTCCAGGTGGAATTCCTTGAGTTCACCGGCGAAGTAGGCGGCGAGCTGCTCACCCGCGGCGCGGAAGGGGCCGGGGTCCCGCCGCCACTCCGGCTGGACGGTGCGGCCGCCCTTCTGCCCGGGGACGGAGAGGGAGGTGAGGGCGCCGGACTCGTCGGCGGTGAGGAGGAGTTGCCCCAGGGGGCTCTCGAAACTCGTCCAACGGATGCTGTCCGGCGCGGTCGTGTTCGTGATCGTGTTCGTGGTGGCGGTCGTGCTCATCGGAACTCCAACTCCCCTGCTGTGTACAGGTGTTGTGCGGCATAGGAACGCCAGGGGCGCCAGGCGTCCGGAATGTCGACGCCGGGCGGCGCCACATCCGGGTCGCCGAGGGCGCGGGTGCGGATGACGGCGACGGTCGCGGCGTCCATGCCGGGCAGCGCGAGCAGGGCCTGCTGCGCGTCGTCCCGGTCGGCGCCGGCGTCGAGTCGTACGGTGCCGTCGGCCAGGGCGGTGGCGAGGGCGGTCAGCGGGTCGCCGGGCGCGGCCGCCGCCAGCAGCGCCGACGGCTCGGGGAAGAGATGGGTGAGGCCGCCGGACGGGACGTCCAGCGCCGTGCCGTACCGCCGCACCAGCCGCTCGGCCTCCGCCCGCCCGACCAACGCCCGTACGGCGAGTTCCTCGGGATCGGCGGTGCCCGGTGAGCGCAGGCCGGGCCGGGCGGCGACGAGCGGGGCGAGCCGGGGATCGTCGCCGAGCCGTTCGTCGACGGCGTACGGATCGGCGTCGAGGTCGAAGAGCCGTCGTAGCCGCTGGACGGCGGTGGTCAGGTCACGGTGGTCGGTGAGGTGCAGCCGGGCGTCGAGCCAGCCGCCGGGGTGGGCGGGGGACGCGGCTCTGAGGGCGCCGGGTCGTTCGTCGACGGCGGCGATCCCGGTGCCGTAGGGGAGGCGGAGGGTGCGGCGGTAGGTGCGGCGGCCGGGGGTGCCGGTGATCTCCTCGACGCCGGGGACGGCTTCGCGTGCCAGCAGGTCGAAGACGGCGGCGGAGAGGTAGGGGCCCCGGTGGGCGAGCCGCAGCGGGATTCCGCCGACCGGTCCGGGCGCGGTCGTCCCTGCCTTGGACCCACGGGGGGCCTTGGGAACTCTGGGTGCCTTGGGGGCGTTGGTGCGCAACTCGCTCGGGGTCGACGCGTAGACGGCGCGGATCGTGTCGTTGAACTGCCTTACGCTGGCGAACCCGGCGGCAAAGACGATCTCCGTGATCGGCAGATCGGTGGTCTGTACGAGCACGCGGGCGGTGTGCGCGCGTTGGGCCCGGGCGAGGGCGACGGGGCCGGCGCCGAGTTCGGCGGTGAGCTGCCGCTGGACCTGCCGTGCGCTGTATCCCAGCCGCACGGCGAGCCCGGCGACGCCCTCGCGGTCCACGACGCCGTCGCCGATCAGCCGCATGGCGCGGCCCACGACGTCGGCGCGCACGTTCCACTCGGCCGACCCCGGCACGGCGTCCGGACGGCACCGCCGACAGGCCCGGAACCCGTAACCCTGCGCGGCGGCGGCCGTCGCGTAGAACCGCACATTGCGCCGCTTCGGCGTCACGGCGGGGCAACTGGGCCGGCAGTAGATCCCGGTCGTGGTCACCCCGAAGAAGAACTCACCGTCGAACCGGGCGTCCCGGCTCCGCACGGCTTCGTACCTGCTGTCTTCGTCCATCACGCGATCCAGTCTCCGCCATCCCCGGGGGCGGGGCTGGCGGAAATCGGACGCGACGCTGACGCTCTGCCGGACCGGACCGCTACGCCCAGCGCCCCCTCTTGGCCTCCATGGCGGCCTTGCCCTCCGCGCCCTTCCGCTTCCAGTCGCGGCGCAGTTCGGCGCGGGCCCGGGCGTCGGTCTTGGCGACGATCCACTGGTTCTCGCGCATGAGCTTGCGGTAGCTGTCGAGCCGGCGCTCGGGCAGTTCGCCGTTCTCGACGGCGGCGAGCACCGCGCACCCCGGTTCGGCGACATGGGCGCAGTCGTGGAAGCGGCACCGCCCCGCCAGTTCCTCGATCTCGGCGAACACCTGCCCGACCCCGGTCTGCGCGTCCCACAGCCCGACCCCGCGCAGCCCCGGTGTGTCGATCAGCACCCCGCCGCCGGGCAGGGCGAGCAGGTTGCGCGTGGTGGTCGTATGACGGCCCTTGCCGTCGACGTCACGCGTCGACTGGACGTCCATCAGGTCCTCGCCGGTCAACGCGTTCGCGAGCGTCGACTTGCCCGCACCGGACTGCCCGAGCAGCACGGACGTACCCCCGGCGGCGACCGCGGCGAGCACGTCGATCCCGTCCCCGGCGGCAGCGCTGACGGTGAGCACCGGCACGCCCGGCGCCGTCGTCTCCACGTCGTCGACGAGATACGACAACGTCGTCGCGTCCGGCACGAGGTCGGCCTTGGTCAGCACGACGACGGGTTGGGCGCCGGACTCCCAGGCGAGCGCGAGGAACCGTTCGATACGGCCGAGGTCGATCTCCCCGTTCAGCGGTACGGCGACGATCGCGTGGTCGACATTGGCCGCGAGGATCTGCCCCTCGGACCGCTTGGAGGAGGTGGAACGCACGAAGGCGGTACGGCGCGGCAGCAGCGTCCGTACGTAACGTGGACTGCCGCCCTCAGGATCCACGGCAGCCCAGTCGCCCGTGCACACGACCTTCATCGGGTCACGCGGGACGACGAACTCGGTGTCGGCACGGACCGTACCGAACGCGGTGATGACATCGCACAGACCACGGTCGACCCGCGCGACACGGCCGGGCAGCAGACCCTGCCCGGCGAACGGGGCGAACTCGGCCTCCCAGCCCGCGTCCCAGCCGTAGGGCACGAGGGGATGCAGGGAAGACGAGGACGAACCCGGGAGAGAAGAGAAAGACAAGGGGTGACCCTTCACAAGGGTGGCCCCGGCACCGCGCACACAGACGCGGGAAGAGAGGAGAGGTCAGCCGGAGGCCACGGGAGTGGACTTGATGAACTTCCGGATGCGGGCAACGCCCATCACAGAGACAGCCATCAGTCACACCTCCCCAACACACTCAACCGACAACGGCGACCGACCGGCCACCACTGGGACGAGAAGAAACCTAGCCTCCGACTCCCACGGAACGCCAACGATTATTCGACGAGGCACTCGCGGCAACTATGTTGATCCCCTCGCCACAGCCCAACCAGGCAGCCGGCAAAGGGACTTCGCCCTTCGGAGACACCGGTCGACAGCTGGGGGACACATCGTCAAGGCCTCCGCCGCCATGGGGACTCTCTGCTACCTGGTCGGCTGCTGGGACAACGGCGCACACAAGGACTTCGTGAGCGGCTGGGTCAATCCACTCGCCCTCACCTGCGCGGTCGTCCTGGCGACGGCGCTCGTCCTCTCCTACGGCCGTCTCCGGAACCCCATGGTGGCCCCGGCGACCGAACCGTCAGCCGAAGAACCGCCGGCCCAGGAACCGCCGGTGTCAGGATGACCGCCATGTCCAACTCCTATGCGCAGCCCATTCTCAGAACGACTGATCTCGCGGACGGCCTGCGTGTTGTCGCGCGGTTGCTCGCGATCGCCGATCTGCGGAATCTCGAAGTCGATTTCGAGGCACAGGTCTCCTCGGCGGACGTTCTCGCGGAACTGCTGGAACTGATTCCGAACGCCGAGTGGTTTGCGCATGGGGACCGGGACGGCTCCCCGGACGACGAGGCCGATGCGGCAGCGCGCTTCCCCGTCCGGCTGCGGGGCTGGGCCATGCCCCCGGAAACGGTCGAGCCGTTCCTCAAGGCGGTGGGCGAGGGGCCTGCCTCGGTCCGGTGGGACTTCGACGGCTGGCCCGAAGCCCCGGAAGTGGGCCTGGGCATCTGTGGTACGAGAGGTGCGTTCGTGACGCTGTGCGTGAACGTCCGTGACCTCGACATCGAGGAGCCCGCGCCCGACCACACGGTCTTCGTCCACGTCAAGCAGATCGAGGCCGAACGCGCCCCGTGGCTCGCGGCCCAGGTCGGTCTGGACGTGATCGGCGACTTGGAGATGGCTCCGTACTGAGAAGCCCGTCCACACCGGCAGGGCAGCTCGGCGATCGGGGTGCGAGGCGAACCGTCGACACCATCACCGCCGCACGCGGCACGCGGGTGGCATCGGCATACGGTACGGCGGAACGACCATGGCTAGCGGGCCGTACGGGGAGTACCCCTCCTACCGGCGACAGGGACGGCGACGACGATGACTGCGGTGATCAGGAATCACGAGGGAATCCTGCGAGCCCTCGAAACCCGCCTGACCACCTGGGTGTTCCTCGTTTCCGAACGCGGGGACCGGCGGGAGGCGGCGACCGCGGCCGCCGAAGCCGACGAGGCCGTCGCGGAGCTGCTCAGGCTTCGACCGGGAAAGATCCACCGGAAGGCC
The DNA here is from genome assembly GCF_016612545.1 of Streptomyces sp. MBT65. Lineage (GTDB taxonomy): Bacteria > Actinomycetota > Actinomycetes > Streptomycetales > Streptomycetaceae > Streptomyces. Next base: position 7,595 of record NZ_JAENRY010000164.1, on the reverse strand, counting down.
GAGAACGGCGTGTGGTCCCCGGCTTCCGACGTGCTGGCGTTCCGCTCATGGGTGTGGTTCGTGATCGCGGTCCTGCTCGGAGTCGGAAGCCTCCTGCTGATTCCGGGCAACGCGACCACGGGCCGGTATGTGCGGATCGCGGCTTCTCTGGTCATCGCCGTGCCCAGCGCGCTGTTCGCATCACGCCAGTTGAGCCATCTGCTGGCCGAACGAGCCCTACGAACCGGGGCAGTTGAACACAACACCCTTGCCTGGATCGGCCGTTGGCTCAGTGGACGCACGGTGCTCGTCCTCACGGTGGGGATGTGGCCGCTCTGGATGACGGTCCTCGTGCTCTGATCCCTCCGCGCCGCCTACCAGTTGATCTCGGCCAGCAGGAAGGGCTCGCTCTCGGGAGCCTCCTTGCGGGCTCGCAACGCGCGCTCGGCAGGTGCGCCGACCGCTACGCGCAGCGGCGGTTCGGGGTGTTCGATCGTGTCGGCGACCGCGGCGGCCACCTCCTCCGGGGTGATGACCTCGCCCCGGAGCGCGGGCAGGGCGTCGTAGAGCGGGGTGTAGGGGTCGTTCTCGCCGAGGAACACCCTGGCGCGTTCGCCGCCGCCGGACGAGACCGCGCCCGGCTGGACGACACTCACCTTGACGCCGAAGTGACCCGTCTCGATGGCGAGCGTCTCGGCGAGTGCCTCCAGTGCCCATTTGCTGGCGCCGTAGGGGCCGATCATGGGCAGCACCAGGCGTCCCTGGATGCTGGAGATGAAGACGAGACGGCCCGCCCCTCGCTCGCGCATCGCGGGCAGCACGGCCTGCACCACCCGCAGCGCGCCCAGCGTGTTGACCTGGAAGAGCCGTTCGACCTCCGCGAGCGGGACGCTCTCCAGGGGCGCGCGCACGGTCTCGCCGACGTTGCTGACCAGTACGTCGATGTCACCGGCGTCCCGGACGGCCCGGTCGACGCTCTCCTGATCGGTGACATCGAGGCGAAGACGCCGGTCGACATGGAGGTCGGCCAGCGTTTCCGGGTCGCGGGCGGTGGCGATCACCCGGTGCCCCCGGCCCGCCAGCGCGACGGCGACGGCCCGGCCGATCCCCCTGGACGCGCCGGTGATGAGTACGGACGACGACATGACGGACCTCGTCTTTCGTGGGTGTCGCCGGCAACGGCAACAGGAATGGGAACGGGAATGGCTCAGGCCACGGCCTTGTCGCCGACGACGTTGCCCCTCATGAGCCACGTCGGCCCTTCGGCGTAGGCACCCGCCTCGGCGAAGAACGCGGCGAAGTACGGACCGGCGGCATGCGCGTCGAACGCGTCGACGTCGGCGTAGACCTCGTTCAGGTAGAAGACGTCCGGGTTGTCCTCGTCCGCGACGACCTCGAACCGTTGCGAGCCGGGCTCGTTCGCGAGGGAGTCGCGGGCGGTCCTCCGGGCCGCCCGGACGAAGTCCTCGCGACGGTCCGGCTGGACGGTGAAGGAAACAAGGAACTGGTACATGCGGCGCCCTCCTCAAGGTCGACCTGGTCAGTTCAGTGACTGAACTGCTCCTGATGGACACCGTAGCACTGTCAGTTCAGTGAGTGAACTGCCGCTGGTAGAGTCGGAGGCATGACGCTCCCCAACACCTACGCGGACGGGAACTGCCCCCTCGCTCGAACGCTGGAGGTCGTAGGGGAGCGATGGACGCTCCTGATCGTCCGCGACGCGTTCTACGGAGTACGGAGGTTCGGCGACTTCGCCACCCAGCTCGGGATCCCGCGAGCCGTCCTGACCAGCCGGCTGAAGTCGCTGACGCAGGAAGGCGTCCTCACCCGCGAGGACGACGGAGCCGGCCGCGTCGAGTACCGGCTGACGGACAAGGGCGTCGCCCTGTGGCCGGCCGTGCACGCGATGATGAACTGGGGCGAGGCCTTCTACTCCCCGCACGGACCGAAGCGCGTCCTCCGCCACGACCTGGACGGAGGCCTCCTCGACCACGACGGCCACTGCCAGGAGTGCGGTACGGCCGTCCCGGTCCCGGACATCCGCATCGAACCCGGCCCCGGTTTCCGGGAGTCGGGCCGCGAGCCCGATCCCGTCTCCGCCGCGATCAACACACCACGACGACTCCTCGATCCGATCGCGACGGCCCCCACCCCGACGCCCGCACGAATCCACAACCGTCCGGTGACAGAACCGTCGCAATAGCCACCACAACGCGTTGCCGGATCCGCAGGTCCAACTGGGCGAGAAGGCGGGCTGATCCACTCGTCGGCTCGGGCGCGGTAGTCGGCCGCGGCACACACGCATCCTGGGGGAAACGTTGAACAGCACCGCACGCACGCTGCGTTCGTCCGTCACAGCCGGGGGGGCCGGGCTGTTGCTGGCCGCCTCCGGAGCCGCCCTGGCGCCCGCGGCCACCGCCGCGCCGGCGGACCCGCAGCCGCCGACACTCGAAGTCTCCACCGCGGCCCCGGCGGAGATCGGACTGGCGGGCCGGCCGGTCGACTTCACCACCACGGCGTCCAACGTCGGTACGGACGACACCGGTTCGGCCCGGTTGATCTACCACGTCGACGGCGGTGCCGGCCTGCCGCCGAACGCCCTCAGCCTGGAGTACCGGCTCAGCGGAACGACATGGAAGACCGTGCCGCTGACCCTGTCCGGCACACAGTTCTCCGGCGAACTGCCCGAGTCCTTCCCGCTGGCCGCCGCCCAGTCGCGGACCGTACAACTGCGCCTCGGCCTGCCCATGGGCACCCCGCACCACGGCGACAGCAACGGAGGCACCCAGAGCCTGAAGCTCACCACCCTTGTCTCCTACGGCAGTTCGGGCGCCGCCGACGACAGCGACGAGGACACCGTGCATGTCGACGCACCGACCGTCGGCCTGTCCGCCGTACCCGCCACCGTCACCGCGGGCGGCCCCGGCATCACCTTCGGGTCCACCGTGAAGAACAGCACGCCCTCGGCGTACGAGAACCTGACGGAGGTGCTGTTCACCAGCCGCTACGCCACCGTGCAGGTACTGCGTTCCGGCACCTGGAAGACGCTCCAGCCGATCACCGCCGGCGCCGAGCCGGACATCTACGGCTTCGACATCGTCGGCAAGGACGCCTCCATGGCGGCGGACAGCAGCACGGTCACCAAGATCCGCCTGGCCTACCGCAAGGACGCGCCGGCCGGGACGACCACCGTGCACCCCTGTGTGTTCGTCAACGAGGGATCGACGCCGTTCACCGGCACCACCTTCTGCGGCGCGTCGGCGTCGACCGTCGTGAAGGCGGCGGCCTCCGGCACCACCCCGACGGCATCGACGACGCCCTCCGCGTCCAGCACCTCCTCCGCGTCGGCCACCCCGTCCGCGACCACCTCCCCGACCGCCACCACGACGTCCTCCGCCGCGGCCTCGGGAACAGCCTCCCCCGGTACGACCACGCAGCTCGCCAAGACCGGAAACGACGGGGTCTCGGCGACCACCGTGAGCGCCACGGCCCTCATCACCGCCGGAGTGGGCACGCTGGCCGTCATCGCCCTGCGCCGCCGCCAGAACCGGCTCTGAGACCGGGGGACCTGGCCGCCGTCGCTCCGTCGGGCGGCCGGGGCCCTCGTCCGCTCACCCCACACGCCCACTCACTCGCTCGCTCGCCCACCCCTCAGGTCTGCCCCTATGGACTCCCCTCCGCCCGGCCCCCATCCGGTAAGAGGGAAGGGCACCCGTAACAGAGCAGGGCGCCCGCCGACCGAAGGGGAACCGTGTATGCGTATCCAGGGAGAGAACCGCTCGAACGGTGACAACGGTGACCGTGCCGGCGCACGCCCCGTGCCCCGGCCCGCCGCCGCCCTGCCGCCGCTCGCCGCGCTCCAACAGGCCGCCGGGAACGCCGCGGTGAGCCGCGCGATCCAGCGGACGCGGGACGAGCAGCACGCCGAGGAGCAGCGCGGTGGGGCCGGTGGGACCGAGGCGGCCGTGCCGGTGCAGCGGCGGTCGTCCGTCGTCGACGCCGTCGGTTCTCCCGGCCGGCCGCTGGAGCCACGCATCCTGCAACGCGCCGAGCGGGCGTACAGCATGGACTTCGGCCATGTACGCGTGCACAACGACCCGATGGCCCGGCACTCGGCCGAGGAGCTCGGCGCCCTGGCCTGCACCACCGGTTCGCACATCGTGCTCGGTGACAGCCGCGTCGAGGACGAGGTGATGTCCGAAGAGGTCGACCACGTACGCCGGCAGGCCTTCGGGCCGGTGCCCGGCACCGACAACGGCCGGGGCGAGAAGGTCTCCCACCCGGACGACCCGTTCGAGCGGAGCGCGGGCGCCAACGGCCGGAAACTGGCCCGGGGTTCGGCCCCCGACCTGTCGCTGCCCGGCCGGGGCCGGCGCACCCGGCCGTGCGGTGCGGCGCAGCGTGGACGGGGAGGTCTCCGTGCAGCGGCCGTCAGCCGCCCGGAGATCGTGTCGGGGCGGGTGACGGCCGTACGGGCAGGCCTACTCGCTGCAGGCCGCGCCGTTCAGCGTGAACCCGGACGGCGCGGAGTTCTTGCTGTTGTCCCACGTCCCGAGGAAGCCGAAGGTGAAGCTGCCGTCCGCGGCGACGTTCTTGTTGTAGTCGGCGGCGGTGGCGGTGACCCAGGAGCCGTTCTGCGCGACGCTCGCGTCCCACATCTGGGTGACCTGCTGGCCGTCGCGGTAGGACCAGGCGACGCGCCAGGTGTCGAGGGCCTTCGTGGTGGTGACGGTGACGGCGGCCTGGAAGCCGTCGGGCCACTGGCCGACGAGGTCGTAGGTGACCTCGCAGCTCGCCGACGCGGGCGTGTCCGAACCCGAACCGCCACCCGAACTCCGCGTCGGGGCAGGTGAGTTGCCCGCCGTCGCCGAGGCGGTGCCCTGGGGTTCCGTGTCGGGGTTCTTGTCCCCGGGGGCGGTCGCCGTACCGCTCGTCGCGGGCCGGCCGGACGGCGAGGCCGTGGCCGAGGGGTGGGCACCGACGGACGAGATGCTGGGGCCGGGATCGGCCACCACCTGACGGTCGGCGTCGTCACCGGCCGCGTTGTCGTGCCCGGAGCCGCCCATCGGCATCATCGACACCCCGAGCGCCACCAGGGACAGCAGGACGGCCGCGGCGAGCAGTCCGTTGCGTACGAGGCGCGCCTTGCTCGCGCCCTCCTTCGGTTCCCCGGCCTCGAGTTCGGCGATCGGGCGGCCAGCGCCCAGCCGTACCTCGGCGGCCCGGCGGCGGCGCTCCAGATAGGCGAGCCCACCCCAGCCGATCACCCCGCCCGCGAGGGCCGCGGGCAGTCCGCCGCCCGCCAGCCGCAGACAGGCGGCGGCTTCCGCGCACTGCACACAGGTGGCGAGGTGCCGTGAGAGGTCCTCGGGTGTGTCGGCGGCCGGTGAACGGGTCACCGCGTCCAGCAGCCGGGCGTAGCTGCGGCACTCCGCGGCCATCGGTGTGTCGAGGTGGCTGCGGTGGCAGCGGTCCCTGAACAGGCCCCGCACCTGGGCGAGTTCACCGGAGACGAGCGCCGGGTCCAGGCCGAGCCTGCGGGCCACGACGGGCAGCGGCAGCGCCTCCACCTCGGCCAGCCACAGCAGCGCGGCGTCCGCTTCTTGCAGGTCCCGCAGACCGCGCAGGGCGATCGGGCGCTGCAGCGGCATGCCGTGATAGCGGGCCGCCTTCTCCGAGTTGAGCCACAGCCGCAGGTCCGGGTCGAGCCGGTGCCCCCGCCCGGCGAACTCCCAGGCCGCCGCCGTGGTGCGGACGGCGGTCAGCAGCAGCGGTATCACCGGCAGTATGCGACGGGCCGGTCCGCGCATCGGGCCGGACCCGGCGGAACGGGCCTCCTGGATGCCCAGCGCGAAGGCCTCACTGGCCAGTTCGGTGGCCGAAGCGGCTCCGGACGTGCACAGGTCGGCGTAGGACAGCACGGCGTCCCAGCTCTCGGTGAACAGCGCTGCCTCAGCGGCGTCCTGGGGAGTCGGCAGGTCGGGCATGGGTCTCCTGCATCCACGAATGACGGCCAACTAGCTCTGACAGTAAGCGAGTTGGAGGGGGGCTGCCTCGTGACAGAGCCAGAGCCTTTCACGCGTCCCACACAACTGACAAGCCGCCTATTCAATTACGGTAACTGTCAGTCGCCTCTGTGCAGTTGTACGTGTCCGAGCCTCTCCTGGCTCACCCGTCGCAGAAGTTGGCCACACCGTTACCTTACAAAGCCGCGGGCTCCTCGGCGGGGAGGCTGTCCATGAAGGAGCTGACGGAGAAGACGGCACGGCCCGGGCCGGGTTCGCCGTATCCGGGCGGGGACTTGAGCCCGAAGTCCTCCATCGTGGCGCGGTAGGCCTCCAGCAGCCGGATGTGGTACTCCAGCGGCGCACCCTGCGGGTTGGCCTTGCCGAGCGGGGTGGTCGGCTCGGGGCACCAGGTGGTGAAGCGGGGCGTGATGCCCTGCGACATGAAGAAGCGCAGGCCCTCGGTCGTCGACGCGATCGCCTCGTCGACCGTCTTGAAGCCGAACGGCTCCGCCATCTCCACGCCGGCAACGAAGTTGGGGATCACGTTGCGCGCACCGAAGATCTCCGCCGAGTCGAGGATGCGCTTGTGCCACTCGGCGCGGCCGACGTAGCGCTCCTTGCCCGGGCAGTGCAGCTTGAACAGATACTCGTCCCACACCTCGTAGTTGGGGTGGTAGATCTGCACGCCGTAGTCCTTGAACCGCTGGACGTCGCCCTTCGGCAGCGCCTGGGCGACGACCTTGCCGATCCAACGCCCCGGGAAGCGCTCCTCGATGGCCTTGGCGTAGTGGCCGTAGAAGTCGGCCTCGTCGCGCCCGGCGACGGTCTTGGTGATCGCGCCGCCGGTGAGGGTGTAGGCGGTGGACACCTTCGCGGTGTCGTAGCGGTCGATGATCTCGAGCGCCTCCAGCACCTCCTCCACGTCCTTGACGCCCGTGTAAGGGCGCCCGGCGGCCTTGTGCTGGCGCCAGTTGTGGTTGATGTCGCAGTACTGGCACTCCTCCTTGGCACCGAAGTACTGGCAGACACGGAAGACGGTCAGGTAGATCAGGTAGCCCCACTGGATGGTCGGGGCCACCTCCATGACGGACTTCCCGTTGGCGAGCTTGTGCTTGTAGTACTCCGGCATCGGCGGCACCCCGACGTCCGCGATCCGCTTCCCGTCGAGATAGAGCCCGAGGACCCCGTCCTCGTCGGAGGCCACGCGGTACGGCGAGGTCGGGTTCACGCGCACGGAGACGACGGTGCGCCGCAGGTCGTACGGGCCACCGGTGAGGATGATCTCCTCGGGCGGGCGCCTGAGCGCGGCCTCGCCCAGCTCGGGCAGGGTGCCGTGGTCGAAGGAGAAGATGAAGTACGACTTCGGCTTCACCTCACCGCCCTCGTTGTCACTGAGCGCGGACGGGTCGAAGGCGACACCCCCGCGCAACAGGTCCTCCTTGAAGACGGCCTCCCGCGGCACATGCGGAAAGCGCTCCATCAGATCCTCGACCAGCGCGGTACGGCTGCCCATCCCGTTGTCTCCTCCCGGCTCAGGCGCCCTGCTCAGGCGTACGACTCCTCACGGTATGCCCCCGGCGGTTGGGCGGGGGCATACCGTGAGGAGTC
>NZ_JAENRY010000163.1 GCF_016612545.1 Streptomyces sp. MBT65 | reverse complement strand
CCCGCTGACTTCACCCTTCCCCGCACGGGTCCCGGCACCCGCTGACCCAGCCCCTCCCCGAAGCACCTCCTGAGCACGGATCACGGGCATGCCGGACAGCCACGGGGCGACGAGGGGGGACAGGGATGCCCGTGATCCGTGCTCAGGAGGTGCTTCGGGGAGGGGCTGGGTCAGCGGGTGCCGGGACCCGTGCGGGGAAGGGTGAAGTCAGCGGGACTCGGTGGACGGCGTGGGGGTGCCGGGACCCGTGCTGGCACGGAGCGAGATCGGCGGCGCGAGCAAGTGGTGCCGGGGTGACGCGTCGGGGTGGTCGATCCGCTCGACGAGGAGGTCGACGGCGTGCCGGCCCATCTCCTCCGCCGGTACGTCCGCCGCCGTGAGCTGCGGGGTCACCGTCTCGGCCCACCGGCAGGCCACGACTCCGGTGACGGAGAAGTCGCGGGGTACATGACGGCCGGCCTGGGCCAGTCCGCGGTACAGGCCGCCGAGCGCCGCCTCGTTGAGGGTGACCAGGGCCGTGGTGGCCGGGTCGTCGTGCAGGATCTGCTCCAGGCACGCCTGGCCGGATGCCGCATCGTCCCCGCAGGAGTACGTCCGTACGGTCAGCCCGCGCTCGGCGGCGGCCTTGGTGAAGCCGTCGAGCCCGCGGTGGGCGGACTCGTAGCCGGCCCGCAGGAGTTGCTCGGGGCGGTTGACGAAGGCGACCCTGCGGTGGCCGAGGTCCGCGAGGTGGTGCACGCATGCCGCCGCGAGCGCGGTGTGGTCGAGGCCGACCCACCAGGTGCCTTCGGGATGCGCGGTGCGGCCGATGGCGACGGAGGGGAAGCCGAGGGCGGCCAGGTGGTCGACTCGATCGTCCTCCAGTCTGATCTCCATCAGGATCGCGCCGTCGACCCGCCGCTCCCCCAGCAGCCGTTGGAACGAACGGTCGCTGTCGACGCCACTGGGAGACAGCAGTACGTCGTAGTCGTGGGCGGCGGCGGCCTCCACCACGCTGCCGATGAAGTCGAGTTGCATACCGGTGTAGTGGTTGCCGGCCGGCGGGAAGACCAGGCCGATCGTGTTGGTCCGGCCGTTGGCCAGGGCGCGCGCACTGGCGTTGGGCTGGTAACCCAGCTCGTCGATGACGCGCTGGATCTTCCGGCGGGTGTCCTCCGACACGGCACGCTTGCCACTCAGGGCATAGGACACGGTGCTCCGCGAGACACCGGCCCGCCGGGCGATCTCACCGATGTTCACGGGCACTCCTTGGGTGGATCTTGGAAGGATCCTGGATGGATCGAACCGGTTCGATATTGCGTAGCGGCGACAACCGGTCATCGAACCGGTTCGCGTGAAGTGAAGGTAGGAACAACCCCGGCGACTGTCAACACCTCTCGCCGCACTTCTCGTAACACCCCTGGAATTCAAGGGTGAGCTGACACGACTCCCCGCGTCAGAGGTATTGCCGCCGGATTTTCCCGGTGCTAGCTTCCCGGCCCAGCACTATCGAACCGGTTCGACAACACTCGTCCGGTGTCCGCACCCGCACGGAAACCACGGAGACCCCAGTGCGACGTAGACGAAAGAGAACGACGGGAGCCGGCGCCGCGGTGGCGGCGATCCTCGCCACCCTGCTCGCCGCCCCCTCCGCCGGCACCGCTCACGCCGCTGACACGGAACGCCTCTCCATCGACCTGGCCGCCGACACCGGCGCCTTCCACGGCGGCGCCGCCGGCTCCCTGTACGGGATCTACGGCGATGGCGCACCGAGCCGCAACCTCATCGAGGGCATGCACCTTCAGACCGTGTCCACCAAGGCGCAGGACGGCCCCCAGCACCCGGGCGCCGACGCGCTGGAGGTCCTGCCGCCGCTCGTCGACTCGGGCGGCAAGGACGTCTACATCTACATGACCGACATCTACCGCGGCTTCCCGTACCAGTGGCCCGGCACCACCGGCCCCGAACGGCTCGCGGACTTCAAGTCGAAGATCAAGAAGCAGGTCGACCAGGTCAGGACGATGGGCGACTACAAGGACCACGTCGTCTACGTCCCCTTCAACGAGCCCGAGGGGAACATGTTCGGCTCGGGCGCGTGGAGCTACAACAACGTGTCCTGGCTCAACGACCCGCAGTACTTCTTCGCGGCCTGGAGGGAGGTCTACCACCTCATCAAGGACGAGGACCCGGACGCCAGGATCGCGGGCCCGAACACCTCGATCCTCTACGACCAGGTCAAGGGCTTCCTGCGGTACGCCAAGGCCAACGACGTCGTCCCGGACGTGATGACCTGGCACGAACTGTCCTCGCCCGCCGCGGTCCGCACGAACGTGACCAAGTACCGGCAGTGGGAGAAGGACGCGGGGATCGGCCCGCTGCCGATCAACGTCAACGAGTACGGACACAACTACCACCTCTCCGTGCCCGGCCAGGTCGTCCAGTGGGTCTCCGCCATCGAGGAGTCCAAGATCGACGCGGACCTGGCCTACTGGAACATCGACGGCAACCTCAACGACTCGGCCGTCGACGCCGATCGGGGCAACGGCCAGTGGTGGCTGTTCAACGCCTACGGCCAGATGTCCGGGCACACCGTGCAGGTGACCGCCCCGCACCCCAACCAGCAGTACACCCTCCAGGGTGTGGCCACGCTCGACCCGAAGAAGAAGCAGTCGCGGGTGCTGTTCGGTGGCAAGAGCGGTGACGCGGACGTCGTCTTCCAGAACATCGACCCCAAGCTGTTCGGTACGACGGTGCACGCCACCGTGCAGGAGATCCCGTGGACCGGCCAGGTCGGCGACTCGGCCCAGCCGCTGCGGCTCGCGGACCAGGAGATCGCCGTCGGCGAGGACGGCTCGGTGACGCTCCCGATGACCGGCATGAACGAGATGTCCGCGTACCAGGTCATCCTTTCCCCCGGCGGCCACGGAGGGAAGTCGGCCCAGCCCTCGGTCGGTTGGCGGGGGACGTACGAGGCGGAGGACGCCACCTACACCGGCAGGGGCTACTCCAAGAACGGGCCCGAGGGCACGCCCTCGAACGTCGGTGGGTTCGCGACCTCCGGTACCTACAACGTGGGCGGTCTGCGCACCGGATCCGACGGGGTGCTCTCCTTCGACGTGGACGTCCCGAAGGACGGCACGTACGACCTCAGTGTCTTCGCCAACTCCTACAACCTGTACGGCCTGGTGCAGGAGCAGGGCCCCACCAACGTCTTCCTCCGTGTCGACGGCACGGACCCGCAGGAACTGCTCCTGCCGCTCGGCTACAAGTGGGTGGTCTGGGGACACACCGACACCACCGTGCAGTTGACCGCCGGCCGGCACCGGATCACCCTGGCGGCGCAGGACGCGGACCTGGGCGTCACCAAGGGCGACGCGATCATCGACAAGATCGACCTGGCGCTGCGCGACAAGAACGTGACCAGCCCCGCGATCTACGAGGCCGAGTACGCCACCCTCACCGGGACTCGACCGCAGTACACGTATCGGGGCGCGTCGGGACCAGGCGCCGTACCCCTGCCCAAGGGCGCGTCCGCGACCTTCTGGGTCTACTCCCCCACCGACGGTGAAGCGGCCCTCGCGCTCGACCAACTCGGCGGCGGCCGGGCGGAGTTGTCCCTCAACGGCGAGAAGCTGGGCGTTGCCGGGGCGGGCCGCGGGAAGAAGGGCTCGGCCGTGGTGCGGGCGTTCCTGTCCGGTGGCATCAACAAGGTCACCGTCACCGGCACCTCCCACGGCGTCGTGCTGGACCGGCTCCGAGTCGCTCCGGCCGGCGGCTCGTCGGCGACGAAGGTGTACCAGGCCGAGGACGGCACACCCAGCGGAGCCGCCAAGGTCACCGACGCGTACACGTTCGCCGACGGCGGCAAGGCGGTCACCGGCATCGGCGACGGCAAGGCCAACGCCCTCACTGTCGAAGTCTTCGCCAAGCGGGCCGGACGGCACGCGGTGACCGTCCGCTACTCCAACGCCGAGCAGGCACCGGCCACGCACTACAACCCGGACCCGATCACCCGTCATGCCGACCTCTCGGTCAACGGCGGACCGGCGAAGCGGGTGCTGTTCCCGACCACCTTCCACTTCAACGCCTTCCGGGAGCTGACCGTCCCGGTGACGCTGAAGAAGGGAAGCAACCAAATCACCTTCACGGCCGAGGAGTTGCCCGACTTCGACGGCGACACCTACAACCCGTACGACCAACGGTCCCCGTACGCACCGGTGATCGACCAGATCGCGGTCACCCCGCTGTCGGAGGGGTAACCGCCGGAGCCGTACGGGACGCGGCAGGCACGGGTGCTTTGAGGACCCGTGCCTGCCGCACTCCCTGCGGGGCTACATCGGGCAGGTGTTCATGAAGGCAACGGTGTTGGGGTCGTTGGGAGTTGGGCAGATGAACTGGTCGTAGCGGGTGTCGTTGTCGACGAAGCGTTTGAGCCAGACGATGCTGTACTCGGCGATCGTGGTGTTCGGGCTGGCGAAGGTGAAGTGGTCGGCGTTCCTGAGCTCGATGAACGCCTTGTCGTGGTCGTTCGTCAGGGCGTTGTAGGCGGGCAGGGTGAAGGTGGAGACCGGGGCCACGGTGTCCCCGTCGGCGCCGAAGATCATGGTGGGGACGGTGATCTGGTCGCCGACGTTGACGATGTCCCAGGGCGCCAACGCGATGGCCGCCTTGAGCGAGGGGGTGCTCGCCGCGCTCTCCAGCGTGCCGCCGCCGCCCATCGACCAGCCCATCACGGCTGTCCGGGTGGGGTCGATCTCGTTCTTCACCGCGCTCTTGGTCATCAAGTAGCTGAGCGCGGCGAGCTGTTGGTTGCTGCGGTCGGTCGGAAAGTCCCACAGTGCGTTGCTGTCCAGGGTCATCACCACGAAGCCCTGGGAGGCGAGCCGGGGTCCGTACCAGGCGATCTCCGCCTCCGGTGCGACAAAGCCCGGCATGATGACGACGGCGCCGAAGGTGCCCTGGCTGGTGTCGGTGGGGAAATAGATGGTGCCGTTGTTGAAGCCCGGGCCGCTGCCCGAGGGGACGACGACCGAGGCGACGGTGAACGGGCCGGTCTCGGCGGTGATGCTGGCCCGGGTCGGGGCCGGGCCGCGCTGGTAGGGGTTGCCGGCGGCGGCCTGGGCGGGGGCGACGAAGGCGATCGAGATGATGAACGCGAGGATCGCCAGGAGCACTTGGGGTCGGAGCGGTTTCACGGGAGCCCTCCCGGACGGACTGTCAGTTGGTGTAGATGGCGGGGGAGCCGCTGACACTGCTGTCGACCACGGGGGCGTAGGTCGCCGTGAAGTAGCCGTTGCCCGCGCACAGGATCGAGCCGGAGAACTTGGTGAAGGCCTGGTTGGTGAAGGTCAGGCTGTTGGTGTTGTTGGAGCTCACGGCGGCGAGGCTGGGCGCCCGGTAGACGCAGGTGATGGACCCCAGCAGGGTGGAGAGCACCACCGTGGTCTGGATCGTGCTGCCCGAGGCGGGGGTGACCGTGACGGCGCCGTCGGAGTTGGCGGCGGTGCTGTAGGGCAGGTTGTTGACGGTGATGCTCCGCACCCCGGTGACGCCGAGGACGTTGCTGGTGCAGCCGCTGAAGGTCTGGGCGGTCGCGGACTCGGTGGCGGTGCCCGGGGCGGCGGGGTTGTCGGTCACCGTGGCGGAGAGCGTCGAACCGGTGCAGGTGATGCCGGACGTGCCGCCGCTGCTGGTGGCGAGGGTGGCCGTGGTGCCGCTCGCCAGCGAGGCGGTGAGTACGTCGCCGACGGAGACGGCCGTGCCGGCGGCGCTGCCGTAGGTGAGCACGGCGCTGTCCGCCGAGGCGGTGGTGGCGGGGAGGAGCGCCAGGGCCGCGACGGCGGCAGTGGCGGCGAGGGCGGAGACGGTGTTTCTGCGCATGCGGGGTCCTCTGACATACAGGGGGTGTGGGTGGCGAGGACGGGTCGCTCCCCCGGCTCAGGGGTGAAGGCAGCGACCCGCGCAGGGCGGTTCCCGGACTGCGGGAACCACCGGACCGGTGCGCGTCCCCGACCTGACGTCGAGGGCACGAGGGCACTTGTTGGCGGCCTTGCGGGTGCGTGACACTGACGGCTCCGGCGGCGTCCCGCCGCAGGTCCGCGCAAGAAGAAAACCTGTGAGAGTTGTAAACCTGACGGGTATTCAAGTCAATACAGTGCGGGCAAGTTCCCGAGGAAGGACGTGGTATGGCAACAGTCCCGTCGGTGCCGCCCGCACTCGTGCTGCCCGGTACCCGCATGGCACGCGACCCTGAGCGCTCGCTGCGACGAGGTCCGCGCCGTACCTCGCCGGAGGTGGTCGCCGCCAACCAGCGCGACCGGCTGCTCGACGGCTTCGTCCGCACCGTCGCCCAGGTCGGCTACGCCCACACCCGGGTCAGCGACATCTGCCAGGCCGCGGGCGTCACCAGGCCCGTCTTCTACGACCTCTTCAAGGGCAAGGAGGACGCCTTCCTCGCCGCCCACCGGTACGGCACGACCATGGTCATCGGCGCCATGGAAGAGGCCCACGCCAAAGCCCCGGACTGGCCGGGCGCGGTACATGCCGGGCTCGGCGCGCTGCTCGACATACTCGCCGACGCACCCGCGTTCGCGGTCATGGCCATCGTGGAGATCGACGCGGTGGGCCCCGCCGGATGGGAGGCGCGCGAGGCGCTGCTGACCCGCTTCCGGGACTTCTTCACCGACCTGCCGGAGACGGAACTGCCCGTCCCCACCGAGGAGTTGATCGACACGGTGGTCGGAGGGGTGTACTCCGCGATCTACCGGCGGATCGCCGCGGACCGGACCGCGGAGTTGCCGGGCCTGCTGCCCGGTCTGACCTTCTCCGTGCTGGCTCCGTTCCTCGGCCCGGAACGCGCCGCCGTCGGCCTCGCCGCTCTGGCATCTGCGGCCAACCCACTCCCCGGCTCCTGCCGGGCCCCGGACGCCTGATCCGAGGGTCCCGTGCGCCGGCGGTGACTGGTGCTAGAGGGAAACAACTGGCCGTGCACACCCACGCTCGCGCGCGGCCGGCGGCAGCACGACCCATCGTTCGGCGGGTAGCCGTGTCAGGTGCGCTGGCTCGAACGGCTTCCGGCGCCGGGTAGTCCCCACTGTGAACTGGAGATCCTCGAACCGGGCGCCGCGGTCTCCGGGGGGTACCACAGCGCCTCGGCCGTCCGCTCGGCATCCATCAGCAGGGACAGTGCCGCACCCTCGGCACCCAGGGCCCGTACACACCTGCGCCGGGTCGTGGCCCTCGCCGACCGCCGGATCTCGGACATGCCGTCACTGATCGCCCGTCTCCGTCCAGCGCGGATCGGGATACTCCAGGGCGAGGCGCTGCCTGACTTGCACCGCACATCACGTGGCCTGCTCTGGCGTCGCACGCTCTACTCCGGCAAGCACGGCATGAACGTCCGACTCCTCAACGACCCGTTCGGGAAGCTCATCTGGCCTTCGCAGCCCCTGACGGACGCGGAAGCCTCACCGCTTCCTATACTCCTGGCGTGTTTGATACGTCGACCTTCTTCCATATCTCGTCCGTGCTCAATCGGCGGTCGATCACGCAGCATGGCCTGGATTGGACCCGGATGGGCGCCGCACAGGGAATCGCCGGCAGCAGCCGCCCTGAAGTGGAGGGAATCTTCGTCTGTCGGGATGAGGAGACAGAGTTCTTCTTTCAGATCAACAACACTGGTGGGCCGGTTGATCTCTGGTCCGTGGACGGCGTCGATGAGGGGTTGCTCCTCGACAACGGAAACGGATTCGTCTACCTGCCCGACCGCATACCAGCCACGCGAGTCCGCCTCGTGCGATCAAACGTTCCTCCGCAGCCTGGTTTTTGACCTCGCGCGGCGGGGACGGCCGGGGGCAGGCCTATGCGAATTGCGGCTTCGAGTTCGGCGAAGGTGTGGTTGCAGCGCAGGTGGGCCAGGGCCGTCAGCGCCTGGCGGCGGAAGGTCAACCACTGCCGGGTGCCGATCTGTCGTCACCAAGCGGCCGACTCCCGCCGCGGAAGCCATAGCGCGGAAGTGGACGGATGCAGCCCGGACGGGGGGCATTGAGCCGTCTCCATCCTCAGTCTGAGCCGGCCAGGTGGTGAGCGAGCACAGCTTGGACGAGGTTTGCGATCCGCGTCGTCGAGCGGTGGAGCATGCGGAGGAGTCGCCAGGACTTGAGGGTGGCGATGGCTTGTTCGACCAACGCCCGGACCTTCGTACGGGACCGGTTGACGGCCTGCTGACCGGCGGAGAGGCCGTCCCATCGGCCGCGGTCAAGGAGACGGACCGTGCCGCCCGCATCCTTACAGCCCTTGTCCGCCCAGCAGTTGATGCCGGCATCGGCGAGAGCGTCGATGATGCCGTGCTCACGGGAGGCCCGGACCTCATGGACGGCGTCCGCCAAGGTCGGTGAAACCCATAGGAGACGCCCCTTCGGTTCGGCCATGACCTGCACATTCATGCCGTGCTTCTTATGTCTGCCCGGGCAGAAGGGACGGGTCGGCGGCGATCTCCCCCACCCTTCGGCCGGGGAGCGAAAGCGGCCAAGAGCTCGACGGTCTCGGTGACATACCGGTGGACAGTGGTGGTGCCGATCGCGAACCCGGCCGCGAGCTGGGCATAGGGCTGACCGTCGCGGAGTTGAGCGTGAGCGCGTAGGGCCTGGCGGCCCGCACTCAGGCGCCGCCATCGAGTGCCGAGGGCGCACCGACAGTGCCTCAGACGGGCGGCGAGTAAGCGGAGGGCAGACCTGGACACGTCGACGCCGGACAGGTGACCAAGCATGCGAAGCCCCTGGTGGGGACGGTTCTCTTGGTCGAGGACCCGTCTACCGGGGCTTCATCCGTCTGTCAGGCCAACTTCCCGGCCGACGCAGGAGGTTGGGAAGGGCGCACTGATTCCCGTAGCGTGAGTGTTGTGGACATGGTGCGGCAGGTGATCGTGTTCGACGCGGCCGACCTTCATGCGGAGAGCACGTTCTGGGCCGGCGTTCTGGGCGGGCACGTCTTCGAGGACGACGACTGGCACAGCGTCATCGATGCTGCTGGGCAGTGGCGGATCGGCGTGCAACTGGCACCGGACCACGTTCCGCCCGACTGGCCTCATGGAAACCCCCAGCAAGTACATCTCGATCTCCACGTCGACGACCCGCGAGCGGCGCACGAAGAGGCACTCGCCCTGGGCGCCCGACTGCTCCAGCCCGCTCCTGATCTCGATGCTCCCGAGGGTCACCGGGTGTACGCGGATCCGGCCGGGCATCCGTTTTGTATCGGCTGGGGACACCCGTCCCGGGAGACGCTCAAGGCGTTCGTCGCCGACCGCTTGGGGCGGAGAGAGCCGGACTAGGGCCTGCGCGAGGACGACTTCCGTACGCCCGCCGGCTTCGCCCGATCCCCGGGCTTCGGGGACCCGAACACCAGCCGGAGGGACCGGGACGCATACGTGGTGGCTCCCGGTCGACGGCATGATCCTCCCGTTCCGGTCCGGTGTCCGCTTGGGCCCCACGAGCGGGGCCGGCTCATCGAGGGCGGGCTTCGCGTCTGTGGCTTCGGCGCGGTGTACCGCGGGGCTAACCGGGCTTGATGCCCGCGAGCTGCACGAGCAGCAGAACCAGGCGGTAGGCGTCGGCAAAGTCGACGGCGGTGAACGCGACCGTCCGCCCGTCCCGAGCACGTGAGACACCTGGCACGAGTGTTGCCAGGTCAACCATGTACGGGCCGTAGAGGTCGACCTCAACCTCGAGCGGTCCGGCAAGAACGAGCGGCAAGACCCGTGTCCGCCCGGTCACCGCTTCGATGGCTGCCTGGTGCAGGCGCTCCCGGGCCTCCGCGGGGTGCAGGGCCACGGCGGCGGCCTGGCCAAGGGCCTGTTTGACCGCGACAGTGACAGCCGAGGGCACCAGATCACCTAGTTCGGCACAGGCTGCGTCATCACCGCTGAGCAGCACGACCGGCACACCCAGATGCCCGGCCATAGCTGCGTTGAGACCGATCTCGCCCAAGGAACGCCCGCCCACGCGTACGTCCAGGATGGCGTCGCTCATCGTGTGTGCCAGTACGGCTGGACCAGCACCGGCGCGGGCGTGGTAGCCGACGAACATCACCGCGTCCGTGTGCTCGTCGAGCCCCCCGAGCATGCCGAGGGGGCGGGGTTTGCCGCGAACCAGACGGGCCCGTCGGTCAAGTTCCTCCGGCAGCACATTCCGAAAAGGTCCGTGCGCGTCGGCGACCCACACCTCAGCCGCGGGTTCGGCCTCAAGGACACCCGCGACCACAGCGTTGGCCTCGGCCGTCATCAACGCGCGGCCTCGCTCATAGTCGTAGCGATCCGGATTTGTCTCGGCAGGATGCACGATCCCCGAGATGCCTTCCATGTCAACGGAGATCAGCACCTTCATAACGCCGGGAGCCTATGCGCAGTGAGCACTGGCCGACAGGGCAGAACAGGACTCGCGACCTGGTCGGCCAGACCGTCCGAACCGACGCCGATGCGCCGTCCAGGAGCGGGGCGCCATGACGTACCCCGGTCAGCCCCCTCCGGTCCCGCAGCCACGGGACGTCCCAGATCACCGGTTCGGGCACGGCTTCTGACTGTCGCCGGCCAACTCCCCCATCCCCGCCTGCCCTTGGGTGTCTTCCGGGTCTGGGGGACGTCGTCCGGGGCGGATGCCGATGCGGAGGGCAGCAGTTCGGCTCCCTCCTGCCGTCACGGCGGCGCCGAGTGCGGGTCGCCCCGAGCGACTCCGGTTCCAACTCGGTCTCAGGGAAGGCGCGTTGACTGAGGTCGTGCATCGCCCGGGGCTGGCGTTCGGCCGCCTCGGCAATGCCCGGTTCCGCCAGGCGGGGGATGACTTGCTGCGGGTAGCAACAGCGCGATGGTCGCCGTCACTGGCCAACTCCCGTGTCTTCACCGGGCTCTTGGGCGTATGACGAACACTCAGACTTCGTCTCTGATCGCGAGCGTCACTGGATCCAGACCCAGCTTGCTCCGGCATGAGTCGACGGCCCGGGTGACCCAGGCAGTCACAGCATCGCGATCTGGCGCGATGGCGTGCAGTTCACGTGCCTTCTCCTGAGATTCGACCATCCACGGGGCCAGCGGGTCCTCTCGAAGGACTCGTTCGAGGTGTTCGCGGGCCGTGGTCGGGTCTCCGACCAGAGCGGCTGCGATCCCGGCGTCGAATCTGTCCCAGAGGAATCCCCGTCGCGCCGGCCTGGAAGTCAGGTACCGGGCTACGTTCGGCAGATCCGAGAACTTCTCCCTCAGCGCGGTCACGTTCGCAGCCGCCTGCCGACTGAATTCGAGTGCCAGCGGTGTGAACTGGTCCTCGGTGCGAAACGGCTCGGGGCCGGTCCGGACTGCGTCCACGTGGAAGGCCAGGTGGTCCACGTCGTGCCACAGCCACATCGCACCGACGTACAGACCACTGCCGGCGGTCTTTGGCGGAGTGAATTCCACAACCCCGAGCCACCACTCGTGGTCATCGATCCATAGCCGCGACCGCCCGCGCTGGGCCAGGCCGAGCGGCTTCAGATACTCCCGCGCTGCCGAAGTGACGATCCGGAGGACCGGACTGCGATCTGCCATGACGGGCATTGTCGACCGTTCCACCGAAATCTCCATCGGTCGTGGTGGTGGCACATCACCAGGCACAGCAGCCTTCAACAACACCGAGCGCCACCGCTCCACAAGAATTGGACCAGAGCCGCTCAACGGGTGTCGTTTGTCGGTGCGTTCGACTGTCACCCGAGGGCCGCGAGCTGTGAATGTCGGCTGGTTGCGATGTCACTCGGGCGGACACGTCCGTAGCGCCGACCGCACAGACCTGACAACGCTCCAGCGAGACCATCACCGGCGCCACCCTGATGGGAGTTGGCCTCTACGACCTGAGCGCAGAGTGGGGATGGCGGCGGTGCGCTCATCGCGCTCTCGACTTCAACTGCACCTGGCCGGATTGGTGTAAGTGGCTGTTGTCGTTCCGAACTTGAGGAGTGCTGGTCGAACGGGAGTCACCTGAACTCCCGACCCGACCAGCCCTCCCCTGCCGTCGTGACCTCCGCGTCCATCACATCGAGCGGCAGCATGATCGCGCGCACCGGGTGGACGTCACGTCGCCGAGGTGCCCGGCCGCACGGCGAGGCCAGAGCACCCACAGGCACGACGGCCGGCGTACCGCCACCACCAGCGTCCTCGCAGCAGTGCGCAGTGTCACCCGACCGCTGGGAGGCGAGGACGTCCGCAATGGCCGACCAGCGGCGACAGTGGAAATCGCTGTCCGATCACCGCGGCGCGGTGATAGACATCCGGCGTGGAAAAGAATCTTGAGTTCCCTGACCTGTTGCGACTTATCGATGACCGGTCGACCGCCTTCCGCGCCGTGGTCGCCGCCGCGCCCGGTCTCGACGCGCAGGTGCCGACCTGCCCCGGGTGGACGCTGTTCGATCTGGTGAAGCACCTGGGTGGGGGAGACCGTTTCTGGGCCGCCATAGTCGGCGCGGGGTCCGCCGACGCTCCCCCGGCCGAGGCCGTCGCCGCGCGCGCCGCGCTGGAAGTGCCGCAGGAGCGTGAGGCCCTGCTGGCCTGGCTGGACGCATCGACGCAGCTTCTGCTGGGCGCCCTGCGCGCGGCGGGACCGGAAAGCGGTTGCTGGACGTGGTGGCCCGCGTCGCAGTCACCGCAGACCGCCGGCGGCACGGCCCGGCACCGGGTCCAGGAGACCGCGGTGCACACCTACGACGCCCAGCTCGCCGGGGGCTCCCCGCAGCCGCTGCCGGTCGAGTTGGCACTCGACGGTGTGGAGGAGTTCCTGTTCACCGTCTGCGCAACACCGAGTGCCTGGCCGCACAAGCCCACGGCCTTCGACTTCCACTCCGCCGAGGGCCGCTCCTGGCGCCTCACCGTCGACGGCGACGGCGCACGCGTCACCCGCATCCCCGCGCCCACCGCCGCGACCGGCGAGGACTCGGACGCTGCCGGCGCCTCCGTCCACGGCACGGCCAGTGAGCTGGTCCTCTACCTGTACGACCGGATCCAGGCCGACTCCTTGCACGTTGACGGAGACGCAGGGCTGCTCGACCTGCTCCGCGCCTGGGAGCCGGAGGAGAAGTAGGACGTGGCAGGGGCGGTTGGCCGCGCCTTGAACCGGCAGGACACGACTCTTCGCCAGGTTCGTCAGTCGCGGCACCGGGCTCAAACCCGCGAGGCCGCCTCGGGGCGTCACCAAGCCGACCGTCTACCTGAATGGCAGTGCGAATTTGTCCGCCCCAGCGATCACGAGAAGCGACGCGGCTGCCGTCGTCCCGATCTCGTCGAGAAGTCAGTCGATCGGGTCGCTGTGGCGGCTGCCGTGCGTGAGAGCAGGGTCTGGTAGCTCGAAGGGTGCCGAAGCCAACGGGCAATCCAGGAGGCCCCTGTTGTCGCATTTCTACGACAACACAGCTGACCAAATCTCGCAGGCTGTTCAGCGACACGCCAGGATTCAAATGCAGGTCAGCACGCCATTCCAGGTCGGGAAAGCCCGGCGACCTCACCCGCCGAATACCGTTGGCCCATACCGCAAAAGAGTGTCTGGAACCGGCTGAATACTTGCCTCGATCACGCCCTGAACAGCGGAAACGGGCCGCCGGATGAACCGACGGGCCGTCATGAGGGATAGCTGCCAGAAATGTAAAAAAGGCGAATGGAGTTAGTCAGTGGCGTGACAAAGTCGAGCCAGGTTTCTGTTCGTCCGTGAGCAAGGGACGAGCCGATTCCGATGCGGAAACGGCATTCACGCGCAGGGCCAGTTCCAGTTCGAAACGGGTCTCCGAATCCTGGAGGGTGTCGCCGAACAGTTTCTCCAACTGACGCATGCGATAACGCACTGTCTGCGGATGGATGTGCAGGCGCAGGGCGGTGCTGTTGACGCTGCTCTCGCATTGCAGCCACGTCAGCAGTGTTTCCGCCAGCCGGTCGCGCTGTGGCGCCGGGATTCCGGCCAGCGGCGCCAGGGATCGATGCGACAGCGCCCGCACCAGAGGTTCGTCCGCGTAGAGGATCAGCGTCGTGAGGTGGTCGGCGCACCGGAGCACGCCCTCGCCGGGCAGGACACCGCGCCGCATGAGCGAGAGGGCTCGGGCGGCCAGGCGTAAGGAGTCCGCGGTCTGCGAGAGCGGGACCGTCGGCCCGACGGCGGCGGGTCGGCCCCGCAGTGCCGAGGAGAGAGCGTGGCCGCGCGAGGTGCCGGGCACGTCCGGGTCCGGGATGACCAGGCGCGCCGGGCGGGCGGTCATGTCGGCCAACACCGCGGTGGGCAGCAGCAGTTCGTCACCCTGCTGCTGTTCGGCGCCGCCCACCGCGATGACGGCGACCCGCTGCGGCAGGGGCCAGCTCGCCGTGCGGGCGAGTTCCGCGACGGTCTCCGCGGAGGCGGGCGGATCGGCGAACAGCAGGTCCAGCAGGCGCATCCGGCGCCGCTGCAACTCGCCCGTGCTGCGCAGTTGGGCCTCGGTGTGACCTTCGGTAGCCGCCTGCATGATCTCGTGCATGTGGGTGAAGCCGGCGTCCGCGAGTGCCGCCACCTCGCTCGAATCCAGCTCGAGCTCCTCGGCGGCCTTCATCATGCGCCGCCAGGCGGCCCGTCCGCCGAGCCGGAGCGCGGCCTGGAGCACTTCGAGGCCACGCCCTTCGCCGGCTTCGCCACGTCCGATCGCCTGGTAGGTGTGGACGACGTGTTTCCCGTCCCGGCCGGTGTCGGCGATGCGGTCCACGAAGAGCGTCAGGGCCTGTCCGACTCCGGCTCTGATCGTCCGCACGTAGGCGTCGTCGGCCGGCCTCGTGTACTCGGGTACCTCAAGCTGTACCTCGCGCGCGACCTCCGCGGCCATGTCGTCGAGGTGAGGGCGCAGAAAGTCTGCCAGTCGCTGAGGGACGACGGCGAATGGATCCATGTGACGTGCTCCTACCGCTCGGTCAAGGCGGTCCGAACGATGACGATATCCCCAGCCGAACTCCGTTGGCCTGTACGCGAGTTACAAGGCCGAGTTTCGATTTTGTCCGAGCGCGACAATCCCGGTGCGGGTCAGGCCGGCAGACCGAGCGCACCGGCGAGAACCGGCCACGAGGTGGCGAACTCCCGCTTCCAGTCGCTCCATTGGTGTCCGCCGCCCTGATACAGGTGCTGGGTGGCCGGGACACCCAGCTGTCCGAGTGTGGTGACGAAGCTCTGGGTGGAGGGTGCCACCAGACTTTCCAGGACTCCGGGCAGCAGAGAGGCGATGCCACCACTGATGAGTTGCGCGAGCGCGAGGATGGTGCCGAGTCCTCCGTTGAGGCTGCCACTGCCGACGGAGACGTAGAGCGCGGTGCCGCGCAGGGCGCTCGCGTGCGTCAGGGGGTTGAAGTCCTGCCAGGTGGCCGAGTTGAGCGTCGGGTCGCCCCACAGCGACAGGGGGTTGAGGTTCTCCCGTCCCACGATCGCCTCGATGATCGTCGGCATCGTCGTCGTGGTGGTGTCGGGGATGCCGCTGTACGACGCGGCGGCCACGAACGTGCCCGGGTGGCGGGCCGCGTGTGCCATGGCACCGTATCCGCCGGTCGAGACCCCGGCGACGGCCTGCACGGTGGAGGCCCGGTAACCGGCGCGCAGGACCGCGGGCACTTCCTGGAGCTGGAAAGTCTCGTAGTCGAGGCCGGTCTGCCAGCGGGTGGGGATGCCGGTGGGCCCTCCGTTCGGCATGGCGACGATCAGGTCCCGGTTCGCGGTGAACGTCTCGATGTCGGTCTCGCGGGTCCACGAGTTGTAGTCGTCGTGCGCGCCGTGCAGCAGGTAGAGCACCGGCCAAGTGCGGCCGGGCTGGGCGGTGTACGCGGTCGGCAGGATGATCCGTACCGGCGCGGTGCGGCCCAGCGCGGCGGAGGGGACACCCAAGTCATAGGTGCGGGGCCCCAGTTGGGTGACAGTGACATCGGCGGCCGAGGCTCTCCACGCCCCGGCGAGCACACCCGCGACACCGAGCGCGGCGGCCTTGGTGACGGTACGACGGGACAGACCTGGGCGGGGAACGGGCGGACGGTCGGACATGGCGGGCGGCTCCTTGTGAAGTGGCTTCGGGGAGCGGGGTGTTCAGCCGAGCACCTGGTTGAGGTGGTCGGCGATGGCCTGGGCGTGCGGCGGGTCCAGGAGCGACAGGTGGTGTCCGGGGATGCGGACGATCTCCAGGTGCGGGCACAGCTCGTCCCAGCCGAGGGCGTCGTCCGTGCGCTCGTACGCCGGGTCGCGCACCGTGTGCGGAGCCGGCTCGGTGGCGCGGTAGAGGATCACCCGGCCGTCGTAGGAACGGGGAGTGTGCGCCTCGCCGGTCCGCAGGTCCAGGTAGGAGGCGCGCTGGTGGCGGAGCGCGGCGGGCGGGATGTCGGCGACCGAACTCAGCGTCTCCAGCACCAGGTCGATCCGACCTCGGTCGTCGAGGCGGGCCAATTCCGTGTAGGGCAGGTCGAGTTGTACGTCGTAAGTGCGGGACGCGTACGCGGCGAATCCCTCGAAGTGCTCCCGCGTCACGTCCCATGACGTCCGTCCGAGCGGTCGGGGCAGCGGACGTACGGCGTCGATGAGCACCACCGCCTCGGGGGGTGCGAACTCTGCGGCGAGCAGCCGGGCGGCCTCCTGCGCCACGAACCCGCCGAACGACCATCCGCCGATCCAGTAGCCGCCGTCGGGCCACGCCTTGCGGATCGCCTCCGCGCACAGCCTCGCCTTCGCGGCGACGGTGTCCGCCTCCTCGACCCGGTCCAGCCCGTACACCGGCAGCTCCGGGGACAGCAGCGCGGCGAGCGGCCGGTAGACGTCCGGGGTGCCACCGGCCGCGTGGGCCAGGATCAGTGGCGGGTGGTCGCCTGCCGGGCGCAGCGCGCGCAGGGGGTACGGCACGCGTCGGCCGGCCCGGACGGAGACGAGCGCGGCGGGCGGGGGCCGGTGTGCCGGCCGGTCGTGGTGCGCGGCGCGGGTGACGGCGTCGGCCACGGCCTGGACGGTGTCGGCCCGCATCAGGTCGTGGGTCGAGGGCGCGGCGCCGAACTCGCGCTCCACGGCGGCACGCAGGCGGACGGCCATGAGCGAGTCGAGGCCCAGGTCGGTGAGCGGGGTGTCGGGGGTGATCCGCTCCGGCAAGTGGCCCGCGACGGCGGCGATGTGGCGGACGAGCCGCTCGGTGACCTGGGCCTCGACTCGCTCATG
>NZ_JAENRY010000162.1 GCF_016612545.1 Streptomyces sp. MBT65 | reverse complement strand
GTCCACCTGTTGGGCGGCGACGGCACGCAGCTCGTCGACCTCGGCCCGCGGGTCGTCCAGCTGCCAGTCGTCGACGTGCGGGAGAAGAAACCGGTGGCCGTCGCCGACGTACAGGTGGACCAGCCACTTCCGCCCGTAGGAGGGGGCCTTGGGGATCGGCTGGACCCGGATGTCGTAGATGTCGTGCCAGGATCGCCGACGTTCGACGAGGGCACCGCGCACGGTGATTCCGTGTGCGTCCACCAGCGTGCGGCCGCGACGCATGAACAGGATCCCCCGAGCGACGACCGCCAGCAGGGCCGCGAGGAGGACGAACTTCAGCCAGTCGGGCCCGGACATCGGCCGGGTCAGGTAGGACAGGTTCATCACCGTCAGGCCGCCCAGGGAGGCGAGCCACCCGCGAGGCACCTTCCGCCGTTTCCGGTACTCCCGCTCGATCCCACCCTCGTCCACGATTCCCCCACCCTCGGACTTCACGACTGGAACACCAGGAACATGAATGCGAGGAACCCGGCGACGACGGCCGTGAGGAACCCCGCCCCCCAGACCTTGCGGTGCCGCGCCCGGACCCGTATCCGATCCTCCACCTCGGGCCGCAACTCCCAGGCTGCGCCCCGGTATTGCGCTGACTCGGCACGCAGGTCGGCGAGTTCGACATGGAAATCGGGACGCTGCCAGTCGTCGAAGTAGGGCAGACGCGTCCGGCGCCCGTCGCCGTCGTAGACATAGGTGATCCACTCGGCGTGCTCGCCCCCGCGCGCGTTCAACTCGGCCCGGATGTCATAGATGTCGTGCCAGTTCCGGGCGACCGTCCGCACGGCGTCGCGCGCGGTGATCCCCTCCGCACCCACGACCGTGCGCCCCCGCCGCCGATAGAGCACCGCCAGGACGAACCTGACCGATATGAGCACCAGCAGCACGATGTTGACCCAACGCCCGGCCGGAAACGGCGGATCCACCGTCGTCGTCTGAAAGACGATGCCGCCGTAGACGAGCGCATCGATGCCGACCTGCCACCAGGGGGCGGACAACGGTCTTCGCCGCCGGTACTCCCGCTCGATCCCGGTTCCGTCCCCGCCCATCGACCCTCCCCAGAGCCCGTGTTGGGGATGATCGTAAGGGCGGAGGCTGTGCTGTGGAGGAAACAAGGCCGAGGCGGTCGGTCACGCGTGCGGGTGCCGTGGGCCGAAAGGCCTGACGTTCGTCGCTGCGGCTCCCCCATTTGCTCTGCCTCCGGCGGAGGAGTAGCCATGGCAGAGACCACGACCATCCGGGTGTCCCGCCAGGCCCGGGACCATCTCGCCCGGGTCGCCGAGGACCGAGGCGTGTCCGTGAGGCAACTCGTCGAGCAACTGGCTGCCGAGCAGTTGACATGGGAACAGGCGGCAGAGCGGATGGCAGCCGCGCGCAAGGAGTCGCGTGAACGCATGGGCGGCCGCCCGCTCTGCGATGAGCACTTCGCGAACGGACCGGCCGCCCCGGGCTCAGCCGTGACCGGCGGACCAGTTCAAGCCGACCCGGCCCCGAACAGGCTTGGCCCCGAGCCCCGCTGGAACAGCTCCGCCGGTCAACTCCGCGTTCCCCTACGACCGCCTCCTCAGCAGCCCATCGTCCACGTGTGCGACGCCCCCTTGTCGTTGGCGTTCGCGCTGTAGCCCACCTCCTGGCCCGGGGCCAGGCAGATGGTGACGGAGCCGAGGAGTTCGCGGGCCGAGTAGACCTTGACGTGGTCCTTCACTCCCGGCCCGGAGATGCCGTGGTCGGCCCAGGACGAGTCGTGCCAGGCCATGTCGCCCTCCCACCAGTGGTCGTCGCCGCTGTGCTCGATCTTCAGGCCGGTGAAGTTCGCGTCCGTCCAGACGCAGAAGTTGCCGCTGCCGCACTGCACGGCCTGCGCGGACGCCGAGGTCGTGAGGACGACGCCGGCCGCGAGGAGGGACGCGGCGAGGAGCGAGGTCACGCGCCGTGCGAGGGTGCGCTTCATGGGGTGGGGGTTCCTTTCGAGGGGGAGTGGTCGTGATCCTCGGCGAGGAGGTTCAGGGAGACCGTCAGCGCGCGGGTGCGCATCCGGCGCCAGTCCGCGAGCTCCGCGTGGTGGCGGGCCCGGATCTCGGCGAGCGGGAGGCGGGCGTGCGCGGCCTCCGGCCCGAGGTTGTTGACGATCACCGACGTACGGAACCAGCGCGCTCCGTCGCCGTAGAGCCGCTGGTTCGCGGCGGCCAGGCAGCCGTCCGTGTGGGTGCGGACGACGTAACCGGTCGGGAGGCGAACGGCGAGTTGGGCCCGGCCCGTGCCGAACAGGGCGTCGGAGACCCGGAGTTGCTCGGCCCGCGGCAGTGAACTCCGGCCGGGGTGCGGTGGGGTGAGGTGCTGCCGGGTGAGGCAGTCATCGGTGAGGAGTTGGGTCGCCGCTTTGATGACGTCGTCAAGAGCGGGGCGGGGAGCGGGAGTTGGGGCGGGCGAGTTCGTGCCGCAGGCCGTGAGGGTGAGGAACAGTCCCACCACCGTCAGCAGCCTGGCCGCACGCGGAGAGGGCGAGCGCATCCGTGGATCGACTCGTCGTTCAACCGGCCTCGCAGCCCATCCTCGTGTCGCTGACCCCGTCGAACCTGCCGCCCCACTCCGCCCAGTTGTCGGAGTGGTCGTCCGGCCTGATCTCGCGGTACAGACAGCCGCCGCCCGCGCCCATCTGCCCGGCCTCCGGCCAGAAATACACCTGCCCCGGCGGTACGGCGGCCGGGGCAGAGGTGTGAGCTGGTGCGGTAACGGGTGCGGCGGCGATGGCGAGTTGACGCATGTGGTGAGTCCCCGAAGGTGGTGAGTGCGGGCCAGGATCACCCTCCCCACGGGATGCGCAGGTATGCCGCGTTTCACCCGTACAGCCCCATTAGGGACGAACAGGTTGGTGTGCGGGGCCGACGGAACCGGGTACCGTCTTTGTCATGACCGTGAGCAAGAACATCAACAACCCCGTGGGCATGGGCGGCGGCCAGCGCAAGAAGCTGTCCCGCGCCGAACGGCAGAACCACGGTCCGCACCGCAACCTCGACCGCCAGGGCGCGGCCGACCAGAAGGCGGAGCTGGTCCGCAAGATGCGGGAGAAGGCAGCCGCGGCCGAGGCCGCCGAGCAGGCGGGCGACGACACCGCACAGAGCTGACGCGCAGGCGTACGGCACGACAGGGCCCGGACCGCGATGAGCGGTCCGGGCCCTGTCTGCTGCCGTATGTGTCGTACGTCTCGTATGTGCCGTATTGGGGCTCTACGGCGTCTCCGGCGTCTCCGGCGGCGTGGGTGCCCCCGGCATCCGTACCGTAGCCACCGTCCCGCCGCCCGGCGCGTGTGCCAGGGTCACCTCGCCGCCGGCCTGCTGGACCGTGCGGGCGACGATGGACAGGCCCAGGCCGGAGCCGGGGAGGGCGCGTGCCGACGGGGAACGCCAGAAGCGGTCGAAGACGTGCGGGAGTTCCTCGGCGGGGATGCCGGGGCCGTGGTCGCGGACGGTCAGGACTCCGCGCGTGAGCTGCACCTCGATCGTGCCGCCCTCGGGGCTGAACTTCACCGCGTTGTCGAGGATGTTGACCACCGCGCGCTCCAGCGCGGACGGCTCCGACTGGACGTACCACGGCTGCACGTCCGCCGTGATCGTCAACTCCGGGCCGCGCAGCCGGGCTCGGCGCAACGCGGACTCCACCGTGTCCTGCAACGACACCACCTGGACGCGCTCACCCCGCTGGCCCTCCGAACGGGACAGTTCCTGCAAGTCGCCGATCAGAGACGCCAGTTCGGTCATCTGCGCCTTCACCGAGGCGAGCAGGGCCTTGCGGTCGGCCGGGGGGATCGGGCGGCCGGTCTCCTCGCTGCGGGTGAGGAGTTCGACGTTCGTACGGAGGGAGGTGAGGGGGGTGCGGAGTTCGTGACCGGCGTCCGCGATGAGTTGCTGTTGCAGCTCACGGGAGTTGGCCAGCGAGGTCGTCATCGAGTTGAACGAGCGGGAGAGGCGGGCGATCTCGTCGTCGCTGTCGTCGTCCACGGGGATGCGGACGGCCAAGTCCTCGGTACGGGCGACGTGTTCGACGGCCTCGGTGAGTTTGTCGACGGGCCGGAGACCTGCCCGCGCGACGGCCAGTCCGGCCGCACCGGCGCCGACGACTCCGATACCGGAGACGAGGAGGAGGATCAGGGCGAGTTCGTTGAGCGTGTTCTGGGTGCTCTTGAGCGGTACTGCCACCACGAGGCCGACGTTGGGTCCGGCGGCTCCGGAGGAGGTGATGGTCGGGGCCACGAAGCGCGTCATCACGCGCAGCTCGTTGCCGTTCGTGTCGGTGCCGTTGCGGTAATAGACCCGGGTCTCGTTCGCGTCCTTGATCGCGTTCTTGTCGGCCTGGGTGACCTTGACCACGCCCGTGGAGTCGCCCTGGACGCAGATCTTCCCCTTCTCCGTGACGACCTGGGAGTAGCCGTTCCGGACGAAACCGTTGCCGCCCTGCGGGGTCGTCGAGCAGTTGCTGAGGGCGATCTGGACCTGGACCTGCTGAGACTGGTTCGGCCCCCTCATCGCCGACCTCGACAGGTCGTTGTCCAACTGCTCGTACAGCTTCCCCTGCACGATGAACCAACAAGTGACCGAAACGGCCGCCACTCCGAAGGCCACCGCCGCCGCGACCAGCATCGCCAGCCGTGACCGGATCGGCAGCGTCCGGAACCGGTGTCCGAGCTTGCTCACTCCGCCCCACCCTGTCGCAACACGTACCCCACGCCCCGAACCGTGTGCACCAGCCGAGGCTCGCCCCCTGCCTCGGTCTTCCGGCGCAGGTACATCACATACACATCAAGGGAGTTGGAGGACGGCTCGAAGTCGAAGCCCCACACCG
The DNA here is from genome assembly GCF_016612545.1 of Streptomyces sp. MBT65. Lineage (GTDB taxonomy): Bacteria > Actinomycetota > Actinomycetes > Streptomycetales > Streptomycetaceae > Streptomyces. The sequence goes on along the minus strand of NZ_JAENRY010000162.1, from coordinate 12,874 downwards.
CCTTGAGGATCTGCTCGCGGGTGAGGACCTGGCGGGGATGCGCCAGGAACATCTCCAGCAGCGTGAACTCCGTGCGGGTCAGCTCCACTTGGCGCCCGTTCCGGGTCACCTCGCGGGTCGCGAGGTCCATGCGGAGGTCGGCGAAGGTGAGGGAGTCGTCCTCGGGGGCCGCCCCGGCCGCGGCCGCCGCCGCGTACGAGCTGCGGCGCAGCAACGCCCGTACCCGCGCGAAGAGTTCGTCGAGTTCGAAGGGCTTGACGAGATAGTCGTCGGCGCCCGCGTCGAGCCCGGTCACACGGTCGCCCACCGTGTCGCGGGCCGTCAGCATCAGGATCGGGGTCGTCGTCCCGGCGCCCCGCATCCGGCGCGCCGCCGTCAGGCCGTCCATGCGCGGCATCTGGATGTCGAGGACGACCAGGTCGGGCTGGTACGCGGTCGCCTTCTCCAGCGCGTCCGCGCCGTCGACGGCGACCTCGGTGTCGTACCCCTCGAAGGCGAGGCTGCGCTGGAGTGCTTCGCGTACCGCCGGCTCGTCGTCGACGATCAGGATGCGCTGGGTGTCACGGTCGCCTTCGGCGGGGCTCATGGCTGGATTCCTCGGGTGCGGTGGGACGGGGAGACAAGGCTCGGCTGGTCGCAATCAGCCTCGCATGTTTCCCGGCTGGCGCGTGAAGAGGGGAGGAAGTGAGAAAAAGGGTGAGATCGGTTACCCGGATCGGCTTCTCCTTTGGTTTCCCCTTCGGCTTCCCCTGCCCCGTGCTCAGCCACGCATTGTCTGGAGGCGCTTCAGCGGCACCTTCCGGTGGTGCGTGCGCGCCGCGCTGGTCCGGAGCCCCATGAGTTCCGGGGCCACCTCCGGCGCCCGGGTCAGCGGCGCGTGCAGTTCGTACGCCACCCCGAGGGCCAGGCCGAGACCGGCCGCTCCGGTGTCGGTCACCGTGTGCGAAACCTGCTTGATCATGACGTACTCCCTACTGGTTGCTGTTGGGCCACTGACCTAGCTGTCGGAGCCGCCCGCGCGCAGCGAGGCGAGGTCCGCCTTGACGGTGTTGATCGGGATGGCGAAGCCGATGCCGATGCTTCCGGCGTCGGAGGACGAGGACGAGGACGAACTCGACGAGTACATCGCGGAGTTGATGCCGATGATGTTGCCGTTCGCGTCGATCAGCGCACCGCCGGAGTTGCCGGGGTTGAGGGACGCGTCGGTCTGGATGGCCTTGTACGTCGTGGTCGACGAGCCCGTGTCGCCGTTGAACTGCTGGCCGCCGAACTGGAAGGGCCACTGGCCGCTGTCGCCGCCGCTGCCCTGGCTCTGGCTCTCGTCGGTGGAGACGGTCACGTCACGGTTCAGGGCGGAGACGATGCCGCTGGTGACCGTGCCGGTGAGGCCCTCGGGCGAGCCGATCGCGACGACCGTGTCGCCGATCTGGACACCGGCGGAGTTGCCGAGGGTGGCCGCCTTCAGGCCGGAGGCGTTCGCCAGCTTGAGGAGCGCGAGGTCCTTCTTGCTGTCGGTGCCGACGACCGTCGCGGTGTACGACTTGCCGTCGCTCGTCTTGACCTTGACCGAGGTGGCGCCCGCGATGACGTGGTTGTTGGTGACCACCTCGCCGTTCGCGGTGATGATCACGCCCGCGCCGGTCGAGGTGCCGTTGCTGAGCGTGGCGTTGACCTCGACGACGCTGGGGCTGACGGTCGCGGCGATGGTGGCGACGTCGCCCTTCTTGCTGGAGGGCACGACGGCCGTGGTGGTGCTGGTGGTGGCGACGGTGTCCTTGCCGGTCAGCTCCTGGAAGGCGTACGCCGTGCCGCCGCCGACGGCCGCGGCGACGATCGCCACGGCGGCGAGCAGCGCGAGCGGACCCCGGTTGCGCTTCTTCGGCTTGGGCGCCTCGGCCTGGACGGGGGTGAGGAGAGCCGTGTCGCCGCCGCCACCGCCGCCGTACGAACCGCCGTCGGCGCCGAAGGCGGCCTGCGGGGCGGGCGAGGGGACGGGCGCCTGGGCCGGCCACACGGGCTCGGCGGGCGGAGTCTGCTGCACCGGCTGGTAGGCCGGCGGGGGCGGCCACTCCGGGTTCACGGGAGAAGAGGCGTGCTGCTGCTGGGGGTACGCCTGCGGCTGGTCGCCCTGGGGGGTCTCGTACTCGCCGCTGCGGCGGAAGCTCTCGGTCATGGAAAAGAGACTGTCGCGTGATCATGAGAGGTACCTGAGTGCCCGCTGAGAAGCCCGACAGAACCTCGTATGCCCGATATAAAGACGCCGGGGCCCCGGAAACTCGGGGATTCCAGCGAACCGGGTGGCCCTTGATGCCCCGGTGGCCTCCGACCCCCGATGGCCCCCGGTCACCTCCGCGACGGACGGGCCAGGAGCGGGCGTCAGCCCCCGCAACTGAAGACCTCAGCCCTCGCAGCCGTAGACCTCAGCCCCCGCAGCCCAAGACCTCAGCCCTCGCACCCGCACGACTGCCGTATCACCAGCCGCGACGGAAACACCTTCAGCCGCTCCCGCCGCGACCCCGCCACCCGCAACCCGTCGTCGAGGACGAGGTCCACCGCCGCGCGGGCCATCGCCGGGCGGTCCGAGGCGATCGTTGTCAGCTTCGGGTCGGCCATGGTCGCTTCTTTGATGTCGTCGAAGCCGATCACGCCCAGCTCGCGCGGCACGTCGATGCGGAGTTCGCGCGCGGCCCGCAGCAGGCCGATCGCCTGGTCGTCGGTGGAGCAGAAGATCGCGGGCGGCCGGCGAGGGCCGGCGAGGATGCCCAGGGCGACCTGGTACGCGTCGTAGCGGTTGTACGGGGCTTCGAAGAGGCGCCCCTCGGTCGGCAGGCCGGCCTCGGCCATCGCGCGCCGCCAGCCCTCGACGTGGTCGGAGACCGGGTCACCGACGGCGGGGGTGTCCGCCGTACCGCCCATACAGGCGACGTATTCGTAGCCGTGCTCCAGGAGGTGGCGGACGGCCAGTTGCGCGCCGCCGAGGTCGTCCGTGACGACGGCCACGTCGTCGATCGCCTCGGGGCGTTCGTGCAGCAGGACGACCCGGGCGTCCCAGGCCTCGATCTCCGCGGCCGCGTTGTCGTTCAGCGCGTGGCTGACGAGGATCAGGCCGGAGACCCGCATCCCGAGGAACGCGCGCAGATAGTGCACCTCGCGCTCGCCCACATAGTCGGAGTTGCCGACGAGCACCATTTTCCCGCGCTCGGACGCGGCCTGTTCGACCGCGTGCGCCATCTCCCCGAAGAAGGGCTGGCGCGCGTCCGGCACGATCAGGCCTATGAGGTCCGTGCGCCGCGAGGCCATGGCCTGGGCCACCCGGTCCGGCCGGTACCCCAGTTCCTTGATCGCGGCGAGGACACGCTCGCGCGTGGCCGGGGCAACCGGCCGGGGTCCATTGTTGATGACATAGCTGACTACAGCGGTCGAGGTACCCGCCAGCCGCGCCACATCATCCCGAGTCACCTTGGCCACGCGCGGAGTCTACGCGGATGGACCCGCCCTGGGCAGGGCGTATCGAAGCTTCTCTTCGCTTCCGCGCACACGCTGCGCGCGGAAACGACACCGAAAGCCACGCCCTGCCCGATTACGGCCCCGGGACGGTTACGCCTCGGCCCTGATCTCGGCCGGAATCTCGGCACCGTCCAGCGCGACCTGATCGGCCGCACCGTCCGCATCCTCCGGCTTCGCGCCGGCGAGCGCCGCGCTTGCCTTGAGCTTGGCCTCCTCGCCGCCACGGTCGCCCCGCTCGCCCTTCTCCGGCGTAACGAATCGATAACCGACGTTCCGGACGGTCCCGATCAGCGACTCGTGCTCGACCCCGAGCTTCGCGCGCAGCCGTCGTACGTGGACGTCGACCGTCCGCGTACCGCCGAAGTAGTCGTAGCCCCAGACCTCCTGAAGCAACTGTGCGCGCGTGAAGACGCGGCCCGGGTGCTGCGCGAGGTACTTGAGGAGCTCGAACTCCTTGAAGGTCAGGTCGAGGACCCGGCCCTTGAGCTTGGCGGAGTACGTCGCCTCGTCCACGGAGAGATCGCCGTTGCGGATCTCCATGGGGGAGTCGTCGTTGACGATCTGCTGACGGCCCATGGCGAGCCGCAGCCGTGCCTCGACCTCGGCCGGACCGGCCGTGTCGAGCAGCACGTCGTCGATGCCCCAGTCGGCGGTGACGGCCGCGAGGCCGCCCTCGGTGACGACGAGGATGAGCGGACAGCCGGGTCCGGTGGAGCGCAGGAGCTGACACAGGCTGCGGACCTGAGGCAGATCACGGCGGCCGTCGATCAGGATGACGTCGGCACCGGGGGTGTCGACGAGGGCGGGGCCTTCCGCCGGTGCCACGCGCACGTTGTGCAGCAGCAGGCCAAGGGCCGGAAGCACCTCCGTCGACGGCTGGAGGGCATTGGTCAGGAGCAGCAGAGAACTCATACGTCTGGTTCCTCCTCGGTCCCTGCGAGGACGTGTGTCGTGCGGCACAGCGATTGTGGTTCCGAGGGCCCTGTATCACCGGCGGCCACCTGTGGTTTCCCGTGGTGTACCGCTTCGTATACAACGCTCCCGGAAGCACAAAAGGACCCGGGGGCTTCGCTGCCCGAGTCCTCTGTCCAGCAGAATAGCCCACATGAGCGCTGGTACGGCAGGTCATGTGGCACGATCCACCGTTCGTCCGAACTCTGAGACGATCAGACGCACACCTTTGCGGACGTTTCTGCACACCGACGACGGGGTGACGATCGATTCCGTATACGAACCGGGGGCGGCCGTATACGACGCCTCCCGGTCACCTTCCGGTGATCCGGTGTTCGTCATCGCGCACGGTTTCACGGGCGACGTGGACAAGCCGCACATCCGCCGGGTGGCCGAGGCGTTCGCCCAGTACGGGGCCGTGGTCACCTTCTCCTTCCGGGGCCACGGAGCCTCCGGCGGACGCTCCACCGTCGGCGACCGCGAGGTCCTCGATCTGGCCGCGGTCATCGCCTGGGCGCGCGAGCAGGGGCACGCGCGCGTGGTCACCGTCGGCTTCTCGATGGGCGGTTCCGTGGTGCTGCGGCACGCGGCGCTCTACGGCACGAAGGCGCACGCCGACGGCCAGGGGCGCGAGGGGCGCACAGAAGCGCACACGGACGCCGTGGTTTCGGTGAGTGCGCCGGCCCGCTGGTACTACCGGGGCACCGCCCCCATGCGCAAGGTGCACTGGCTGGTGACCCGCCCCGAGGGCCGGCTCGTCGGCCGCTACGGCCTCAAGACCCGTATCCACGACGGCGGTTGGGACCCGGTCCCGCTCTCCCCGGTCGAGGCGGTCCCGCACATCGCGCCCACCCCGCTGCTCATCGTGCACGGCGACCGCGACGGCTACTTCCCCCTCGACCACCCCCGCATGCTGGCCGAAGCCGCCGGTGACCACGCAGAACTCTGGGTGGAGCCCGGCATGGGCCACGCCGAACACGCCTCCGCAGACGACCTGCTGGCCCGTATCGGGCGCTGGGGCAGTTCACAGGACGGTTAGCCTGGCGGTGTCGACACCCGATCTGTTGACACCGATCTATAGAGGAAGCACATGCCAAAGGTCACGGTGCGCTACTGGGCCGCCGCGAAGGCCGCGGCCGGCATCGCCGAGGAGCCGTACGACGCGGCCACCCTCGCCGAGGCCCTCGCCGAGGTCCGCGAGCGACACCCCGGGGAACTCGCCTGCGTACTGCTGCGATGCTCGTTCCTCGTCGACGGTGACCCCGTGGGCACCCGCGGACATGAGACGGTACGGCTGGCCGAGGGCGGCACGGTCGAGGTGCTCCCGCCGTTCGCAGGAGGATGAGCGAAGCGATGAGCAACCAACCGTACGAGGGCTACGGCGAGGGCTACGACCCCTACGCCCAGCAGCAACAGCAGCAGGCGCAGCAGCAGGCCCAGCAGGCGCAGGCCTGGCCCGGGCAGCAGCAGGCGTACGACGACCCGCAGGCCGCGCAGCAGTACACCCAGCAGTGGCAGGGCCAGACCTGGGACACCCAGGTCCAGCAGTCGAGACCCTCCGCGTCCGACCTGGCGTACTTCCCGCCGCAGAACTACCAAACGCCGCAGCCGAGTTACGGCGCCCACGCGCAGGCTCCCGCGACCGCGCCCCCGGCTCCCCCGGCCACGGACGAGGCGGCCGGCTACGGCCCGCCCTCCCTCGCCGGCAACGCCCGCATCACCGACGCCCAGCGCGCCCGACTGGAGGGTCGCTCGCCGATCATCGAGCCCGGGATGCAGCCCGCGGGCCTCACCGCCCTGCTGGCGCTGCTGCTCGCGGTCACCGCGCAGATCGGGTCGTACGCCCTCGTCGTCCCGCTCGTGGTGCTTCAGGCCGTGACGGCGGCGGGTTGGTTCCGGCTGAACGGGATGTGGCCCGCGCGGCAGGGCATCGCGCTGGCCTTCGCGGGGGCGCTCGTCGCGGACGTGGCGCTGCTCGCGGCCGGGCGGGACAACGGCCCGGCGGCGATCCTCGGCACCCTGGGTGTCTGGGTCCTGCTCTCCCTCGTCATGCAACTGCGGTCGCACGCCGACCCGGACACCCGGATCACGAGTCTGATGGCGACGGTCGCCTCGGCGGCCCTGGCCATCGTCGCGACCGGTCACCTCGCGGCCGACCCGGACGCGGTCACCGTCGGCGCGGCCGCCGTGGCGGTCGCGATCCTGGCCCGCGCGCTGCCGCTGCCCACCGTGGCGTCGGTCGTCGTGTCCCTCCTCGCCGCCGCCGGTGCGGGGATCGCCGTCGGCGGGATGACGGGCCTGGGCGCGAAGGGCGCGCTGCTCGGCGCGGTCGCGGCGGGCTGCGCCCTGATCGGCCACCGGGTCGCGAGCTACGACTACCCGTCCCGCTTCGTCCACTTCACCGCCGGTGTGGCCCTGCCGCTCGCGGCGGCGGCCCCCGCGGTGTATGTCCTGGGACGGGCGCTCGGATAGTCCGCGGGCCAACTGCCCTGTTGTAGGCGGCAGTTAAGCGACCTGTCACAGGTGATCGACAATTCTCCGCCGTACACACCTTGCGGGACTACTCTCGCGCAGGGCGGCTACCCGGTCGTCGTACCGCTTTCGCCGACGACCACCAGGTGGGGGAACACCGCAAATGCGTGGGCTACGAATACTTCTGATCGTCGTGGTTATTCTGGGGGCCCTTTTCGTGGTCGTGGACCGGGTCGCGGTCCACTTCGCCGAGAACGAGGCGGCGTCCAAGGTGAAGACCGACGAGAACCTCGCCACCACCCCCGACGTCTCCATCAAGGGCTTCCCCTTCCTCACCCAGGTCGCCTCCGGTGAGCTGGACGACGTGGAGCTCGGCATCAAGACCTACGAGGCGCCCACGGGCAACACGACCGGCGGCGCCTCCACGATCCGGATCGACGACCTCAAGGCCGACATGAAGGACGTCAAGTTCTCCAGCGGCTACAGCTCCGCCATCGCGGCCACCGCGACGGGCTCCGCGAGCATCTCCTACGACCAGTTGCTCAAGGCCGCCAAGTCGCAGCCGACGGACGTCTTCACCGGGGTCAAGGCCCAGCTCGTCAGCCTCTCCGACGGCGGCGACGGCAAGATCAAGGCCGACATGAAGGTCACGGTCACGGGCATCGGGACGACGACGTACCCCGTGCTCAGCACGGTCACCGTCGTCGGCAACACCGTGAAGGTGCACGCCGACAACCTGCCCAAGCTGGTCGTCGACCTCGCCGACTCCCGCATCCGCTCGATCACCGACTTCCAGCAGACGATCACCGAACTGCCCGGCGGAGTGAAGCTGGACAGCGTGCAGGCCGCCAAGGGCGGTGTGGACATCAAGGTGAAGGGTTCGAACGTGAACCTGGCCGGGTAGGACGGGTCCGGGCGGGCAGTGGCCTGTCCGAGGGGCGAGACGGCAGTGTCCGTACGACAGGTGCGGTGAGGACGACGGAGGCCGTGGTGCCCCGCCGTCACCCCTCCACCGTGCTGCTTATCTCACATGGCGGACGATCGCGTCTCAAAATACGACACACCGGTGACATGCGCCGCGATCCGTCCCTACGATCGTGACTATGCAGTGCACATTTAGCGCCCTCCGGCCGCGGGGCCAGGCGGACGACCTCACGAAGCGGCGGGCAGTGGACCTGTGCCGCGTCGCCGCCATGCTCTGTCGCACTGTCTGAGCGGAAGCGCAGGCTTCCGTCTTCCCCCGTGCCCTCGATCTCAGGGCACCCGCGCGATCGCGCACCCTCTCGCACGCACCGCACCGCCGTAACTGCCCCGGAGGAGAAAAGCATGAGCCGCAGTGACGTCCTGGTCGACGCCGACTGGGTCGAGGCCAACATCGACAACCCGGACGTGGCCATCGTCGAGGTCGACGAGGACACCTCCGCGTACGAGAAGAACCACATCAAGAACGCGATCCGGATCGACTGGACCAAGGACCTCCAGGACCCGGTACGCCGTGACTTCGTCGACCAGGAGGGCTTCGAGAAGCTCCTGTCCGGCAAGGGCATCGGCAACGACACGCTGGTGATCCTCTACGGCGGCAACAACAACTGGTTCGCCTCGTACGCGTACTGGTACTTCAAGCTCTACGGCCACGACAACGTCAAGCTCCTCGACGGTGGCCGCAAGAAGTGGGAGCTGGACGCCCGCGAGCTGGTGGAAGAGGTCCCGACGCGGGCCACCACCGACTACAAGGCGAAGCCGCAGAACACCGCGATCCGCGCGTTCCGCGACGACGTCGTGGCCGCCATCGGCGCGCAGAACCTGGTCGACGTCCGTTCGCCCGACGAGTTCAGCGGCAAGCTGCTCGCGCCGGCGCACCTTCCGCAGGAGCAGTCGCAGCGTCCGGGCCACGTCCCGTCCGCGCGCAACATCCCGTGGTCGAAGAACGCCAACGACGACGGCACGTTCAAGTCGGACGACGAGCTCAAGGAGCTCTACGCCGACGAGCAGGTCGACCTGGCCAAGGACACCATCGCGTACTGCCGTATCGGCGAGCGCTCGGCCCTGACCTGGTTCGTGCTGCACGAGCTGCTCGGTGTCGAGAACGTCAAGAACTACGACGGTTCCTGGACCGAGTACGGCTCCCTGGTCGGCGTCCCGATCGAGCTCGGCGCCAACAAGTAATCCCCCGCACAACCGCTGCGACCTGAAGGAAACAAGACATGTGTGGAGCGAAGGCCGGCGGCCCCGACGCCTCGACGATCAAGCCCGGTGAGACCACCATCCAGGGCCAGGTGACGCGCAACGGCGAGCCGGTGACGGGCTACGTCCGTCTCCTGGACTCGACCGGTGAGTTCACCGCGGAGGTCCCGACCTCCGCGACGGGCCAGTTCCGTTTCTACGCCGCCGAGGGCACCTGGACCGTCCGCGCCCTCGTTCCCGGCGCCACCGCCGACCGCACGGTCGTCGCCCAGACGGGCGGCCTGGCGGAGGTGGCGATCGCGGTCTGATCGCCGTTCTACGGCCGAAGGGCCGCACCTCTCCTGAGGTGCGGCCCTTTCGCATGTGCGGGCCTACCCTTGAAGAATGCTGGCACGCCGCCGACGCACGTACTTCGTCATGATGGGCATCTGCATCGGACTCTTCGTCCTGGCTTGGGGAGTCGTGCGGATCTGGTCGGTGCCCGTGGCCGTCGGGATGTGTGTGGTCGCGATGCTGATCCCGCCCGTCGCCGCGATGGTCGCCAACCGGCGCGGCCCCGACGACCGCTGGTGGGACGACCCCTCCGGCGACCCCAAGTCCGACGAGTGGTGGGACGAGCTGGACGGGAAGAAGCGGCGCCAGTAAGAAGGCGGGCATGTCGCCTACGAGACTGTCGACCGTGGTGCTGGACACGCACGACGCGCACGAGCTGGCCGGCTTCTACCTCCGCCTGCTCGGCTACGTGGTCCGGGCCGAGGAACCCGACTGGGTGCTGATCGGCCCGCCCGACGGCGGCACCGCCCTGTCCTTCCAGACCGAGCCGGCGTACGTCCCGCCCGTGTGGCCCACCCGCGACCCCGGCGAGCAGCAGATGATGCTGCACCTCGACATCGAGGTCGACGACCTGGACACCGAGACGGCCCGGGCGGTGGCGGAGGGGGCCACCCTCGCCGAGTACCAGCCCCAGCACGACGTACGGGTCCTCTACGACCCGGCGGGCCATCCGTTCTGTCTGTGGCGGCAGGAGTAGACCCTGTTCAGGTGGCCAGAAGGACCTTTGCGCGGACCCGGCCGTCCTCCAGCCGGGCGTGCACGTCGGCCGCCTCGGCCAGCGGCACCGTGATCCGGGGCCGGAGAGCGAGGGCACCGGCCGCGAGCGCCGCCATGGCCTCCGCGAGCGCCGCGGGGATACGGCGTGGGTCGGGGCCGGAGAGCCGGACGCCGAGTTCGGCGGCCCGGTGGTCGGAGAGGGTGATCACCCGTTCCGTTCCGCCGGCCAGCTCGACGGCAGCCTCCAGGCCGCCCCTGCCCGCCGCGTCGAGTACGGCGTCGACCCGGCCGGCCTTGGCGCGCACCTGGTCGAGCAGATCCGGACCGTAGGCGACGGGTACCGCTCCGAGCTTCTCGGCGGCGGCGAAGTCCGAGGCCCGCACGGCCGAGATCACCCGGGCGCCCCGGCCGACCGCCAGCTGGGTGGCGATCGTGCCGACCGAACCGAGGCCGCCGAGCACGAGCAGCGTCTCGGCCTCCCGCAGCTCCAGCTCGGCCAGCGTGCGGGCCGCCGCCTCTCCGGAGGCGGGCAGGGCCGCCGCGTCCTCCCAGCTCACCGAGGCGGGCTTGGCCACCCAGTGCTCGGCGAGCACGTGTTCGGCGTAGCCGCCGAGCCCGGGGAGGAAGACCGCGACCTCCTGGCCGGGCGCCACGTCGTCCACCCCGGTGCCGACCGCGTCGACGACACCGGCCGCCTCGAACCCGAGCGCGGTTCCCGGTCCGGCCGGAAAGGCCTTCACCTTCCCGGCGCGGATCGCGAGATCGGTGGGACCGACTCCGGCGAAGGTCACCGCGACCCGGATCCGACCGGCGCCGGGCGGCCCCACCTCCACCTCACGGAGTTCGAGAACACTGGGCGGACCGAATCCGGTCAGGACCACGGCTCGGGACATCGGGAGTCCTCTCGTCGGTGCGTGAGTTCAGGTGCGTGCGTTCACAGGCCCCGCTGGATCTGGCTCTCCGCGGTGGCCACGATGGTCTCGGTGACGTCCCGAGGCTCCCAGCCAAGCACCGAGCGGGCCTTCTCGTTGCTGATGACCGGGATCCGGCCGCCCAGGGCCGCCGCGTCCCGCAGGGCGGGCTGTGTCTTCGCGGCCTCGCGCACCTGCTCGACGGTCAGCTCGACGGAGGGCAGCCGGTCGGCCGCGGCGGGGAAGTGCTCCCGCAGGATCTGCGCCATGCGCAGGAAGCTGATCGCCGGTCCGCCGACGGCGATGAAGCGCTCGCCCGCCGCCTTCGGGTGCAGCATGGCCCGCAGATGCAGGTCCACGACGTCGCGTACGTCGACGACGCCGAAGTACATGATCGGCACCGCGGGCATCTGCCCGGTGAGCATGGCCCTGACCAGGCCGACCGAGCCGGACGGCCGGGTGCCGAGCTGCGGGCCGAAGACGCCGGTGGGGTTGACGACGGTCAGCTCGATGTCCCCGTGGGCGTGGGCGTAGTCCCAGGCCGCGCGCTCGGCGAGGACCTTCGACTTGTGGTAGGCGGGCAGGCCCTCGGTGTCCGGGTCGGTCCAGTCCGCCTCCGAGTAGTGGTTGTCGGGCTTGAGCGTGTATCCGACCGCGGCGTAGGAGGACGTCATCACGACCCGCACGACTCCGGCCTCCCGCGCCGCGGAGAGGACCCGCAGCGTGCCGTCACGGGCCGGGACGACGAGTTCGTCCTCGGTCGCGGGCGCGCTGGAGGGGAAGGGCGACGCGTGGTGCAGCACATGACCGATGCCGCGCATGGCGTCCCCCCAGCCGTCGTCGGCGCCGAGGTCGGCGACGGCGAACTCCAGCCGGTCCGCCGGATCCACCCCGGCCTGCCGGACGGCCGCCCGCACCCCGGCCTCCTGCTCCGGCCCCCGGACCGTCACACGGGTCCGGTACCCCTCGCGCAGCAGTCGGGCGACCGAGTGCCCGCCGACGAGGCCGGTACCGCCGGTGACCAGTACCGTCCCGCTGCCGGGGGAGGAGGCGGTGAGATCGTCTGTGCCCATCGGATTCAGTCCTTCAGTGGGTGAATTGTTCCAGTACGCGCAGGACCGCTTCGGTCGCGCGGTTCTCGGCGGCGGCGTCCCCGCGGACCCGGGCGTCCCACAGATCCGCCTTCCGCCGCAGATACGTCAGGCGCAGCTGGAGCTGCCCGATGTCGGCGGCCAGCTTCTCCGCCTGCGAGGCGAACAGATCCCGTTGGTCGGCCGCCGCGGAGTCCCCTCGGGCGAGCAGGTCCAGATAGCGGCGCATCCCGCTGACCGTGACCCCCGACGAGCGCAGGCAGGACAGCGCCTCGACGCGGGCCACGGTCGCCGGCCCGTACCGGCGATGACCACTGGACTCGTCCCGGCCGACCGTTCCCAGCAGGCCGATCTTCTCGTAGTAGCGAAGCGTGGGCTCACTGAAACCGGACCGCCGCGCCATCTCCTGAACGGTCAGATCCGCTGCCTGCTCGCTCGTCGCTGCTGCCATGGGAGGAGCCTCCGATACCTGAAGCGCTTGAAGTCAAGCCCCCACGTATACCAAGGCCCGCCGACGGCAGGCGGTCAGCTTGTGGCGAGGATCGCCATCAGCAGTCCGCCGATGCAGAGCGCCGTGAGCGCCCCGGTCCAGAAGGCGTCCTCGCGGAGGGCCCGGGGGGCCCGGAACCGTCGTCGGCGGCGGGTGGGTGCGGGTGTGGCTGCGGGTGGAGACGGTTCTCGCTGTCGTACGACCGGCAGGTGCGGGGG
>NZ_JAENRY010000161.1 GCF_016612545.1 Streptomyces sp. MBT65 | reverse complement strand
TGCCGGGTCCGCGACCCCCACCCGCCGCCGGAAATCGGCCACCGGCACGGACCGCAGCTCGTCGGTCTCCAGATAGCTCGCCCGCCCCTGCGCGTCCCCCACCGACCCCGGGGGCAGCGCGATCACCCCGCCCCGCTCGTCGTGGTACTTGCTGGTGATCTTCGCGACCGTCGCCGTCCGCCCGCGCACGGAGAGCACCAGACACGGCCGGTCCTTCGCGGCCCCCGGCTGATCCTCGTAGGGGACGCTCGCCCACCAGATCTCGGCGGGCCGCGGCCGGTCCCCGCGCACTTTCCGCGCGGGCCGCCGCCCCCGCCCCCACCCGTCGACGAGCGTGGCGACCAGCGCCAGCAACACCACCGCCGCCAGCGCGAGCCACCACGTCGTGTTCATGCGGACGACGGTACCGGCGCGCATTCCAAGCCGCGCGCCCTCTGGTAAACCCCACGCGCCCCGGTTCCAGCCGAACCGGTGACACCACAGGTGAGTTCCCCCACAACAGCCCTTGGCGGAGGAGCGACCGGCCCTTTTGCGCCTTACGCTCGACGGACCGCACGACCCCCGTCACCCAACTCCAGAAGTTACCCGCCAGCGGAGGTTTCTGCTTTATGAAGCTCACCGTCGTCGGCTGCTCGGGGTCGTTCCCGTCCGCGGAATCGGCCTGCTCGAGCTACCTCGTAGAGGCCGACGGCTTCCGGCTGCTCCTCGACATGGGCAACGGCGCCCTTGGCGAGCTGCAGCGCCACTGCGGTCTCTACGACCTCGACGCGATCTTCCTCAGCCATCTGCACGCCGACCACTGCATCGACATGTGCGCGTACTTCGTCGCGCGCTACTACCGCCACGACGGCGGCCGCTGCGACCCCATCCCGGTCTACGGCCCCGAGGGCACCGAGCACCGCCTGACCACGGCCTACGCCGACACCCCCACCGCCTCCTCCATGAGCGAGGTCTTCGACTTCCACACGGTGAAGCCGTCCACGTTCGACGTCGGCCCCTTCACCGTGCACACCGAGCGGGTCCGCCACCCCGTCGAGGCGTACGGCATCCGCGTCGAGCACGGCGGCCGGTCGCTGACCTACTCCGGCGACACGGGCGTCAGCGAGTCCCTCGACGAACTCGCCCGCGACACCGACCTGTTCCTGTGCGAGGCCGCGTTCACCCACGGCAAGGAGAACATCCCCGACCTCCACCTCAACGGCCGCGAGGCGGGCGAGACGGCGACCAGGGCGGGGGTCAGGCGCCTGGTGCTGACCCACATCCCGCCGTGGACCGACCCCCAGACCAACCTCGCCGACGCGCGCGAGGTCTACGCCGGCCCGGTGGAACTGGCGGCGCCGAGAGCGTCGTACGACATCTGACCGCGCATACGTGAAGGGCCCCGGCACCATCTCGGTGCCGGGGCCTTCGTCACGCCGTCGGGAGGCTCACGCCTTCGTGAGGTCCTCGAGCTCCTCCTCGGGCTCGCGGCCCGGGGTGGGGAGGTTCCACTTGGTGATCGCGAAGCGGAAGACGAAGTAGTAGACCGCGCCGAAGACCAGACCGATCGGGATGATCAGCCAGGGCTTGGTGGCGAGGTTCCAGTTGAGCGCGTAGTCGATGAACCCGGCCGAGAAGGTGAAGCCCGCGTGGACACCGAGTGCCCAGGTGATCGCCATGGACAGGGCGGTCAGCACCGCGTGGATCGCGTACAGCACCGGGGCGATGAACATGAACGAGAACTCGATCGGCTCGGTCACACCGGTCACGAAGGACGTCAGCGCGAGCGAGATCATCATGCCGGTCACGGCCTTGCGGCGCTCGGGACGGGCGGTGTGCGCGATGGCGAGCGCGGCGGCCGGCAGGCCGAACATCATGATCGGGAAGAAGCCCGACATGAACTGTCCGGCGGTCGGGTCACCGGCGAAGAAGCGGGTCAGGTCACCGTGCACGACGGCGCCGGAGGAGTCCTTGTAGTCGCCGATCTGGAACCAGGCCACGGAGTTGACGAACTGGTGCATGCCGACCGGGATCAGCCCGCGGTTGATCAGACCGAACAGACCGGCACCGAATGCGCCGAGACCGGTGATCCACTCACCGAAGTTCGAGATGCCCTCACCGATCGGCTTCCAGACCAGGCCGAAGAAGACACCCATGAGCGTGCCGACGAACGCCATGATGATCGGCACGAGACGGCGGCCGTTGAAGAAGCCGAGCCAGTCGACCAGCTTGGTCCGGTGGAACTTCTGCCACAGCACCGCGGAGAGCAGACCCATGATGATGCCGCCGAGGACACCGGGGTTGTTGTACGTCGCGGGTACGTCGGCGCCCTTGAGGATCTGCGCGTCGGTGACGGGGAAGGCCTTGAGCACATTGCTGTAGACGAGGAAGCCGACCAGCGCCGCCAGCGCCGTAGAACCGTCGGACTTCTTCGCGAAGCCGATCGCGACACCTATACAGAACAGCAGCGGCAGGTTGTCGAAGATCGCGCCACCGGCGGTGGCGAAGACCGCCGTCACCTTGTCCGGCAGGTTCAGCTTGTCGTGGATGTCGGCCTGGCCGAACCGGAGCAGGATGCCCGCCGCCGGAAGCACAGCGATCGGGAGCTGTAGGCTCCGGCCGATCTTCTGCAGGCCCTGGAACAGGCCGGATCCCCACTTCTTTGTGGGTGCCGCCGTTGGCGCGGTGGCAGTGCTCATGGACTTCCTCCATCGGGTGGTGGTCTACACCACTCAGTGGTGTAGACCTGTTGTAGCAGATGAAGTCCGCATAAAGGAACCCGCGAATCCTGCGACCGAATCGCTACGCGACGTACACGAAGGTGAGCACGGCAAAGGGCCCCCGGACCGCTGGTCCGGGGGCCCAACTCGCGCACGCCGTCAGGCTTTTGTGACGTCCTCGTGCTCGTCCTCCGGCTCTCGCCCCGGAGTCTTCAGATCGAACTTCGTGATCGCGAACCGGAAGACGACGTAGTACACCACCGCGAAACACAGCCCGATCGGAATGATCGCCCACGGTTTCGTCGCCAGGTTCCAGTTGATCGCGTAGTCGATCAGGCCCGCCGAGAAGCTGAACCCGTCATGCACCCCGAGCCCCCAGGTCACCGCCATCGACACCCCGGTCAACACCGCGTGGACGGCGTAGAGGAGGGGTGCGATGAACAGGAACGAGTACTCGATGGGCTCGGTGATGCCGGTCACGAACGAGGTCAGCGCGACCGACAGCATCAGCCCGCCCACCTCCTTGCGGCGGTTCGGCTTCGCGCAGTGTGCGATCGCGAGCGCCGCGGCCGGCAGCGCGAACATCATGATCGGGAAGAAGCCCGAGGTGAACTGCCCCGCGTTCGGGTCGCCCGCCAGGAACATGTTGATGTCACCGTGCACCACCGTCCCGTCCGGCTTGGTGTAGCTGCCGAACTGAAACCAGATGGGCACGTTGAGGAACTGGTGCAGCCCTACGACGAGCAGCGCCCGGTTGGCGAGACCGAACACCCCGGCACCCAGCGCGCCCCGGTCGCTCAGCCAGTCGCTGAAGTGCTCGAGCCCGCTGCCGATCGGCGGCCAGACCCAGAGCGCCACCGCCGCCACCGCGATCGCCACGAACGACATGATGATCGGCACCAGCCGCCGCCCGTTGAAGAAGCCCAGCCAGTCCACCAGCTTCGTACGGTGGTAGCGCGCCCAGAAGAACGCGGTCAGCAGCCCCAGCACGATCCCGCCGAACACCCCGGGATTCTGGTACGCGAGCGCCGTGACCGAGTGGTCGGCGGCCTGGCACCCGATCCCGGGGATCACGTCCGTGCCGCCCGTGCAGTCCTTGGGGAACTGGCGCAACACGTTGTAGTAGACGAGGAAACCGACGACCCCGGCCAGCGCCGTCGACCCGTCCGACTTCTTCGCCATGCCGATCGCGACGCCCACACAGAACAGCAGCGGCAACCCGAGCTGCCCGTCCAGCAGCGCGCCGCCCGCGCCCGCCATCACCTTCGAGACATTGGTCCAGCCGAGCCCGTCGTCCCCGAACACGTCCGGCTGCCCGAGCCGGTTGAGGATGCCGGCGGCCGGCAGTACGGCGATGGGGAGTTGGAGACTGCGGCCCATCTTCTGCAGGCCCTGGAACAGGCTGCCCCAGAGAGTCCGCCCGGGACGGGCGGCGGCACTGTCGGCACTCATGGACGCCCCTCGGTAATGTGGTGTAGACCAGTTGGCGAGTGATCGCTCACCATCATTCGGCACGCACGACATGACCGCTCGCGAAGCTGGGCCAACTGTGGGTTACTGCGACAAAGCGGTTCGGATCAGGGAGAGAACAACATGGCCACCAAGGCTGAGAAGATCGTTGCCGGGCTGGGCGGCATCGACAACATCGAAGAGGTCGAGGGCTGCATCACCCGCCTGCGCACCGAGGTGAAGGACCCGACCTTGGTCGACGAAGCCGCACTGAAGGCCGCCGGCGCCCACGGCGTCGTCAAGATGGGCACCGCGATCCAGGTCGTCATCGGCACGGACGCGGACCCGATCGCGGCGGACATCGAAGACCTGATGTGAAGCGCGGGGATCATCCCCGGCGCTGACCCCCGCACCACACACTGAGGGGCTCTTCCCGACGCACGATCCGGGAGGAGCCCCTTCCCCCGTCCCTCCACCCGGTCCGCCGCTACGACTAGGCTCTTCGCCATGTCTCGAATCGACGGCCGCACCCCCGAACAGCTCCGCCCCGTCACCATCGAACGTGGCTGGAGCAAGCACGCCGAGGGCTCCGTCCTCGTCTCCTTCGGCGACACGAAGGTCTTCTGCACCGCCTCGGTCACCGAAGGCGTCCCCCGCTGGCGCAAGGGCAGCGGCGAGGGCTGGGTCACCGCGGAGTACTCCATGCTGCCCCGCGCCACCAACACCCGCGGCGACCGCGAGTCCGTCCGCGGCAAGATCGGCGGCCGCACCCACGAGATCAGCCGCCTCATCGGCCGCTCGCTCCGCGCGGTCATCGACTACAAGGCCCTCGGCGAGAACACCATCGTCCTCGACTGCGACGTCCTCCAGGCCGACGGCGGCACCCGTACGGCGGCCATCACCGGCGCGTACGTCGCGCTGGCCGACGCCGTGGCCTGGGCCCAGGGCAAGAAGCTGATCAAGGCCGGCCGCCAGCCCCTCACCGGCACGGTCTCGGCGGTCTCGGTGGGCATCGTCGGCGGAGTCCCGCTCCTGGACCTCTGCTACGAGGAGGACGTCCGCGCCGAGACCGACATGAACGTCGTCTGCACCGGCGACGGCCGCTTCGTCGAGGTCCAGGGCACGGCCGAGGCGGAGCCCTTCGCACGCGACGAACTCAACGCGCTCCTCGACCTCGCGGTCCTCGGCTGCGACGAGCTGACCGCCGTACAGCGAAAGGCACTTGAGGCCGCGCTGGAGAAGTAGGAGGCTGGGCGGTCGGGTAAAGGGCGTACAAAGAGGAGCGGGTCGCGGGGGCAACCCGGCGGCCCGCCCCCGCGTCCCTATGCATACGAAAACGGGGTGGCCACCGGGGCCCACCCCCAGGGGGAGGAAACCGAACCATGGCCGCCGCAAGCCGACGCAGTCGTAGCCGCCGTATCGCCATCGCCGCCACCGTGGCGGTGATCGGACTGACCGCCGGACTCGCCACCGGCTGCGACGCCGTCGACAAGGCCATCGACTGCGTCCAGACCGCCGACACCATCGCCGACAGCGTCACCGGACTCCAACAGGCGGTGGAGAACGCGGCCAACGACCCCACCCAGACCGACCAGTCCCTCAACTCCATCGAGAAGGACCTCGACAAGATCGGCGACAAGACCGACAACGCGGACGTCAACAAGGCGGTGGACGACCTGAAGAAGGCCGTCGACAACGTCCGTACGGCGGTCAAGAACGGCGACGACACCCCCGACATCAGCCCCGTGACGGACGCGGCGGGCGAACTGACGAAGGTCTGCACGTCATAGGCGCGCGGCGGGGGTTGGAATACTGAACGCCATGACACGCCTGATCCTCGCCACCCGCAACGCCGGGAAAATCACCGAACTGAGGTCGATCCTCGCCGCCGCGGGCCTGCCCCACGACCTGATCGGCGCCGAGTCCTACCCCGAGATCCCCGACGTCAAGGAAACGGGCATCACCTTCGCCGAGAACGCGCTGCTGAAGGCCCACGCCCTGGCCCAGGCAACAGGCCTCCCGGCGGTCGCCGACGACTCGGGCCTGTGCGTCGACGTCCTCAACGGCGCACCGGGCATCTTCTCGGCCCGCTGGGCAGGCCGCCACGGCGACGACCAGGCCAACCTGGCCCTGCTCCTGGCCCAGTTGTCCGACATCGCGGAGGAACACCGGGGCGCCCACTTCGCCTGCGCGGCGGCGCTCGCCCTCCCGGACGGCACGGAGCGGGTGGTCGAGGGCCAGTTGCGGGGGGTTCTACGGTTCGCACCGACCGGCACGAATGGCTTCGGCTACGACCCGATCCTCCAGCCGGGCGGCAACACCCGGACCTGCGCGGAACTCACACCGGACGAGAAGAACGCGATCAGCCATCGGGGGAAGGCGTTTCGGGGGTTGGTGCCGGTGGTGCGGGAGTTGTTGGGGTGACGCTACGAAAGAGCCCCTCGCCTACTAATCGAAGGTGAGGGGCCTTTCCTCGTGCGCCCGGTCGGATTCGAACCGACAGACACGACCACCTAAAGATCGCCGCTCAGCCCTTGGCGTACGGGCGCCAGTGCTGTGAACCACTTTACAAGCCGCCGCGACTGCGTTGTCGACCTTCTTTGCACCAGGTGCTGGTGACCGCGTGGCAGTTCGGACACGGATATCGCATGTGATGTTGTGCTGATTCCATGACCTGGCTGTGCTGGGTGAATTACGCTGTGTAGTCCGGTCGTTGTGACGTTGCGCCCAGATGCGGGCGACCGGGTGTGGACGGGGAGGTGGTTCCACACGTTCCGTATCGCTCATGTGAACGTCCCGGAGGGAGCGGTATGCCGCAACGACGCGTCATCACCGGCCGCAGCCAGGAGCCTCGTCAGCGGTTCGCCGAGGAGTTGCGGAGGCTACGGGCCGCGAGCGGGCTGAGTCTGCGCGCGCTTGGTGAACGGCTGGGCTGGGACGCGTCGTTGTTCGGCAAGATGGAGAACGGCGAGACTCTCGGCAGCTCGGAGGTCGTTCAGGCCCTCGACACGCACTACGGGACGCCGGGGCTGTTGCTGGCGATGTGGGAGTTGGCCGCCGGGGACCATACGCAGTTCCGCGAGCGGTACCGGCGGTACATGGCGCTGGAGGCGGAGGCGGTGAGCCTGTGGCACTTCGCGGTGAGTGTGCTGCCGGGGTTGTTGCAGACGCCGGGGTACGCGCGGGAGACGCTGATGGCGGGCGGGCTTGAGGGGAAGGAGCTTGAGCAGCAGGTCGAGGCGCGAATGGGGCGGCGGGAGTTGTTGGAGGGGGTGGATGCGCCCCGGTTCCGGACCGTTCTTTCTGAGGCGGTCCTGCGCACGGCGTTGCTGAACACCCCTGAGTGGCGTGGGCAGTTGGAGCACCTGACTGAGATGTCGGAACGCCCGAACATCGTCGTCCATGTGTTGCCGTTCAGCGCGGGTCCTTACGGGCTTGATAGCACTGACGTGTGGTTCCTGCGCCTGGCACAGGGACGTACGGTGGCATACACGGAGAACGCGTACCGCGGCGACCTGATCGAGGACAGCGCGGCGGTCGAGAAACTGCAAGGTGCTTACGATGTGGTTCGTGACCTGGCGTTGTCCCCGGCCGAGTCGCGGAAGTTCGTCCTGCGCATGTTGGAGGAAATGCCGTGCGATCCATCGACTTGAGTGTCGTGAACTGGCGCAAGAGCTCATACAGCAACTCGGACGGTGGCGCTTGCGTCGAGGTCTCCGACGACTTCGCCACTGTGGTCCCGGTACGGGACAGCAAGGTTCCTCACGGGCCGCTGCTCGTGTTCCCTGCCGGCGGGTGGACTTCCTTCGTTTCGGCAGTCAGGGACGGGCAGTTGAGCGACTGACCAGGCATGGCCAGGAGCGCAGGTCGGTGCCCGGACGGCCCGACCTGCCTCCCGATGTGTGGATCTCGTTCAGCTGTCGAAAAGTACTGGGGGCCTAGATACCCAGGTCCTTGATGATCTTCGCCACATGCCCCGTCGCCCGCACGTTGTACAGCGCGTGTTCGACCTTGCCGGACTCGTCGACGATGATCGTGGAGCGGATCACGCCCATGTAGGTCTTGCCGTAGTTCTTCTTCTCGCCGAAGGCCGCGTACGCGTCGAGGACCTGCTTGTCGGGGTCCGCGAGGAGGGTGACCTTCAGGTTCTCCTTGTCGCGGAACTTGGCGAGCTTCTCCGGCTGGTCGGGGGAGATGCCGATGACGTCGTACCCCGCGCCGGTCAGCAGCTCCAGGTTGTCCGTGAAGTCGCAGGCCTGCTTGGTGCAGCCGGGGGTCAGGGCCGCCGGGTAGAAATAGACGATGACCTTGCGGCCCTTGTGGTCGGCGAGGGACACCTCGGTGCCGTCGGCGTCGGGAAGCGTGAAGGCGGGGGCAACGTCCCCGGGCTGGAGTCGTTCACTCATCGCGCTAGCGTAACCGGGGGTGCTGACAGTGCACTCCGCGCGAGAGCTGACAGACTGTCCGGCACCAGTACCAGCAGACTTCGGAGGCCGTACGGTGGCGGACACGTCGAACACGCCGGACACCAGAACCCCGGCGGAGATCGAGGCGGACATCAAGCGTCGCCGCGATGTCCTGGCCGACACCCTCGACGAGATCGGGGTGCGCGTACACCCGAAGACCATCGTGGGCGACGCGAAGGCCAGGATCGCGTCCGACATCGATCACACCCTCGGCAGGGCGTACGTCGGCGTCAACCGGGTCGTGAGTGACGTCAAGGGCCGGTTCGTGGACGAGGAGGGCGCGCCGAGGGTCGAGCGGATCATCCCCGTCGCGCTCGTCGCCGTCGGCGTCGTGGGCCTGTTCGTCCTCGGATCCCGGCGCCGCAGGGGCCGTAGGGGCTGACGGGGACCGCACAGGCCGGCAGCGGTCGTCGGGGCCGATATCGCGGCCCCAGCGGCGTACGGACCGGCCCTGGACAGGTAGGTTCGTGGGCGTGAGCGCCAAGAGAGACGAGCAGAGCACCCAGCACGACAAGCTGCCCATCCGGATGCTGCACGACCGTGTGCTCGTGCGGCAGGACAAGAGCGAGGGCGAGCGGCGTTCGGGCGGCGGGATCCTGATTCCCGCGACGGCCGCGGTGGGGCGGCGGCTGGCCTGGGCCGATGTCGTCGCGGTGGGGCAGAACGTACGGACCGTGGAGCCCGGCGACCGGGTCCTGTACGACCCGGAGGACCGTGCCGAGGTCGAGGTGCGCGGGGTCGCCTACGTCCTGATGCGTGAGCGGGATCTGCACGCCGTCGCCGCCGACCGCTTCGAGGGGTCCGAGGACTCGACCGGGCTGTATCTGTAACCCAAGACCTGAAGGGGCTGGTGACCATGGTCACCAGCCCCTTTTGCCGTCCCCTTTCATGGCCTGGGTCCTGCTCGTCGTCGCCGGTCTGCTCGAAGTCGGCTGGTCGATCGGGATGCTGTGTTCATCTGGGGGACTGACGGCCGCCAAGCCGCCAAGCCGCCAAGCCGCCCAAAGGGGCTACTGGGCCTACTCCTTCTTCCGCGCCGTGCTCTGCGGGCCCGCCGTCGTCCCCCCGGTCGTCGTGCCGCCGGTGGTGCCGTCCGTCGTGGTGCCCGTGGTGCCGCCCGTCGTCGTGGTCCCGCCGTCCGTGGTCGTGCCCGTGGTGCCGCCGTCGGTGGTGGTCGTGCCGCCGTCCGTCGTCGTGCCGCCCGTGGTCGTGGTGCCCGTCGTGCCGCCGGTCGTGGTGGTGCCGCCGTCGGTGGTGGTCGTCCCCCCGTCGGTCGTGCCGCCCTGCGTCTGGCCCTGGTCGCCCTGGCCACCCGTGGTGGTGGTGCCGCCGTTGTCCTGGTCGCCGGTCGTGGCCGGCTGGGAGGGCTGGAGGCTCGGGGGCGCCACGGTCTCGGCGCCGTCCTGGAGCTCCAGGTCGAAGTCGCTCGCCTCGGTGCCCTTGAGGGCGGACTTGGTGTACTGGGCCCAGATCTCGGCGGGCGCCCCGCCGCCGTTGATCCGGGCGAGGCCCATCGCGCCGTAGAGCGACTTGTGGGCGGCGGTGGTCGGGTCCTGGCCCATGACGGAGACGACCGTCGCCAGGTCGGGGGTGTAGCCCGCGAACCAGGCCGCCGTGTCCTCCTCCGCCGTGCCGGTCTTGCCGGCCGCCGGGCGGTCGGCGGCCTGGGCCGCGGTGGCCGTGCCGTTGTCGACGACGCTCTGGAGGACCGAGGTCGTGGTGTCGGCGGCCTCGCGGCTCACCGCGCGGGTGGTCTTCTGGTCCGGCAGCTTGATCTCGTCCGTGCCGTCCTTGGTGATCTTCGAGATCATCGTGTACGTGTGCCGCTGACCGTGGTTGGCGAGGGTGGCGTACGCCTCCGCCATGTCGAGGACGCTCGCGGTGGACGGGCCGAGCGCGATGGACGGGGTGGCGGTCAGGTCGGGGGTGTCGGACGGGATGCCGAGGGCGATCGCCGTCTGCTTCACCTTGTCGGGGCCGACGTCGACGGCCAGCTGCGCGTACACCGAGTTGACGGACTTGTCCGTCGCCGTACGGAGGGTGATGTCGCCGTAGGAGACGCCGTCCTCGTTCTCCGGGGCGTACGAGCCGCCGCTCCAGCCTTCCACGGGGCGCTTGTTGGTGCCGTCGTAGTAGGTGTTGGGCGTGATGGTCTGGCCGTCCTGGGTCTGCGAGCCGTTCTGGATCGCGGAGGTGAGGACGAACGGCTTGAAGGTGGAGCCCACTTGGAAGTCGCCGCGGGTCGCGCCGTTCGTGTACTGCTTGACGTAGTCGATGCCGCCGTAGATCGCGACGATCCTGCCGGTCTTGGGATCGACCGAAGCGCCGCCCGCGCGCACGTAGTTGTCGACCTTGCGGCTCTTCTTGTCGAGCTTGGACATCACCTTGTCGTTGACCGCCTTCACGAAGGCGTCCTGCTTGCTCTTCTGGAGGGTGGTGGTGATGCGGTAGCCGCCGGCCTCCAGGGTGTCCGCGTCGATGATCTTGTTGGTGGTGAGGTAGTCCTTGATCGCGCCGACGATGTAACCGCGCTGCCCGGACATGCTCGTTGAGGCCGTGGCCTCCTTCGGCATCGGGAACTTCATGCCGGTGCGCGCGGACTCGGTGAGCCAGCCCTTCTTGACCATGCCGTCGAGGACGTAGTTCCAACGGGCCACCGCCGCGGCCTTGTTCTCCGGATGCGCCACGACGTCGTACTCGCTCGGCGCGTTCAGCAGTGCGGCGAGGTAGGCGCCGCGGCCCGCGTCGAGTTCGGTGGCGTCCTTGCCGTAGTAGGCCTGGGCGGCGGCCTGGATTCCGTAGGCGTTGCGGCCGAAGTAGCTGGTGTTGAGGTAGCCCTCCAGGATCTCGGACTTGGACTCCGTGCGGTCCAGCTTGATCGAGATGAAGAACTCCTTCACCTTGCGGGTGACGGTCTGTTCCTGGCCCAGGTAGTAGTTCTTGACGTACTGCTGGGTGATCGTCGAGCCGGACTGGGTGCCCTTGCCGGTGGCGGTGTTCCACGCGGCGCGGACCATCGCCTTGGGGTCGACGGCGGACTCGGAGTAGAAGTCCCGGTCCTCGGCGGCCAGTACGGCGTGCTGGGCGTCGGAAGAGACCTGGGCGAGGCCGACGCTCTCGCGGTTGACCTCGCCGTCGCGGGCGAGCTGGGAGCCGTCCGCGTAGAGGTACACGTTCGACTGCTTGGTGGCGAGCGCGTTGGCCGGCGGGATCTTGACCATCGAGTAGCCGAGGTAGAACGCGCCGATCAGCAGCGCCACGAGCGTGACGACCCCGGCGAGCGTCATCCGCCAGGTCGGGATGGCCCGGCGCCACCCGGTGCGCTTGGGCCGCTTCGGCTTCTTGGGCTTCCCGCCCCCGGGCGCCTCCGGCGTCCCGGGCGCCTCGGGTGCGGCGGCCGCTTCCGGCTCTCTCGGTGCCCAGCCCTGTGCGGGCTGCTGCGGCTGCGGCTGGTCGCTCATCTCGTGCACGGACTCCTGTTTCGCGTCGTACGTCCCGTACGGCCCCGCATGGTCCCATGCGGTCCGGTACGTTCCTGTACGGCCTTGTGCGCTTCTGCGCCCCCAGACGAAGACTCTCGCACCATGCGTTCCGTTCCCGCCCATCGGCACGCACTTGCCCGGAAAATGCGTGGCGTGCGTCACCACCTGCGGACTAGGCTCCTGCGCTTCGGTGTCAAGACATGGGGGAGGGTGATTTCTGTTGGGTGCCGGTCGGTTGTACGCGGCCGTCGCGGCGGGGGGTTTCAGGCGGTACGCGACGTACCGGGCGGCGACGCTCGCCGGGGTGTTCACCAACACCGTGTTCGGCGTGGTCCTCGTCTACACGTATCTGGCGCTGTGGGACGAGCGCCCGCATCTCGGGGGGTACGACCAGGCGCAGGCGGTGACCTATGTGTGGCTGGGGCAGTGCCTGTACGCGACGCTGGCGATCCAGGGTGGCGGGTTCGAGAAGGACCTGATGGAGCGCATCCGCACCGGCGACATCGCCGTCGACCTGTACCGCCCGGCCGATCTCCAACTGTGGTCCCTGGCAACGGACTTCGGGCGGTCCCTGTTCCAGCTGCTCGGGCGGGGCGTGATCCCGTTCGTCTTCGGCGGGCTGTTCTTCCCGATGGCGCTGCCCACCGACGTCGGCTCCTGGGCGGCCCTTCTGGTGGCGCTGCTGCTGGCGATGCTGGTGAGTTTCGGCATCCGCTATCTGGCCGCGCTGAGCACGTTCTGGCTGCTGGACGGCACGGGCGTCAACCAGGCCACGATGATCCTGGGCATCTTCTGCTCGGGCATGGTGTTCCCGCTCAACGCCTTCCCGGGCGCGCTCGGCGAGGTCGTCCGCGCGCTGCCGTGGGCGGCACAGCTCCAGGTGCCGGCGGATGTCCTGATGGGAAAGACCGGCCTGCTGTCCGCGTACGCCTTCCAGGCGACCTGGGCGGTGGCGCTGCTGGGGGCAGGGCGGCTCCTTCAGTCGGCGGCCACGCGGAGGGTGGTGGTCCAGGGTGGCTGAGACGACCCGAAGGAGTGAGGCGGTGACCCAGCGGCACGTGGACTTCGGTGAACTGCCGCGCTGGCGCGAGGGGTTGCGTGCCTACCGCATGATCGCCGCGATGTGGATCCGGTCGAGCATGGCCTACCGCACCTCCTTCGTCATCACGGTGTTCGGCAACCTGCTGGTGACCGGCCTGGACTTCGCCACGATCCTGCTGATGTTCTCGCGGGTCGACTCGCTGGGCGGCTGGTCGCTGCCCGAAGTCGCCTTCCTGTACGGCCTGTCGGCGACCGCGTTCGGGATCTCCGACCTCGTGCTCGGCTCGATGGACGTGCTCGGCGCCCGCATCCGCGACGGCTCCTTCGACACGCTCCTCGTGCGCCCGGCACCGGTGTTGGCACAGATCGGCGCGGACCGTTTCGCGCTGCGCCGCCTCGGCCGGATCACCCAGGGCGGCCTGGTGCTCGGGTGGGCGCTGCTGCACGTAGACGTCGACTGGACTGTCGGGAAGCTCCTGTTGGTGCCGGTGATGCTGGTCTGCGGGGCGGCGATCTTCGGGGCGCTGTTCGTGGCGGGCGCCGCCTTCCAGATCCTGGCGCAGGACGCGGCCGAGGTGCAGAACGCGTTCACCTACGGCGGCAACACGCTGCTGTCGTATCCGCCGGTCGTGTTCGGCAAGGACTTCGTGCGGGGCGTGACCTTCATGCTGCCGCTCGCCTTCGTCAACTGGGTACCGGCGTCCTATGTGTTGGGGCGGCCGTACCCGCTGGATCTGCCGCCGGGCGCGCAGTTCGCCTCGCCGCTGGTGGCGCTCGCCTGCTGTGCGCTGGCCGGACTGGCGTGGGGCGCGGGGCTCAAGTCGTACCGAAGCACGGGAAGTTGAGGACCGGTGGACAAGCACTTCGACCAGGACAATCACTTCGATCACGACGAGCACTTCATCCAACTCGACCGCGTCGAGAAGGTCTTCGACGTGCGCAAGAAGACCGGGTTCATGAAACGGGAGCGACGGCAGGTGCGGGCCGTCGACTCGATCTCCTTCGCCGTGGCACGTGGCGAGATGGTCGGCTACATCGGTCCGAACGGCGCCGGGAAGTCCACAACCATCAAGATGCTGACGGGGATTCTCACCCCGTCCGGGGGCCGGCTGCGGGTGGCCGGCATCGACCCGTCCCGCGAGCGCACCCGCCTGGCGCACCGCATCGGCGTGGTGTTCGGCCAGCGGACCACCCTCTGGTGGGACCTCCCGCTGATCGACTCGTACAAGCTGATGCACCGCATGTACCGCATCCCCGACGCCCGTTACGCCGAGAACCTCGACCGCTGTGTCGAACTCCTCGAACTGGGCCCCCTGTTGGACGTCCCCGTACGGCAACTCTCCCTGGGCCAGCGGATGCGCGGCGATATCGCGGCGGCCCTGCTGCACGACCCCGAGGTGCTCTACCTCGACGAGCCGACCATCGGCCTCGACGTCATCTCCAAGGCCAAGGTCAGGGAGTTCCTGCGGGAGTTGAACGCCGAACGCGGCACCACGGTCCTCCTCACCACCCACGACCTCCAGGACATCGAACAGCTCTGCTCCCGCGTGATGGTCATCGACCACGGCCGCCTGATGTACGACGGTCCGCTCACCGGGCTGCACGAGGCGGGGGAGAGCGAGCGGACCCTTGTGGTGGACCTGGAACGGGAGTTGCCCCCGATCGAGGTGCCGGACGCGCGGGTGGTGAAGGTGGAGGGACCCCGGCAGTGGCTGGCGTTCCCGGCGTTGGAGTCGGCGGCTCCGCTGGTCGCGCGGATCGCGGCGGAGTATCCGATGGTGGACCTGTCCGTGCGGGAGCCGGACATCGAGGCGGTGATCGCGAAGATGTACGCGGAGCAGGCGGAGAAGGCGGCCTCCTGACCGGTGGAGAAGGCGGCTCCTGACCGGTGGGGAAAGCGGCCTCCCGGCCAGTGGAAAATGCGGTCTCCTGGGCAGTGAGGAAAGCGGCCTCCCGGCCTCTCGTAGCCCTTCGTGTCGTGACCTCGTAGGCTGCTCCGTATGACCGACGACGCAGTCCCGGAGCTCCGCGCATCCGACGCAGACCGTGAGCGGGTGGCCGAGGTCCTGCGCGACGCCGTCGCCGAGGGGCGCCTCGACATGGAGGAGTTCGAGGAGCGTCTCGAGGCGACGTACAAGGCGCGGACGTACGCCGAACTGACCCCCATCACCCGCGACCTGCCGGCCCCCGGGGTCGCCCCGCCGCCGGTGAACATGGTCAAGGACCCGGTGGACAGCGGGAGTTGGGCCGGGCGGATCGTCGGCGGCGAGGGCTCCTCGACCGGTGGTGTGGCCATCATGTCCGCGTTCCAGCGCAAGGGCCGCTGGACGGTCCCGAAGCGGTTCACCTGCTTCGCGTTCTGGGGCGGCGGCGAGATCGACCTGCGCGAGGCCACCTTCGCGGACCGCGAGGTCGAGATCAACTGCGTCGCGATCATGGGCGGTGTGCAGGTGATCGTGCCGCCGGGCGTCGAGGTCGTCGTCCGCGGCCTCGGCATCATGGGCGGCTTCGACCACAGCCAGGAGGGCGTGCCGGGCGAGCCGGGCGCCCCGCGCGTGATCGTCAAGGGCTTCGCCTTCTGGGGCGGGGTCGGCGTGGAACGCAAGCTTCCGCGGGCCGAGCGGCAGCGGCTCAAGGAGGAGCGACGCCGGCAGAAACTGGAGGGCGGCTCCTCGCCGAGGGAACTCCACGGCTCGCACCGTGACGCCCTGTCCGGTCTGCACGACGCCCATCGCGAGGCCATGGACGAGCACCGCGAGGCGCTGCGGCGCCGGCACGAGGAGCGCCAGGAACGGCACGAGGAACGGCGCGAGCGGCACCGGGAGCGGCGGGAGCGGCGCCACCGGGACTGGGACTGAGCGTTTTTCAGTGCGGACGGTTCACAGCTGGGGACGGGTCACAGCTGGGCCGGGACCCCGCCCTTGAGGTCCGCCAGGTCGATCGTGCGGGCCATCTTCCGGTAGCCCCGGTCGTTGGGGTGGAGATGGTCCCCGCAGTCGTACTCGGGGGCGAACCTGCGCGGGTCGTACGGGTCGCGCAGCGCCTTGTCGAAGTCGACGACGGCGTCGTAGACCTTGCCGCTCCTGATCACCGCGTTGACCTGTTCCCGTACGGCGTTGCGGCCGGTGGAGTAGCGGGGGTGGCCGCCGAAGGGCATCAGGGTGGCGCCGACGACCTTGATGCCGCGGGCGTGCGCCTGGCGGACCAGGGTGCGCAGGCCGGCCAGGATCCGGTCGGCGGGGGCGCCGTGCAGGACGTCGTTGACGCCGAGGTCGATGACGACGACCTTGACGTTCGGGCGGCCGAGCACGTCGCGGGCGAAGCGGTCGAGGCCGCTCTGGTTCTCGGCGGGCCGGCCGTCGAGACTCGCCAGTATCTGGTTGCCGCTGATGCCCGCGTTGACGACGCTGTAGCGGGGCATGTCCTGCCCGGCGGTCACGGCGGCGCGCAGCCGCTGCGAAAAGGCGTCCGGCCAGCGGCGGTTGGCGCTCTCGGTCGAGGTGGACCCGTCGGTGATCGAGTCGCCGAACGCGACGACCGTGCCGTCCGCCTCGTCGCTCAGCACGTCCAGCGCGGTCAAGTAGCGCCAGATCGCGGTCCGTTCGGTGTACGGCGTGCCGGTCGTGTCCTCGGTGCGGTCGCCGGGGGCGAGATAGGAGATCTGGCGGGCGTACGGGTGGTAGGTGGCCGGGCCGGAGTCCTTGGGCGCGTACGTGGTGACCAGCACGTCGGCGCCCTGCGGTATTCGGAGCCGTACGGCGTCGCTGAGCACCTGCTTCCCGGCCGCGATGGTGACGGACGTGGCGCCGCCGAAGGTCAGCTGGCGCATGGTGCCCTCGGCCGCGGCGGAGCTGTTGTGGTCGGCGGCGACGGCGATCGAGACGTGCGTGAGGGTGAGCGGGGTCTCGCCGTAGAGGTTGGAGAGGGTGATCCGGGCTCCTGCCCCGCCGGCGCTCGTGTGGACGATGTTGCGCACCGAGCGGCCCGCGAGACCGGTCTGCTCGGTGCCGCGCTCACCGGCCACCGGGGCGGCGGACCAGGCGCCGACCCAGGTACCGGCCGAGGCGGGGGCGGCGGAGTTGTGCGGGGCGCGCCCGCCGGCGGGGGAGGTCCCGCGGCTGCCGTCGCCGGCGGAGACCCCGACGTAGATGGAGACGGAAAGGGCCACGATCAGGGTGATGATCGCGGACAGCAGGGCATAACCATGGCGCTTGGTCACGCGGTGCGGTTCTCCTCGGGTGGGCGACGAGGCCGGGTGGGTGGAGAGGTCGGCTTAGTGGCAGGGCCCTGCCATTCTGCACTTTCGGGTGACAGCGGGAACTCCTGTCCCGTTCCAGGAGTCGGTCAGGAAGGGACAATATGCACGGTACCGGCGAACGGGTGGAGCAGGTGGAGCGGGTGGAACGTACGGGAGCGGACGCGGCCGGAGGTGAGCCGTCCCGGCGCACGATGACCACGTTCAGCGCGGCGGACGAGGAGAAGCAGCGGGGCGTCCGCCGGATGAAGCTGACGGCGCTGGGCCTGCTGCTCTTCGTGGCGGTCGTGTACGTGCTCGCGAAGTGGGCGTCGAGTTCGGGCGCGGGCCCCTGGGCGGGCTATGTCGCGGCGGCGGCCGAGGCGGGCATGGTGGGCGCGGTGGCCGACTGGTTCGCGGTCACGGCGCTCTTCCGCCACCCCCTGGGCCTGCCCATCCCGCACACCGCGATCATCCCCACCAAGAAGGACCAACTGGGCGTCTCGCTGGGCGAGTTCGTCGGCGAGAACTTCCTCTCCGAGGAGGTCGTACGACAGCGTCTGCGCGCGGTCGGCATCGGCAGCCGCCTCGGCGCCTGGCTGGCGGACCCGGACCACGCCGACCGGGTGACGGCGGAGCTGTCGGCAGCCCTCCGAGGAGCCCTCACGGTGCTGCGGGACTCCGACGTCCAGGCGATCGTCGGCGAGGCGATCACCCGCCGCGCCGACGCCCAGGAGCCCAGGAGATCGCCCCCGGCATCGGCAAGACACTGGAGAAGATCGTCGCCGACGGCGGTCACAAGCGGGTCGTCGACCTGATCGTCGCCCGCGCGCACGACTGGCTGGTCCTGCACGACGAGCAGGTCATGGACGCGGTCGAGGGCGGCGCGCCCGGCTGGACCCCGAGATTCGTCGACAAGCGGATCGGCGAGCGCGTCTACAAGGAACTGCTCCGCTTCGTCACCGAGATGCGCGACATGCCCTCGCACCCGGCCCGCGGCGCCCTGGACCGCTTCCTCGGCGACTTCGCCGCCGACCTCCAGTCCGACACGGAGACCCGCGCGCGCGTGGAGCGCCTCAAGGGCGAGGTCCTCGGCCGCGGCGAGGTCCAGGACCTGATCGCCAGCGCGTGGACGTCCGTACGCTCGATGATCGTCTCGGCCGCCGAGGACGAGCGCAGTGAGCTACGGCTGCGGGTGCGGGCCTCGCTCATGTCACTGGGCGCGCGGATGGCGGTCGAACCGAAGCTCCAGGCGAAGGTCGACGGCTGGCTGGAGGGCGCGGCGGTCTACGTCGTCACCACCTACCGCAAGGAGATCACCTCCCTGATCACGGACACGGTGGCGGGCTGGGACGCGGAGCACACGACCCGCAAGATCGAGGCGAACATTGGTCGTGACCTGCAGTTCATTCGGATCAATGGCACGGTGGTGGGGTCGTTGGTGGGGTTGTTGATCTATACGGTTACGCGGGTGGTGGGGGTGTAGGTGGGGGTGTTG
>NZ_JAENRY010000160.1 GCF_016612545.1 Streptomyces sp. MBT65 | reverse complement strand
TGCGGCTCGGCAAGGGCCTTGAGGCACTCCCCGAGTTCCTCAAGGCCCTTGCCGAGCCGCAACGCGTCCGCCGCGTCGGCCAGTTTGACGTTCAGGAGGCGGTCGTAGGGGAGCTTGCTGCTGCCGACGTCCGCGCGGGCGATGACCTCCTCCAGGGAGTCGACCTGCATGACCGCGTCACGGTAGGCGCCCTTGGCGGGGAGGTCCTTGGGGAGTGAGCGGCCCGCCTTCTGGTACGCCTTGCGTTCCGCGCGGAGTTCCTGCTTCGCCGTCCGCTCCGCGGCCTTCGCGTCGTCGAGCTGGCTGCGCGCCTCCTTGCCCCCGGCCCGCGCGTCCTCCGCGTCGTAGGCGTAGAGACCGCGCAGCGCGTCCGCGATGGTGATCTTGTCGCCGGTCGACACCGGGTCCGTGACCTGCGCGTACAGCCCACGCAGGTTGTCCGCGGCGACCAGCCGGGCGTGCTGCGCGGTGTGCAGGACCTCCTTGCGGACCGTGTCGTACTCGGTCATCGCGGAGATGGCCTTCTGGTCGGCCGCGGTGGGTGGGTTCGCCGTGACCATGGGGAGGATCACGCCCTTGTCACCCATGGGCACACCCTTGCCCGTGGCGACGTGCTCCGCGTTCTGCAGTGCCGTCTCGCACGTGGACAGCGCGTCGGCGAGGGTGCCGAGGATGTCCCCGACCTCGGAGACGAGGCCGGCGAAGGCACCGGCCGTCAGCGCGTCCTCGCTCCACTGCGCGCGGAACTCCTCCGCCGCGTCGCCCTTCCACCCCGCGTCGTCGACGAGCGTCTCGACCGCGTTGGTCACCGGCCTTACGGCGTCGTCGAGTTGGGCCTTCACGTTCTTGTACGTCGTGGCCATCGTGTGCAGCCCGCCGATGTCGCCGCCGACCCAGCTGTCGCCCATCAGCCCTCCCCCACCATCAGGTCCTCGAACACCCCGTGGACGTCGACGTCGTGCCGGTGGAAGGAGTCCCGCGCGTACGCGACCTTATCGCCGTGGTCGTCCAGCCGGTCGGCGAAGCCGATGTGCAGGCCGAGGATGAGGTGGGCGACCTCCTTGATGGCGTCGTCGAGCCCGGGGTCACCGCCGCTCACCACGGGCGGGGAGACCTGGGGTCGCAGCTTGCGGTAGTCGGTGGCCTGGTCGTGGAAGGTCGTGGCCATCGACGTGAGGTCGCTCAGGACCGCCTTGAAGTCGGCCGACATCAGCGCACCTCCCGTGCGTACGCGGCCAGATCGGCCCGCCGCCAGTTGGGCCGCCCGGGGGCGACCCTCGGGTCGAGGAGGACGGTCGCGCCCCGCTCGCCCAGCGCCTCGGCCAGCGGCCCGATCGAGGTACCGACCCACGGCTGGGCCTCGCCGAACGCGGCCACCAGCTTCTCCACCGTGGTGAAGGCGTAGGCCGCGGTCAGGTGCGCCGGATGCTCGAACAGCTCGTAGACGACGAACGGCACCCGCACCGCCCGCCCGTCGTCGTCCACCGCGTCGACGTACCGGGGATGCGCCGGCACGAAGACGGGCGTCTCGTACGGCGGGACACCGGGCCGGGGTCCGGGCCGCCCGTCCGCTGCCGGACGCGATGGCGGCGCCGCCTCCGCGTAGTCGAGCAGACTCGACCGGCGCGCCTCGGGCACCCCCGTCGCCGCCGGCCCCTGTGTGTAGTCAAGAAGGCGTGAACGGTTCGGCTCCCCCACCGCCGGCTCCTCTTCCCCGTGATGGCCCGCGATCGCCCGTAGGTCGTCGTGGCCGCTGTGGACGTGTTCGCGCCATCACAGTAGCCACCGAGGAAGGTCCCAAATCCGGCTATGTCAGCCCTCCGAGCCCGTTGCATGCGCAATGCATACGGCCGCTTGGCCCCGGCCTGGCCATCCCTTGACCGGGAGATGACCAGGCCGAACCAGCGGCTCTACGACGGCTACAGCGCCCCCGCCAGATCAAGCGCCGCCACATACCCGAACGTCATCGCCGGACCGATCGTCGAGCCCGCGCCCGCGTAGCTGTGCCCCATCACCGCCGCACTCGCGTTCCCCGCCGCGTACAGACCGGGGATCACCGAACCGTCCGCCCGCAGCACCCGCGCCCGTGCGTCCGTCCGCATGCCGCCCTTGGTGCCGAGGTCGCCGGGGACGATGCGGAAGGCGTAGTACGGGGCCAGCCAGAGCGGGGCGAGGCAGGAGTTGGGGAGGATCGAGGGGTCCGTGTAGTAGTGGTCGTACGCGCTGTCGCCGCGCCCGAAGTCGGTGTCCT
Organism: Streptomyces sp. MBT65; assembly: GCF_016612545.1. Taxonomy (GTDB): domain Bacteria; phylum Actinomycetota; class Actinomycetes; order Streptomycetales; family Streptomycetaceae; genus Streptomyces. Next base: position 37,031 of record NZ_JAENRY010000160.1, on the reverse strand, counting down.
TGCCGCTCGCCGCAAGGGAGTTGAAGCGGCTGACCGTGGAGCGCAGGGCCGCCGCCGGGACCCCGATGGAGGAGGCCAGGGCGTCCAGCGTCCACGCCTTGTAGGCCGCGCCCGAGCTGTACCAGTCGTCGGGGAAGGTGAACGTCGGGAGGACGTCCTTGAAGAGGTACCGGTTGCGGTAGTTCTGGTCGACGATCAGCCAGGCCGGTATGTCCGGGGCGGTGCCGTCGCGGTCGTACATGATGTGGACGACATCGCTGTACGGCGCGGCCTCGTTGACGAAGCGGGAACCGGCCCGGTTGATCAACAGGCCGCCGGGGAGAGTGCGTTCGGCGAGGCAGAAGTACGGTGTGCCGGGCAGCGGGATGGTGGGTCCCCACCAGGCGTCGTCCATCAACGCCAGGTCCGCGCCCGCCCGTTGGCCCGCCCGGATGCCGTCGCCGGTGTTCTCCTTCGCGCCGACGGTCCAGTCCGTGCCGATGGGCTGGCGCTGGTACTGGGCGCGCATGGCCGCGTTGTGCTCGAAGCCGCCGGAGCCGACCACGACCCCGCGCCGGGCGCGCACGAGCCCGGCGGTCCCGCCGCTCGTGACGACGGCCCCGGTGACCGTGCCGTTCTCCGAGTACAGGTCCGTGAGCGGGGTGTTGAGCCACACCGGCACCTGCGCGGACTGGAGTCCGGCCCGCAGCCCGGCGGCGAGGGACTGCCCCATGGTGAGCGGCTTCTGCCCGAGCAGCGCGGCCTTGGTCCCCCGGGCCAGACACTCGGTGGCGACGGCCGCGCCCTTGACGCTCACCGCGGACAGGGCGAGCCACTTGTAGTCGGCGCTGAAGACGACCATGCCGCTCGGGACCGCCATGTACGGCGGGTTGAGGTGGGCGAGTTCGGCGCCGAGGATGTTCCCGTCGAGCTGATCGGGCTCTATGGAGCGGCCGTTGGGCAGCCCGCCCGTCAACTCCGGGTAGTAGTCGCTGTATCCCTCCATCCAGCGGAACCGCAGCGGGCTGTTCGCCATCACGAAGGAGATCATGGCGGGCCCGTGGGCGAGGAACGACTGGCGACGGTCGGCGGGCACATCGGTGCCGACGACGGCGGCGAGGTAGGCGGCTGCCTTCGCCGGGGTGTCCGGCACCCCGGCCGCGAGGATCACGGGATTGTTCGGGATCCAGATCCCGGCCCCCGAACGGGCCGCCGACCCCCCGAACGTCGGCGCCTTCTCCACCACCACGCAGCTGAGCCCCTGCTTGGCGGCGGTCAGCGCGGCCGTCATGCCGGCCGCTCCCGCCCCGATCACGACGACGTCGTAGGTACCGAGCAGCGGAAGGTCGGCGGCCCGCGCGGCGGACTGCCCCACCCCACCGACCACACCGAGCGCGGCGACCGCACCACCCGCCAACACACGTCTACGACCAGGAAGTTGAGCGCGATCGTCCGTACTCGGGGTCATGGTGGCTCCAGCCCGACGAGGAAATGGGCTGGGAATGTCGCGCGGGGGTCTTGTGAAGTCAATGACTAGGTAGCGTCCAGTAGTACGGCCCGGCAGTCGCGCCACGCCGGTTCGCTCAGCAGGGGCCGGAAACGGGCGAACAGGGCGAGGAGTCCGGGACCCCACTCGGCGCGGAAGGCCGGGTCCCGCGCGGCCAGGTCCAGTTCGTTCGCGACGGTCAACTCGGCGAAGTCCTCGCACAGGCCGGGTTCGGGGACCCGGCCTGTTCCGGTGAAGCGGTCGTGGAAGTGGTCCGCGAGGTTCGGGTACGAGGCCTTGCGGTCGCAGCTCGCGTAGAAGTACACGATCGCCTCCGCCTCGGGGCCGATCACCGCCCGCAGCTCGGCGCGACGGTCGAGCGGCAGCAAGGCCGTGGGAAAACCGTCGGTGCCGTAGAACGCGTGGCCCAGGCCCGCGAGTTGGAGCGCGGGGCGGGCGCCCCAGCCGGACAGCCGGGCGCGCACCCGCTCCAGGTGGGCGAGGAGCGTGCCGCCGGGATGGGGGACGGTGTCGGCGCCCAACCGGCGCAGCAGCTCCACCACTTGCCCGGTGCGTTCGGTCATGTGAGAACACCCCTGCCGTCGGCGTGAGTCGGCCGCCACCACGCTACTGCGCGTACAACTCCTCGATGTCCCGCGCGAAGTCCCGCATGACGACCTCCCGGCGGAGCTTCATCGACGGTGTCAGATGTCCGGCCGCCTCGGTGAAGTCGACCGGGAGGACGCTGAAGCGGCGGATGGACTCGGGGCGGGAGACCAGTTTGTTGGCGTCGTCGACGGCGCGTTGCAGGACCTCTCTCAACTCAAGGTCATCGACGAGGAGTTCGGCCGGTACCGGGTGCTTGCCGTTCATCTGGCGCCAGTGGGTGATGCCGTCGAGGTCGAGGGTGATGAGGGCGGCTATGTAGGGGCGGCGGTCGCCGACGACGATGCACTGGGCGATCAGCGGGTGGGAGCGGAGCCAGTTCTCCAGCGGGGCCGGGGCCACGTTCTTGCCGCCCGCGGTGATCAGGATCTCCTTCTTGCGGCCGGTGATGGTGAGGTAGCCCTCGTCGTCGAGGCGGCCGATGTCGCCGGTGGCGAGCCAGCCGTCGGGGGACGCGGGGGTCACCCCGTCGCCGTGCGGGTCCCAGTAGCCCCGGAAGACCTGGTTGCCGTGGAGGAGGATCTCGCCGTCCTGCGCGATCCGCACCCGGATGCCGGGCATCGGCCAACCCACCGTGCCCAGACGGGGTTTGAGCGGGGGCGTGCAGGTGGCCGCCGCCGTCGTCTCGGTCAGGCCGTAGCCCTCGAAGATCTCGATGCCCGCACCGGCGTAGAACGCGGCGAGCCGGCGGCCCAGCGGGGAGCCGCCGCAGATGACGTAACGGAGCTTGCCACCGAGGGCGTTGCGGATCTTGCGGTAGACGAGCGGGTCGTAGAAGGTGCGGGCGGTCTTGAGCGGGCGGCTCGGGCCCGATCCCTTGCCGGACTGGCCCGCCTCCTGCGCCTCGCCGTAGCGGCAGGCTACGTTCGTGGCGCGGTCGAAGACCTTGCCGCGGCCGCCCTTCTCCGCCTTCGCCCGCGCGTTGTTGAAGACCTTCTCCAGCATGTACGGAATGGCCAGCAGGAAGGTCGGCTGGAAGCTGGCCAGATCCGCCAGCAGGTCCTCGGACTTGAGGCTCGCGGCGTGGCCGAGGCGGACGCGGGCGCGGACGCACGCGATGGCGACCATCCGGCCGAACACATGGGAGTAGGGCAGGAAGAGGAGCGTGGAGGGCTCCTCGTTCGGCTTGTCCTTGAAGACGGGGTAGAGGAGTTCGATCGCGTTGTCGATCTCCGCGAGGAAGTTGCCGTGGCTGATCGCACAGCCCTTGGGGCGGCCCGTGGTGCCCGAGGTGTAGATGACGGTGGCGAGCGTGTCGGGCAGCAACACCCCACGCCGTACCGCGACTTCCTGGTCCGGGACGGTCCGGCCCAGCTCGGCCAGCCGCTCCAGGTGCCCCTTCTCGAAGACCCACATGTGGCGCAGGTCGGGCAGCCGGGGCGTTTCCGGGCCGAGCGACGACGCCTGCGCGACCGTCTCGGCGGCCATCGCCACCGCGCCCGTGTCCTGGAGGATCCAGCGGATCTGGAAGATCGAGGAGGTCGGGTAGATCGGGACGGTGACCAGGCCCGCGGCCCACGCGGCGAAGTCGAGGAGCGTCCACTCGTACGACGTCCGTGCCATGACCGCGATCCGGTCGCCCGGCGCGAGCCCCTCCGCGATCAGCCCCTTGGCGACGGCCTGCACCTGCTCGGCGAACTCGGCCGCCGTCACATCCACCCAACTCCCGTCCTCCGCCTGCCTGCTGAGGACCAGGTGGTCGGGGGCCACCGCCGCGTTCTCGAACGGCACGTCGGCGAGCGAGCCGTGCGTCGCCGGTGGCACCAGCGGCGGTACGGACACCTCCCGCACCACTCCGTCGAGCCGCCGGATCTCGGGCTCGACGAGTACGGGCGCGCCGTCGTAGTCGTGACTGGACGGGTACGCGAGGGACATGGCAGCTCCTGTGGCGTGCAGCTTGTACCGCTCTGCTGCATTAGGTACGCATGGCGCGTACCGAGGTGTTCATCCCGGCCCGCAGCCGGGGTGTTACCTCGGGTCAGGTCGCAGATCGTACGGGGCTCTCGTGGGGAGTTCGTGCGGTTTCGGGGGTGGTACCGGGCCGGGCCTGTGCAACCTCGGCGGGTTCGCGACGCTTTGTCAGCTCTGCGTCGGCCCTGCGTCTCCTGAACGTCACCCATGCACCCGCCATGAGTCGTCCGGCTCGTCCCACTTGGCCTTACCTGCGGTAACCTTACTGCGAAGTAAGCCGAAAAGAGCCGCCCAGGACACCACCCGGGAGTGGGACATGGCCAACCCCTATCCACCCCTCACCGACACCCCCGCGCTCACCCCGCTCCTCCTCCGCGGCGCCCTCCTCTCTCCCTTCAAGCGGCCCCGCCCCGACGCCGAGTTCCCCCGCACCCGCCTCGTCCTGCCCGGCGTCCGCGTCAACCTGGCCAAGCTGGCCGCCTACGAACGCGTCTGCGGCTTCCCCACCGGCGACGACGCCCTCCCCGTCACCTATCCGCACGTCCTCGGCTTCCCCCTCGCCATGCGCCTGATGAGCTGCCGGGCCTTCCCGCTCCCCCTGCTCGGCCTGGTCCACACCTCGGTGGAGATCACCCGGCACACGGCGGCACCGGCCACGGGGAACTACGAACTCACGGTCTACGTCGACGAGTTGGCCCCGCACCGACGGGGCACGGAGGCGACGGTCGCGACGGAGATGCGGGTCGGCGGCGGGGGCGCGGCCACGGGTGACATCGGGCCCGGGGGCGCGGGCAAGCTCGTGTGGGAGTCGCGGAGCACCTACCTCGCCCGGCACCACCGCCCCGACGCACGGACGCCCGAAGTCCCGGAAGCGCGGGGCGTGTTGCCCGCCGTCGCCGAGTGGCGGCTCGGCGAGGACGTCGGCCGGCGCTACGGTGCCGCGTCCGGCGACCGCAACCCCATCCACCTCCACCCGCTCACCGCCCGCCTCTTCGGCTTCCCACGGGCCATCGCGCACGGCATGTGGACGGTGGCACGCTGCCTGGCGGCACACGGGACGCCCGAATCGGCGTATGTGCGGGCGGAGTTCAGGGCGCCGGTGCTGTTGCCCGGGGTGGTGGAGTACGCGGCGGAAGGTGACCGCTTCCAGCTTCGGAGCGGGGAGCGCGTCCATGTGGACGGGGTCGTGCGGCCGCTCACATCATGAGCGCTCGGCGTCGGCCGTGCCCGGTGGTGTCCAGGGGCGGCCCTCCATCAGGCCGCCAAGACCCGCCCACGCGAAGTTCATCAGGGTGGCCGCCGCCTGCTTGGCGGTGATGCCCTCGGTCGCGTTGGACCAGGCCGCCAGGGACTCGGCGGCGCCTACCAGGGCCTCGGCCAGGCCGGACACCTCACGGTCGGCGAGGTCGGGGTCGCGGTGGGCCTCGCGGGCGGCGACCGCGATCAACTGGGTGACGAACGCGACGAGTTCGGCGCGCATCGCCGCCACCTCGGCCGCGAAGGGCTCGCCGTGGGTGCGGGCCTGGAGGTGCAACACGGCCCAGCCGTCCGGGTGTTGCGCGGTGTGCGAGAAGAACGCCCGCAGCCCGTCCCAGAGTTGCCGGTCGGCCGCCGACCCGGTGTCCACGCCGGCCCGTACGGACTCGGTGAGCGCCTGGCCCTCACGCCGGATGCACGCGGTGAACAGGTCTTCCTTCGAGTTCAGGTAGAGATACACCAACGGCTTGGACACGCCCGCGAGTTCGGCGATCTCGTCCATCGACGCGGCCATGTAACCGCGCTGCCCGAAGGTCTGCACGGCGGCGTCGAGCATCTGCTGCTCACGGACCGCACGCGGCATCCGCTTGGTCTTCAGGGCACCCATGGGGGCAAGGGTAGTTCGCCCCAGGCGTCAGGAAGTCTGACCCTGTGGACCGACGGCGTCCGCCGTCTCGTCCTCCTGGCTGCGGTTGGCGTCCAGGTTCGCCTTCATCCGGTCGACCCGCTCGACGATCTGCACGGAGGCCCGGTCCCGCACCCCGCGCAGCACCACGAAGCTGATCGGCGCCGAGATCACCAGCGCCAGCAGCACGATCCACATGCCGTTGGACTCACCGAAGCCGCGCGGGAAGACGCCGAGGTAGACGAGGCCCCAGACGACTCCGAGGCAGCCCGCGAAGACCCCGAGGCGCCACAGTGTGTAGCGGAACATCTCAATCCACTCTTCCGATTCGGGACAAGGGCATCCATCAGTGAAGCACGGTGCCGCACGGATCTTGCAAGGGGGTCACAGCAGTGGCAGCAGCATGAAGATGTCGTCCCGGTCGTCCCCCGGCGCCACCCGGATCGCGCCGGGCACCCGGCCGACCTCCTTGTAGCCGCAGGAGCCGTAGAACCGCTCAAGGCCGTGCCCGCCCCGGCAGGTGAGGCGGATGGCTTCGACGCCGTCGAGGCCGCGGGCGGCGGTCTCGGCGGCGGCCAGCAGGTCCCGCCCGTAGCCCTTGCCCTGGTGGCGGGGGTGGACCATCACCGTGTACAGCCACAGCCAGTGCAGCATCAGCCGGTGGGTGTTGAACGCGAGGAACACGGTCGCGGCGACCGTGCCCGTCTCGTCCCGGCCGACCAGCAGCCGGGTCCGCCCCTCCGCCATCGCGACGAAGTGCTTCACCAGCTCGGGCCGTATCTCGTCCACCGTCACCGGTGCGACGAACCCGACCGAGCCGCCCGCGTTCGAGACGTCCGCCCACAGCGTGAGGATCTCCTCGCGCAGGGCAGGGGATATCGCGGGGTCCAGTTCAAAAGTCAGCGTCATGTCGGAAAACCGTGTTCACACCCGCATCGGCTGCGGGGACTCGCGCCGCGCCGGGTCCGGGCCGTCGTACTCGCGGATGATCTCGTAGCGCGTGTTCCGCTCGACCGGCTGGAAACCGGCGTCGCGGATCAGGTCGAGGAGGTCGTCGCGGGTGAGCTTGTTCGGGGTGCCGTAGTTGTCGGCGTCGTGCGTGATCTTGTACTCGACGACCGAGCCGTCCATGTCGTCCGCGCCGTGCTGGAGGGCGAGTTGGGCGGTCTGGACGCCGTGCATGACCCAGAAGACCTTGACGTGCGGGACGTTGTCGAACAGGAGCCGGGAGACCGCGAAGGTCTTGAGAGCCTCCGCACCCGTCGCCATCTGCGTCCGCGCCTGGAGCCGGTTGCGGACCTTGCCGTCCTTCATGTCCACGAAGTCGTGCTGATAGCGCAGCGGGATGAAGACCTGGAAACCGCCGGTCTCGTCCTGGAGTTCACGCAGCCGCAGCACGTGGTCCACGCGGTGACGCGGCTCCTCGATATGGCCGTAGAGCATGGTGCACGGGGTCTTCAGACCCTTCTCGTGCGCCAGCCGGTGGATGCGCGACCAGTCCTCCCAGTGCGTGCGGTGGTCCACGATGTGCTGGCGGACCTCCCAGTCGAAGATCTCCGCGCCGCCGCCGGTGAGGGATTCGAGGCCCGCGTCGATCAACTCGTCGAGGATCTCACTCGCACTCAGCCCGGAGATGGTCTCGAAGTGATGGATCTCCGTCGCCGTGAAGGCCTTCAGCGAGACGTTCGGGAGGGCCTTCTTCAGCTCGCTCAGGGAGCGCGGGTAGTAGCGCCACGGGAGGTTCGGGTGGAGGCCGTTGACGATGTGCAGCTCGGTGAGGTTCTCGCCCTCCATCGTCTTCGCGAGGCGGACGGCCTCCTCGATGCGCATCGTGTATGCATCCTTCTCGCCCGGCTTGCGCTGGAACGAGCAGTACGCGCAGGACGCGGTGCACACGTTGGTCATGTTGAGGTGGCGGTTGACGTTGAAGTGGACGACATCGCCGTTCTTCCGCGTCCGCACCTCGTGCGCCAGCCCGCCCAGCCAGGCCAGGTCGTCCGACTCGTACAGCGCGACGCCGTCCTCGCGGGACAGCCGCTCACCGGAGCGGACCTTCTGCTCCAGCTCGCGCTTGAGCCCGACATCCATGCCCATACCTCTTCCTAAGACAGACTCGGTCAACCGTACGCCTACGACTCTTCGGGCAGCTCTCCGACCCGGTTCTCCCACTTCGTGGAGAGCACGATGGTCGTACGGGTACGGGAGACGCCCTTGGTCCCGGACAGCCGCCGGATGGTCTTCTCCAGCCCGTCCACGTCCGGTGCCCGCACCTTGAGCATGAACGAGTCCTCGCCCGCGATGAACCAGCAGTCCTCGATCTCGCTGAGGTCCTTCATCCGGCGCGCCACGTCCTCGTGGTCGGCGGCGTCGGAGAGCGAGATGCCGATCAGGGCGATGACGCCGAGGCCGAGGGAGGCCGAGTCGACGGTCGCGCGGTAGCCGGTGATGACACCGGCCGCCTCCAGCCGGTTGATGCGGTCGGTGACACTGGGTCCCGACAGGCCGACGAGGCGCCCCAGCTCCGCGTAGGAGGCCCGGCCGTTCTCTCTCAGGGCCTGGATGAGCTGCCTGTCCACCGCGTCCATGCGATCGATTGCCTTCCGGTGATGACGATGACGAATGTGCCGATGAAGCTGAATGTGCCGATGCCGTACGTCAGTTGACGGTGCGGGAGCCCCCGAGGTCGCCCGTCCACCGCCGGTACAGACCGTGCGCGACGCCCGCCGAGTCCAGGACCCGCCCGGCGACGAAGTCCACCAGGTCCTGGATGTGGGTGGCTCCGGCGTAGAACCCGGGTGAGGCCGGCACCACGGCGGCACCCAGGTCGTCCAGGGTCACGAGGTGCCGCAGCGTCTGCCCGTTCAACGGCGTCTCGCGTACGGCGACCACCAGGGGCCGGCGCTCCTTGAGGGTCACGCTCGCCGCCCGCTGCAACAGGTCCTTGCTCAGCCCGAGGGCGACCCCCGCGACACACGCGGTCGACGCGGGCACGACGATCATTCCCTTCGAGGGGTACGACCCCGAGGACGGGCCCGCCGCGAGGTCGCCCGCGCTCCAGTGCCGTACGGCGTCGGTGTCGAGGGCGGGATGGAAGGTGCCGGGCTTGCCGTCGGCGCCGCGGGCCAGCCATTCGCGCAGGTCGTCCTGCCAGTGGGCGTCCCGGAACGAGATCCCCGTCTCGTCCAGGAGCGTGAGCCGGGACGCGCGGGACACCACGAGGTCGACGCTCTCGCCGGCGTCGAGGAGCGCGCGCAGCACGGCAGCCGCGTATGGGGTGCCGGAAGCGCCGGACACCCCTACGATCCAAGGCGTACGCCGCGTCTCTCCTGGCTTGACTGGGTTCACGACACCGAGCCTAGCTGGCGTCGCGGGGCGGGAACCGGGCAAGGGTGCCGGGGCGTTCTTCTGTGGGGACGAGTGGACCGCGAGTGGACCGTGGGGGGTGCCATGTCCGGTACGGAGTCGGAGTGGTCGCAGGGCGACCGTGCGAAGGCCGCGGCCAAGCTGATGGTGGGCTGGGTCGGGCTGTTGTGGCTGCTCGAAGTGGTGGACGTGGTGAGCGGCCATGCCCTCGACAGCTTCGGAATCGTCCCGCGCGTGCCGTCCGAGCTGATCGACATCATCCCGGCCGCGTTCATCCATTTCGGCTTCGCGCATGTCGCCGCGAACAGCGTCCCGCTGCTGGTGTTCGGTTTCCTGGCGGCGCTGGGCGGTATCCGCCGCTTCGTGGCCGTCAGCGCGCTGATCATCGTCGCGGACGGTCTGGGCGTGTGGCTGATATCCCCGGCCCACACCAACACGGCGGGTGCGTCGGGCTTGATCTTCGGCCTCTTCGGCTTCCTCCTGATCACCGGCTTCGTCGAACGCCGCCCGCTCGGCATCGCTGTCGGCCTGCTCGTCGGCGCGGTCTGGGGCACGTCGATCCTGCTCGGCCTGGCCCCGACCCAGTCGGGGGTCAGCTGGCAGGGGCATCTGATCGGGCTGGTGGCGGGGGTGGGGGCGACCTTCGTGTTCCGGCGGCGCACTCCCGTTGAGCAGCGCGGCGCGCTGAGCGCGTAAGGAGCCCCGCACCGACTGGCGTGCGCGCGACGCGCCCCGCGCTCAGCCCCCGCTCAGACCGTCAGCCCCCGCACCAGCAGATCCAGCAGCGCGCACACGAACAACGCGATCCCGATGAACCCGTTGACGCTGAAGAACGCCCTGTTCAGCCGCGAAAGATCATGCGGCCGGACGATCGAGTGCTCGTACACGAACGCGCCCGCGACGATCAGCAGGCCGAACCAGAAGAACGCGCCCGCGCCGGTGGCCGCTCCGTACCAGGCGAGGAGGGCGGTCGTGATCGCGTGGCAGATCCGCGCGCCCCAGATGGACGCCGGGATGCCGAAGCGCGCCGGGACCGACATGACGCCGATCTCACGGTCGGTCTCGATGTCCTGGCAGGCGTAGATCAGGTCGAAACCGCCGATCCAGATGCCGACGGCGAGGCCGAGGATCACCGCGTCCCAGGACCACTCGCCGGTGATCGCCAGCCAGCCGCCGATCGGCCCCATCGCCTGGGCGAGACCGAGGATGGCCTGCGGGAAGTTCGTGAACCGCTTGCCGTAGGGATAGACCACCATCGGGATCACCGCGATGGGGGCCAGGGCCAGGCAGAGGGGGTTCAGGAGCGCGGCCGAGCCGAGGAAGACGACCAGCGCGACGAGCGCGCCCGTCCACGCGTGCTTGACCGTCATCGCACCGGTGACCAGCTCGCGGTGCGCGGTGCGCGGGTTACGGGCGTCGATCTCCCGGTCGATGATCCGGTTCACCGCCATCGCGAACGTGCGCAGCCCCACCATGCAGATGGTGACCAGCAGCAGCCGCCCCCAGTGGATGTTCCCGTCCAGCCGGAACATCGCGGTCAGCGCGGCGATGTAGGCGAAGGGCAGGGCGAAGACGGAGTGCTCGATCATGACGAGGCGTAGGAACGCCTTGGTGCGCCCCGGCTGCGGGATCGCGGCTGACGCGCTGCTCACAGGCCGTACTCCTTCCACCGGCGGTCGACCTTCGCCGCCGTCTCCGGGTCGGACAGCACCATCTCCGGCCAGCCGCCGTCCCGCGTGTAGCCCTCCTCGGGCCACTTCCTCGTCGCGTCGATCCCCGCCTTGCCACCCCAGAACTGCTGGTAGGAGGCATGGTCGAGATGATCGACGGGTCCTTCCACGACCGACAGGTCCCGGGCGTAGTCCGTGTTGCCCAGCGCCCGCCACGCGACCTCGTGCAGATCGTGGACGTCGCAGTCGGCGTCGACGACCACGATCAGCTTGGTCAGGGACATCATGTGCGCACCCCAGACCGCGTGCATCACCTTCTGGGCGTGCTTCGGGTACTTCTTGTCGATGGAGACGATCGCGCAGTTGTGGAATCCGCCCGCTTCGGGCAGGTGGTAGTCCACGATGTCCGGCACGATGATCTTCAGCAGCGGCAGGAAGAACCGCTCGGTCGCCCGTCCCAGCGGTCCGTCCTCCGTCGGAGGCCGCCCTACGACGATCGACTGAAGCAACGGCCGCTTCCGCATCGTGACGCAGTCGATGGTCAGCGCGGGGAAGGGTTCCTGCGGGGTGTAGAACCCGGTGTGGTCCCCGAACGGCCCCTCCGGCAGCATCTCGCCGGGTTCCAGCCACCCCTCGATGACGACCTCGGCCTGCGCCGGCACCTGCAACGGCACGGTCTTGCAGTCGACCATCTCGATCCGCTTGCCCGCGATGAACCCGGCGAACAGGTACTCGTCGATGTCACCGGGAAGGGGCGCGGTGGAGGCGTACGTCACGGCGGGCGGACACCCGAAGGCGATCGCGACCGGCAGCCGCTCTCCGCGCCGCGCCGCGACCTGGTAGTGGTTCCGGCTGTCCTTGTGGATCTGCCAGTGCATGCCGATGGTGCGCTTGTCGTGCCGCTGGAGCCGATAGAGCCCGAGATTGCGGATACCGCTCTCCGGGTCCTTGGTGTGCGTGAGCCCGAGGTTGAAGAAGGACCCACCGTCCTGAGGCCAGGTGAAGAGAGCGGGCAGGGCGTCGAGATCGACATCGTCCCCCTCGAGGACGACCTCCTGCACGGGCGCGTCCTTGACCTTCTTCGGCGGTACGTGGGTCATCGACCCCAGCTTCCCGAAGGCGTCCCGCACCCCCACGAACCCCTGCGGCAGCTCGGGCCGCAGCAACCCGCCGATCTTGTCGGAGATATCGCCGTACGACTTCAGCCCGAGGGCCTTCAGCAGCCGCCGGTCGGTCCCGAAGACGTTCATGGCGAGGGGCATCGCGGACCCCTTCACCTTCTCGAAGAGAAGCGCGGGCCCACCGGCCTTCTGGACCCGGTCGACGATCTCCCCGACCTCCAGATAGGGGTCCACCTCGGCCTTGATGCGCTTGAGGTCTCCCTCGCGCTCCAGTGCCCTGAGCAGGGAGCGAAGATCGTCGTAAGCCATGTGTCCAAGTATCTGCCACCCGCTAACCTGACCCCGTCACCGGGGCCGCCACACCACTCAGGAGAATCTCGCCGCCATGCTCAGGTATCTGCCGTTCCTGCTGGTACTGGCTCTGTGGATCTACGCCTTCGTGGACTGTCTGAACACGCCCGAGGAGGACGTACGGGGCATGCCGAAGCTGGCGTGGGTGTTCGTCATCCTGCTCTTCGGCGAGGTGCTGGTGGGCCCGATCGCCTGGCTGATCGCGGGCAGGGCGCGGCGCGAGCCGGCCGGGGCGCAGGGCGCGCAGGGCCGGTGGATCGCGCCGGACGACAACCCCGAGTTCCTGAAGTCCCTGAACAAGGACGACCCCAAGCCGGACCCGAAGACGGAGCAGTAGTCCCGCGGGAGGAGCCGTGGTCCCGAGGGATACGTGCAGGTTGTACGCCGCCGGGCGCCCCGATGCGGACAATGCGCCTCTGGGCCCGGACCGGCAGGAACCGGACACTTACCTCGCATGACGACTGCTCCCGCCGAACCGACCGGCACCCTCGCCCCCGAATACGGTGACAAGGTCATCGCCGTAGAGACGGCCGGTGCCGAGCCCATCCCCGATGCCGAACGGCACGGCAGCCCGCTCCAGCTCCTCTGGACCTGGGCCTCCCCGAACATCGAGTTCGCGACCGTCTACATCGGCGTGATCGCGGTTCTCTTCTTCGGCCTGAGCTTCTGGCAGGCGACCGCGGCGATCGTCCTGGGCACGGCCCTCGGCGCGATCACGCAGGGCTACCTCTCCCTGGACGGCCCGCGCTTCGGCGTCCCGCAGATGGTGATCGGCCGCTTCTCCTTCGGCTTCCGCGGCAACATCATCCCGTCGGCGGCCAACGGCCTTGTGGCGGGCGTCGGTTGGTTCGCGGTGAACAGCGTGAGCGCGGCGTTCGCGCTCAACACGCTCACCGGACTGCGCCCCCTCCCGTCCCTGCTGCTCGTGGTCGTGGCCGAGATCCTCATCGGCTTCATCGGCCACAACTTCGTGCACACCTTCGAGAAGTACGCGTTCCCGGCGCTGGCGGTGATCTTCCTGCTGGCCGGTGTGTGGACCTTCAAGGACGCGCACCTGGGCGGAGGAGGCACGGGCGGCGGCATCGGCGGCTTCCTCCTGGCCTTCAGCGCGGCCTGGGGCTACGCGGCGGGCTGGAACCCGTACGCCACGGACTACGCGCGCTATCTCCCGCGTACGGCGAACAAGTTCAGGACGGTCCTGTACCCGGCGGTCGGCCTGTTCGTGTCGGTGACGTTCGTGGCAGTGATGGGCGCGGCCTCGGCAACATTGCTGGCGCCCAAGGACGCAACGCCCACGGCGGCCTTCACCGGCCATCTCCCGTCCTGGCTCGCCGACTTGGTGCTGATCGCGATCATCCTGGGCGCGATCTCGGCGAACGCCCTGAACGTCTACTCCGGAGCGATCTCCCTCACCGCGCTGGGCCTGAAGCTCCCCGCGTGGCTCAACCGCAGCGTCCTGGTGGTGGTGTCGGGCGTGGCCGGTACGGCGGCGGCGTGGGCGTCACTGTCCGACGCGGGTTCGGCGTACGAGGCGTTCCTGCTCGTCATCGCGTACTGGGTGGCCCCGTGGCTCGGCGTGGTCCTGGTGGAACGCTGGTTCCAGTCCCGCACACCCACCGAAGACCTGGCCCCTCGCCTGACCGACCCGACCTTCACCAACTGGCCGGGCCTGGCAGCCCTGTTGATCGGCGTAGCGGTCTCGGTCCCCCTCTTCTCCAACCAGGAGGACTACCACGGCTACGTCCCGAAGCACTGGCCGTCCTTCGGCGACAGCACGCCGATCGTGGGGTTCGTGCTGAGCGCGGTGCTGTATGTGGTGCTGCGGTCGGTACTGAAGCCGAAGGGTCAGCGCACCCAGCCACCGGTGAGGGTCTGAACAGCGGAGCCGTCGGGGTCGGCGAGGGAGGTGGCCACGAAGTCGCGGGCCCACTGCGAGGTCTGGACGCGGAAGGGCGGGTGGGCGGCGGTCAGGGCGTCGACGATCGGGGCGGCCGCCTCGGCCGGGCTCTGGGCGTTGCCGAACGACTGCTGGGTGCGGGCGATGTAGGCCTGGAGCGCCGGGCCGTAGGGACCGGCGGCGGCGAGCAGGGCCGGGACGTCCAGGCCGAGGTTGGCGACGAACTCGCTTGCCACCGCACCGGGTTCGACCACGGTGACGCCGACGCCGACGGTCGCGGCGACCGGCGCGAGGGACTGCATGAAGCCCTCGACGGCGAACTTGGCCGCGCAGTACGCCTCGTTGAAGGGCTGGCCGACGGCGCCGCCGACGCTGCTGACGGTGATCACCCGGCCCTTCGACGCGCGGAGGTGCGGCAGGGCGGCCCGGGTCATCGCCACCACGCCGAAGAAGTTGACCTCCATGGCCGCGCGGACGTCCTCGACGCTGCTCTGCTCGATGGTGCCGACCTGGGCCGCGCCGGCGTTGTTGACCAACGCGTCGAGACGGCCGTGCTCGGCGACGACCTCGTCCAGACAGACGGCGAGGCCGGCGGTGTCGGTCACGTCCAGGCGCCTGACCTGGACGCGGTTCGCGACGCCCGCCTCGGCGGCGGCCTTGAGCAGGGCGTCCGCCTTGCCGGTGTCGCGCATGGTGGCGACGGTCGTCCAGCCCGCCCGGGCGGTGCCGACGGCCGTGGCCAGACCGATGCCGGAGGACGTACCGGTGATCAGAACCGTCTTCGGAGAGGTCATGAGGGTCTTCCTTGCCTGGAGGTACGACGGGCCCGTGTTCAGCACGTGACGCGGTTCATTCTGCCCGCAGTACGAGTTCCAGCAGTCCCGGGAACCGGTCCTCGAACTCGTCCCTCCGCAGCCGGTTGACCCGCTTGGGCCCTTCGTCGCGCTGCTCGACGATCCCGGCCCCCCGCAGCACGGCGAAATGATGACTCAACGCGGCCTTGCCGACGGGCACGTCGAAGCTGCCGCAACTGCGCGACCAGTCCTCGGATCCCGCCAACTCCCTTACGAGGGTGAGGCGTACGGGGTCGGCGAGCGCGGCGAGGGCGGTCTGCACGGGGACATCGTCGGGGTGGGCGTGCTCGGGAGCGGCCCGATGACTGCCAATGTTCCGCTGCGCCATGTCCGCCTCCCGCCTGCTCCCCCACTTGCCGACTGTTCGATGAAAACCATACACTCGCGAGTGTTCGCTTTTCATTGAACAGTCGAGCGGGGAGTGCGGCATGCGCGCGGTCGAGATCCAGGAGTTCGGCGGTCCCGAGGTCCTCAAGGTGGTGGAGACGGAGATCCCCCGACCCGGCCCCGGCCAAGTCACCATCGACGTGGCGTACACCGGGGTGAACTTCGCCGACCTCAAGGCGCGGGGCGAGGGATACCGGGTGCCAAGTCTCCCTTTCGTACCGGGACTTGAGGTCTCGGGGCGAGTACGGGAGCTCGGCACCGGCATCGACGACCTCACCGTGGGCCAGGAGGTGGCGGCCCTGACGGCGGGCGGCGCGTACGCGGACGTGGCCGTCGCCGACGCGGTGACCGTCTTCCCGCTCCCCGAGGGCGTCGACCTCCGCACCGCCGCCACCCTCCCCACCGTCCTCCCGACCGCGTACGCCCTCGTCCACTCGGTGGGCCGACTGCACCCCGGCGAGACGCTCCTCGTACAGGGTGCGGCGGGCGGAATCGGCACGGTGGTGGGGCAGTTGGCGCGGGCGGCCGGGGCGGGTTCCGTGTACGGGGTCGTATCGAGCCCGGCGAAGGCGGAGTTCGCGCGCGGGTACGGCTACGACGAGGTGTTCGTGGGCGAGTTCGAGGCACCGGTGCGGGCGGCGACGAGCGGTCGCGGGGTAGATCTCGCCCTTGACCCGGTCGGCGGCGAGACCCTCCAGCGCAGCCTGGCCTCCCTTGCGACCTTCGGCCGCCTGGTCTCCTTCGGCAACGCGAGTTCGGCGGAGCCGTGGCGAGTGGGCCAGCCCGAGTTGTACCCCGGCGCGCTGTCGGTGTCCGGCTTCTCGATCCTCACACTCGCGAAGACCGACCCGGCGGCGCTACGAGCGCTGACCGAGCGGGCGTTCGCGACGGTGGCCGACGGGTCCGTGTCATTGCCGGTGACTGCGGAGTTCGGTTTGGAGGAGGCGGCGGAGGCGCATCGGGTGATGGGGGCGCGGACCAGTACGGGGAAGTTGTTGATCAGGGTGGGGAACTGAGGGGTGGTTGTTCAGTGGGGGCTGGCCGCGCAGTTCCCCGCGCCCCTAAAAAAGCGGCGCTACACCGAGCCTGTTCTCTCTGGAAGCCGGGATCATTTCTAACCGGTCAAAGGCTGCGACGGTGGTTAGTTTCACCCCCAGCCTCCAGCACCCACCCACCGCTCACCGCTCACCCGCCCGCCGTAAGCCGCTGATCCAGCCCGGTGTGCAGGCGAGACGTGAGCGCGCCCCTCCACTCCGGCCCGCAAGGCAGTACAGGCAAGGGAGTTCACAGGTCGGCCACCCGTTCCTCAGGGCCGCTCGCTCGCTTCTGAAACGGGCTGGAGCGGACCGAGTCAAGGGTGGAGCGCAGCGGAATCGGCGCAGCCGACGCGACCGCAGGGAGCGCCCTTTACTCGGGCCGCGGAAGCCCGACACTGGCAAAGAAGCGAGTGGCCCAACGCCCACATTCCAACGGGCGGAACACCAACAAGGCCCCGCGTCACGACAACGCCAGAACGCAGAACTCGTGGCCTTCCGGATCCGTCAAGCACGTCCACGGAACATCGCCCTGACCGACGTCGAGATCGGTCGCGCCCAGATCACGGAGCCGGTCGACCTCCGCCGCCTTGTCGTCACCGGGATACGGCAACAGATCGAGATGGATACGGTCCGGCACGGTTTTCACGCCCGGCGTGCGGAGGAACTCCAGATACGGCCCGACCCCCTTGCCCGAGCGCAACGACGCGTGATCGTCGGCCACTTCACACACGCTCCAGTCCGTCGCCTCGCCCCAGAACCGGGCCATCGCCCGCGGATCCACACAGTCGATCACCACTGCCGCGATCGGCCCGGTGTCGAGGTAGATCTCCCGAGGCTCCAGCACACAGAACTCGTTGCCCTCCGGATCGGCGAGGACAGTCCACGGAACATCGACCTGACCAACCTCCACGGGCGTCGCGCCGAGAGACCGCAGACGCTCGATCAACTCCGCCTGATGGGTCGTAGAGACGGTGGCGAGGTCAAGATGCAGACGGTTCTTCGTCGACGTCTTGGGTTCGGGAACAGGAACGAGATCGATACCGAGACCAAGCGGCTCGGGCCAGACAAGACCGCCGCCGGGCCCCACGTAGGTAGTCACGCCGGGGCTGACAACACCCCACCCGAGCGCCTCCGCCCAGAACCGACCGACCGCCAAGCCGTCAACAGCCTTGATATTCACCTGAACAGGACGCAGGGCCATGCCGACGATCCTAGACACCAGCCCAGTCCGAGCGCCGGGCCCACGGCCATCCGTATCCCCCGAGACTGACGGACGCGGGCCCAGCGAACACCAAGTCTGGACCGCCGAATGATCAGACCGGAAGAGGATTCCAGAAATCTGCTCTAGAAATTCACTCCAGAACCCGCTCCCCCTACGCTGTCCCGCATGAGCCCCAAGCAACAACGCGGCGAGGTCACCGCAGACCTGATCCTCGACGCCGCGCTGCGCCTGTTCGCGGAGCAGGGTGAACAGGGCCTCACCGTCAGCGCAGTGACCAAGGCCAGCGGTGTCAGCCTCGGCAGCCTGTACCACCACTTCGGCAGCCTGGACGGCCTGTTCGACGCGCTGGCGGAACGGTGGTTGAGCCGCCTGCTGGGCGAGTTGGTGACGGCGCTCCAGGCGACCCGCACCGCCCGCACGGGCATCCGCGCGATCGTACGGACGTATCTCACCTTCGCCCGCGAACACCGCGACGCCGCCCTGCTGTTGCACTCCGCGAGAACCGACCAGCGGAACATGACCCAGGCCAGGGAACTGCGCGACTCCCAGGAGGCCCGGCTGTCGGTGTTCGCCCTCTGGATCCAAACCCATGTCGAATCAGGCGAGTTGGCGCCGCTGCCGCTCCCCCTGATCGAGTCCCTAGTCCTGGGCCCGTTGGTCGGCGTGATCCGCCGCTGGCTCTCCGGCGTCGACGACATCGAACCCGACCTCGACGAGGCCGCCCGCATCCTCCCGGACCGGATCTGGCGCTCGGTCGCCGCGAACCCCAAGTGACCAGCAGAAACGGCCTCTCCTACGCCTACGCCACCGTCCGCAAGCCCCGTACCTGAGCCGCCCCCATCCCCCGCACCACCCGATGCGCACACACCGCCGCCAGCAACTCCCCCAGCAGATCAGGGTCGTCGATCTCCAGACCGAGCAACGACTCGATGCGTTCGAGGCGTTGATAGAGGGACTGGCGGCCGATATGAAGCAGGGCAGCCGTGCGGGTCGGGGAACAGCCGTGGCGCAGATGGACCTCCAACGTCCGCACCAGGTCACTGGGATGCGCCGCCTCCCACGCCAGCAGCGGGCCCAGCGCGTGCTGCACGAGCCGGGCCAGCCGGTCGCGGTTGGTGTCGATGCCGCCCCGCGTCAGCTCCCGTTCCAGCGCCAGCGCCCGCGCCGAGGTCACCAACGGGCCGTCAGGCAGGGCGGGTTCGGCCGACGGGACCGTCAGGGCCAGCTCCAGTGTCGTACGGGCCGCCCGTAGCGTGTCGCTCCAGCGGAGCCAGCCGCTGCCCGCCTCGACCGCGTGGCCGACCGCGACGGTCAGCCCGGGGTCGGCAGCCGTACGGAACGCGTCCTGGACGGTACGGATGGGGTCGCCGGAGACGGAACCCGGTAGGGCCAGCAGCGCCAGGACGTCGCCCGGGAACGCCGCCCGCAGCGCACTCGCCCCGCCCAGCAGCCGTACCGCCCGGTCCACGGCCGTCACATCCCGAGCGGCCCCGTGCACGGAGACGCCGATCAGACGGGCGCCGGGGCCGGGGTGGAAGCCGGCCAGGGCCGCCCGCGCCTCGACCTCGGGCTGGTTCAGCGCGGCCCGGTCCGCGAGGTCGGCCAGGAGCGCGGCCGTGTGGTCGTCGCCCCACGGTCGTACGACGGAACGGCCGGACAGGCCCCGGGCGACGATCGCCCGGTTGGCGGCCTCGGTGATCCGCACGAAGGGGACGACCCGGTGCAGGGCGAGCAGGGGCAGGCCCAGGCGGCGGGCCTCGTCCGTGACCTCCGGTGGCATCGTCGGGAGCGAGCGGCCGACCTCCACCGCCAGGCCGGAGGCCCCGCGCGCCGCCAGTTCACGGACGTAGCGGCGGCGGATCTCGGCATCCGTGTCGGTGAGGCCGAAGCCGTTGGTGAGGAGGAGTTCGCCGCCGTCGAGGAAGTTCGCGCCCTCGTAGACCTCGCTGGAGTGGACCCAGCGCACGGGGCGGTCGAGGGCCGCCTCGCCGGCGAGGAGTTCGGGTTCGGCGGCGCGGACCGGGTCGAGGGCCAGGACCTCACGGAGGGTGAGTGCGGGCACGGGTACCTCCAGAGGCGCGGACAGTTCGTCCGGGTACGGGTTGCGGGGAGAGTACTTTCCGCACGTTGCCCTCGTGTTTCGGCCACTGGAGAGTGGGAGCCATGAACCGCATCGATCAGGCACAGGCACGGACCTGGCTCGCCACCGCCGTCGCGGAGGCCCGCGCCGGGCTCGCCGCGGGCGGCATCCCGATCGGCGCCGCGCTCTACGGCGCCGACGGCACCCTGCTGGGACGCGGCCACAACCGGCGCGTCCAGGACGACGACCCCTCGATGCACGCGGAGACGGCAGCGTTCCGGGCGGCGGGACGGCAGCGGTCGTACCGCGGGACGACCATGGTCACGACCCTCTCGCCGTGCTGGTACTGCTCGGGGCTGGTGCGGCAGTTCGGTATCTCGCGGGTCGTAGTCGGCGAGGCGGCCACCTTCCACGGCGGGCACGACTGGCTCGCCGAGCACGGTGTGGAGATCGTCCTCCTCGACGATCCCGAGTGCACCGGGCTGATGCGCGACTTCATCAAGGACAACCCGGAACTCTGGAACGAGGACATCGGCAGTGGTGTGGAACGAGGACATCGTTGACCGCTCCCCTCTCCCGAGGGAGGGGATTCCTGGCTCAGGCAGCCTCCTGGAGCGGCGCTCCACGAGGTCTTACGCCGTCGACACCAGCCGGGGCCAGACCAGCCCGGACGAGCATCACGCGCGCGGAGTTCTTGTCCCTGGGGGACACGAGCCCGCACGCGGTGCAGGTGTAAGTGCGTTCCGACAACGGCAGCGCGTGCTTGGCTCTCGCTCCGCACCTACCGCAGTCCATGGTGCTGTACGCGGGGTGCACCAGTCGTACGTCCCGCCCATGTTTGCGCCCCATCTCCAGCAGGGCCTTCTTCGTGGCACCGATGGCGGCATCGGCCGCCTTCCGCGCCATCAAACTTCTGGCGAGGAACTTTGCCTTGAAGTCCTCCACCGCGATCACATCATGATCGCGGACCACTTTCTTGGCCCACTTGCGACCACTGTCCTGCCGCCGTCGAGCGATCTTCTGGTGCGCCTTCGCGCGCAGTTTCGTGGCCTCGCGGTAACCCTTGGAAGCTGCCTGTCCCTTCGGGCGTCGGCGGCGGGCCATCATCCGGTCATACTTGGCCAACTTCGCTTTGGCTTTCCAACCGTGTTCCGCGTGAGGAAGATCGTGCGCGTCGCTGGTGGTGGTCGCAGTGTCTCTCACCCCCCAGTCGACGCCGATGACAGCGCCGGTGGCGGGAAGCGACTGGACCTCTGCGGGCACAACGAACGATGCGTACCAGTGGCCGATGTTGTCGCAATACACACGCACGCTGGACGGATCAGCGGGCAGCGACCGCGACCACACCACCGTCAACGCGATCCCACCTGCGACGTGGAGCCTGCCTCCCTCAAGCCGAAATCCGCGCCGGGTGTAGTTCAGCGTCGGCGGCGCCTCCCGCTTCCTTTTGTGCTTGGGCATGCCGGCCCGCTGCTTGATGGGCAACCGGTCCTTGATGTCCTTGAGCGCCTTCGCCCGGGATTTGGCGAAGTCACGAATGACCTGCTGCTGCGGCACCGAGGCGCCCTCAGCCAGCCACCTGGTGGAGGCTCGGGCCTCAGTCAGCATCTTGTCCAGGCGCGCCGGTCCGCACTTCTCGTCCTCGGCGTAGGCCTTCTTGGATCGGGCTACGCACTCGTTCCAGATCCACCGACATCGGTCCCACTCCGCCAACAACGCAGCCTGAGCGGTCGTCGACACACGCAGGCGATAGGTGTGCCGGGCATATCCGGCCTCCAACCCTCCTTGCGGTGTCATCATGACACCACTTTACCACTATGCTGTGCGCTATGGATCACGAAGCTCGCATCACCCTCAGGTTGCCTACCGACCTCCACACGTGGTTGGTCGCCGAGGCAAAGTCCGCCCGCAGGTCCCTCAACTCCGAAATCGTTTACCGCCTGGAGGGCGAGCGCGCCGCCGCTGAGGCGGACAGCACATCGCCCTGAGGCCGAATCACCCTTCCCCGCCGCGCTCAGCAGGCACTCGCCCTCCCGGTCCGAAGACCGGGACGCTCCCGGAGGTTCTCCGTGACTACTCCAACCCCTCGTATCCCGACGATCGATCTCCGCCCCTGGATCGAGGGGGACGAGGAGACGCGGAAGGACATCGCCCGTACCGTCGACGGCGCCCTCCAGACGGCCGGGTTCCTGCTGGTCACGGGGCACGGGGTCGACCCGGCGCTGCGGTCCCGGATCCGGGAGGCCGCCCGGTCCTTCTTCGCGCTGCCGGCCGGTGTCAAAGAGCCGTACAGCGCCAAGGTGGGTGGGCGTGGGTGGCTCGGGCCCGGGGCCGAGGCCAACGGGTACTCGGAGGGGACCGAGACCCCGCCCGATCTGAAGGAGTCGCTGACCTTCGCCACCCACCGGCCCTTCGCGGACCCGGTGATCAACGCGGAGTGGTACGCGCCCAATGTGTGGCCGGCGGAGATCCCGGAACTCCAGGAACTCTGCGAGGAGTACCTGGACCGGATGGGCGAGCTGGAGAAGCAGCTGCTGTCGCTGCTCGGGGTCGCGCTCGGGCTCGAGCCCGACTTCTTCTCCCGGCACATGGACCATCCGACGTACGGGTTCAACATCAACTGGTACCCGGGGACGGAGGTCGTCGGGGAGCCGGAGCCGGGGCAGTTCCGGATCGGGCCGCACACCGACTTCGGGACCGTGACCATCCTCGACCGGCAGGCCGGGAAGGGGGGTCTTCAGGTCTTCACCGACGAGGGCGGCTGGGAGGACGCGCCGTTCGACGCCGAGGCGTTCACCATCAACATCGGTGATCTGATGGCCCGTTGGACCGGGGACCGGTGGCGGTCGGGACGGCACCGGGTGCTGCCGCCGCCCGCCGACGCGCCCGCCGAGGAACTGATGTCGCTCGTCTACTTCGGCGAGTGCACCCCGGGCACGCTCGTGGAGTCCGTGCCCGCGCCGGTCGGACGGGTGGCGTACGACGCCGTCGACTCGCATGTCTATCTGCGGGAGAAGCTCGACTCGATCACCGTCGACTGAGTCCTCCACTCAGAAGTCCGCCGTTCCGACATTTTCGTAACCCAACGGACACCGCTCGACCTAGTCCGAACCAACTCCCCCTATTTACCCTGGTGTTGGTAGAACCAGTTGCAGTGCCAGGCGACCGCTCAGGGGGAGATGCGGTGGGGAGAGGGCTGCATGGACGCGCGGCACTGTTCGAGGCACAGCCGCCCGGTCTCGCCGCGCGGCTGATCGGCCTGCGCCCGTACGAGCTGCTCACCTCACCGACCGAACACCCGGAACCGCCCTTCGTGGTGCTCGCGGGCGCCCGCGGCCTCGGCAAGAGCACGGCGCTGGCCGAGCTGCGGACCGCGTACCGCGGGCACACACCGGTCGCGCTGATCGACTGCGAGGCCGACCGGCTCGTACGACTGCCGGACGGGCGGCCCGCAGCGACCTGGTCGCCGGTGTGGCAGGCGCTGACGACGATCGCGGAGCAGTTACGGGAGCCGGTGGTGCACGGCGCCGGCCGTATCGACTTCCCGCGCCTGGAGGCCGGGCTGCTGGCCGTGTGCGCGACCGGCTGGGGTGCCCGGGACGAGGACAGTGCCCGTGAGGAGGCCCGGCGGATCCTGCTGCTGAGCGACCCGGCCCGGCGCTGGGCGGTGATCGCGCAGGGCTGGGCCGGCAAGGTCGCCTCCCGGCTGATCGCCAATCTGTCCGGTACGGGGCCGGTGGGCCAGGCCGTCATCGAGGCGACCCTGGACACCCTCTTCGACCTGGTGTGGACGCCGAACGGGCTGCTGAAGGCGGGCGCGGACTGGTACCGCGACTACCCCGGCGCGAGCGGCGAGGCCAGGCGCGGGCTGATCGAGATCGCCCGGGACTTCCGCGCCGACGGCACCTCCCGCGCGGACGCCGAACGCTGGCTGCTGCGCGCGCTGCTCGCCGACCTCGGCGACACCTACCGGCGCCGGTGGGAGCGGATGCGCCGGGTCGGGCGACCGGTCGTGCTCGTCGACAACGTGCAGTCGGGGCCCGGTCCTGGGCTGATGAAGGCCGTCCTGAAGGAGCGGGCCGACGGCAATACCGGCGACCAGGTGGTCTTCTTCGCCGGCCTGCGCGGTCATCGCCATCCCGATCTGCCGGACGCCGTACGGCATCCGCTGCCGGAGGTGGCGCGTGCGAGCGGGTGGGTGCCGGGCAACTCGCCTTCGTCGCGGGCCCTGTTGGTGACTCTGCCGCCGCTGACCCCGGAGGAGGCGCGGCGCGTCATCGCCGACGTGTGCGCCGCCGACGGCGACGCTACGCGTGTCGAGGTGCCGCCCCAACTGCCGTACGCCATCCATCGGTTGACGGCCGGCAGTCCGCTGGGGGCGGCGGTGCTGGGGCAGGCCGTACGGCAGAACCGGCCCGTGGGGGCGGTCAGTCCGGGCGAGTTGCTGACCGCCGGGCTCAAGCCGGAGGGGGACGAGGAGAGCGATCGGCGGCCCGGGTACCGGGAGTTGCTCGACCGGCTGGTGCCGCCGGGGCTCGCGGAGGAGCTGGCCGTGCTCGCCACCGCGCACGACGGGGACTCGGCGCGGGCGCTGGCCGAGGCACGGCTGGGGGACAGTTTCGGCGCGGCCGGGGTGAACCGGCTGCGCACCCAGCTCACCGCCGAGGGACTGCCCCCGGCCGAGGGCTACTTCGTCGGCGACCCCTTCCTGCGCACCCTGCTCCTGCTGCGGCTGCACCTCGACGACGCCGACCACGGCCGCTGGCGGGCCGTCCACCGCTCCCTGCTCTCGCACTACGACGGCCTGCCCGGCAACCCGGACACCCCGGCCCGCGCCCGCTACCGGCTGCACCACGAACTCGCGCTGGGCGACACGGCGGACGCGGTGGCGTATCTGCGCGGCACCTTCCGCACCATCACGCCGTACGCCTGGCTGGAGACGCTGCTGTTCGTCACGGCCGCGCCCTACTACCACGCGCACGATCCGCACGGCCGGGACATCGGCGCCCCGGGCGACCACCGCAAGGCGGTCGCGCTCGCCCGCACGGACGCCGAGGAGGACCCGCCGGCCGGCGTGGACGTGGCCCTGCATCTGACGGTACGGCGGCTGCTGCACGCGGTGTGGCAGGTGACGGACCCGCTGGTGCTGCCGGACGTGGAGGTCGCGGGCCGGATGCACTTCGATCTGGAGCAGTTGTCGAACATCTGGCCCGCGGGCAGCGAACCGCTGTGGCGGGCCGCCCAGCAGTGGCCCGAACAGGCCCTGGCCGGGCGCCCGTTGCGGGTGCCCGGCGGCGACGAACGGAACGGGGGACCGCGATGAGAGCGTGGCCGCGCGAACTGGTCCAGCGGATCCGGACGATCCCGATCTACCGCTACTCGGCCCTCGTGGTCGCCGGCGCGCTGGTCTTCGGGCTGGTGCAGCTGACCCGCACCCTCCTGCACGACGACCGCTCCTGCGCGGCCGGGGTGGCCCGGCCCGAGGACAGCGGGGAGTGCGTGGGGGTGTCGGCCTCGGCGTTCGACTTCGGGCAGCGCCGGTTCGCCGACACCATCCGGGCGGTGGCCCGCGAGAACAGCTCCCTGAAGGCGGGGACTTACGTCACCGTCGCGCTCTACGAGCCGTTCACCGCGACCGACACGGACACCCTGAACGACGTGGGGCACGAGTTGCAGGGCGCGTATCTCGCGCAGTACCGCGCCAACCACGACAACAACGGCGAGACCCCGTACATCCGGCTCGCGCTCGCCAACCCCGGTGCCACGGGCGTGTATTGGGAGCGGGCGGTCGACCGGATCGTGGCGATGACGACGTCGTCGGACCGGCTGCGGGCGGTCACCGGGATAGGGATGAGCACCGACAACAACAAGAAGGCCGTGGCGAAGCTGACCCGGCTCGGTGTGCCGGTGGTCGGCTCGTCCATCACCGCCGACGATCTCGCCAACGGGCAGCGGGGCAAGGACCCTTACCCCGGGCTCGCCCGCGTCTCCCCCACCAACACCGACGAGGCGCGCGCGCTGGCCTCCTTCGCGAAGGTGACGGCGGACCGGGCGCTGCTGGTCTACGACAAGCCCGGTGACCCGTACACGAAGACGCTCCAACAGGCCTTCACCACCCTGCTCAAGGGCTCGCCGTACGGTTCTTGGCCGTTCACCCCGCCCGCCGACCGCAGCCAGGAGGGCAGCACGCCCAACACCTTCCGGCAGATCACCGACCTCGTCTGCGACACGGACGCGCCGCTGGACACGGTGTTCTTCGCCGGCCGGCACACCCAACTGCGCCAGTTCATCAACGCGTTGGGCCGCCGCGGCTGCCAGTCACGGACGTTCACGGTGCTCACCGGCGACGAGGGCTCGTATCTGACCGGCGACGACAAGCTCGACATCAGCGCCCTCCAGCACGGCGTCTCCGTCCGCTTCACCGCCCTCGCCCACCCGGACGCCTGGCTCAAGAAGGCTCCGGCGACCGGCGGTTCGGCCCAGGACACGCGGGACCTCGACAAGCTGCTGGCCGCCGCGAAGACCCACCCGGTCGGCCCGCTCGGCCCGCTCTCCCTCGACGACGGCCAGGCGATCATCGCCTACGACGCGATGCGACTCGCCGTCCACGGCATCCGCGAGGCCACCCCCGACCAGCAGAAGATCCCGCCGTTGTCCGACGTCGGCCTCCAATGGCCGCAGGTGAAGGGCTCGTTGCGGGTGGGCGGGGCGAGCGGCTGGATCTGCCTGGACGTCCACGGCAACCCGTACGACAAGGCCGTACCGATCGTGGAACTCACCCCGAAGGGTGCCGCCCGCTTCGTGCGGATCGCCTGGCCGGAGGGCAGGCCCCCGTCGAAGGACTGCCTCCCTCCGGCCTGAACACCCGTGCTCCCTACGGCCTGAACACCCTTGGTCCCTACGGCCCGAACACCTTTGAGTCCTAAGGCCGTTCGCCCGCCCTGTCGACGACGGCCCGGCGCAGGACGGCGGTGTTCGCGGTGACCGTGCCCTTCTTCGCCCCGGCGTTGTCCTTGGTGGCCACCTCGCGCTCGCCGAGGAACTCGTAGGTCTTCGCGTCGAAGATCCACTCGTCCCGGAGCGGGTTGTCGGGGTCGGTGCGGGCGACGGCGACACCGGGCCGGCCGACGGCGTCCGTCACGTGCTCGACCGTCGTGATGCCGGGAATCCTGGCCGCCGCCCGGAAGAGCGCCGCGCTCTGCGCCGGCGGCACGATCGAGTTGCGCAGGAGGTCGCCGACCAGCACGAACATCGCCTGGCTCTGCTCCTGACCGCCGTACTTCAGGGCGGACTTGGCGAGGTAGTCGTACATCGCGTCGGCGTCGGTCGGCAGGGTCTTGACGTTGTTGTAGAAGGAGGAGACGTCCCAGCCGGCCTTGCCCGGCTTCACGTCCGGCGGGACGGAGTGCGACCCGACGCCCGACTCCCGCACCAGGCCCGTGTGCAGGCCGTCCACCGACATCCACACCTCCTGCCGGTGCAGCGGGTCGATCGTGCTGTTCGCTCCCCCGTCGTCGTGTGCGTACGACACCTTGCTCTCCACGTACACGAACTGGTCGTCGCGGACCGGGCCGTAGGACTTCTCGTGCTCGGCCGCCAGCGCGATGTCCTCCAGGAGGGCGACGGCGGACCTGCTCGACGGGTGCGCGGACGTGCCCGGGCCGACCGGGCCGGCCGGGCCGTTCGAGCCGTTCGGGCCGGAGGAGGACGGCAGGACCACGAAGGCGACGGCCGCTGCGGTGGCGACGGCGGTCGCGGTGAGCGCGGGCCGCAGCCACTTGCTCCGCCGCTGAGCCGGCGCAGCGTCCTCGTGCCGGATCTCGGTCATCAGATGCTCCTTGAGGAGTCGGTGACGGCCCGGCGGGAGGTCTCTCTCGGGAAGTTCCGGGAGCTGGTTCATCGCTCTTCCTCCCTCAGGGGCCCGACCGCGGGGTCGCGGTCACCTTTCATCTGTCCGTCCCCCGTGCGGAGTTCCGTACTTTTGACATGTTTCGCGAGCTTTGCGCGCGCCCGGGAGAGCCGCGACCGTACGGTCCCCACGGGCACCCCGAGCGCCTCGGCGGCGGCCCGGTAGTCGAGTCCGGACCACACGCACAGGGCCAGCACCTCGCGCTCGGCGCGCCGCAGGGTGGTCAACGCGGTGCGCACGAGGGCGAGTTCGGCGGTGTCGTCGAGACGGGCGGCGACCTCGTCGGCGAAGTCGCGCTCGGCCTCGACGCGGGGCAGCCGGGAGACGGCGGCCGCGTGTCTTCGGGCGGCGCGGCGGGTGTTGCGCGTGACGTTGGTGGCGATGCCGAGCAGCCAGGGCCTTAGCGAACCGCCGTCCTCGTCGACCTTGCCGCGCAGCCGCCAGGCGTCCAGGAAGGTGAGCGACACGAGATCCTCGGCCTGCGCCCAGTCCCCGGTGAGCCGGAAGGCATGGTTGTAGACGGAGCGTGCGTACGCGTCGAAGAGCTCACCGAAGGCGTCGTGGTCCCCCGCGCGGATGCGTTTCCTCAACTGGAGATTCGTATCCACACCCCTCTACCTGTCCGTACGGCGAAGGCCGGTTCCGGTGACCTGCGTCACATGGAACCGGCCTTCGCCGTAAGGGAGTTGCGGCTTACACGCCGGCGTAGGAGTGCTTGCCGCCGACGAAGATGTTGACGCCGTAGTAGTTGAACAGCCAGCAGCCGAAGGCGATCAGGGCCAGGTAGGCGGCCTTGCGGCCCTTCCAGCCGGCGGTGGCGCGGGCGTGCAGGTAGCAGGCGTAGGCGACCCAGGTGATGAACGCCCAGGTCTCCTTGGGGTCCCAGCCCCAGTAGCGGCCCCAGGCGGACTCGGCCCAGATCGCGCCCGCGATGATCGTGAACGTCCAGAGCGGGAAGACGGCCGCGTTCACGCGGTAGGAGAACTTGTCGAGGTTCGCGGAGGCGGGCAGCCGCTCCATCACGGAGGTGGCGAAGGCGCCGGGCTTGCCGCCGGTGGCGAGCTTGTTCTCGTAGGAGTCCTTGAAGAGGTAGAGCAGCGTGCCCACCGCGCCCACGTAGAAGACCGCGCCGCAGATGATCGCGGTGGAGACGTGGATGTACAGCCAGTACGAGTGGAGGGCGGGAACCAACTGGTCGCTGGCGGTGTACAAGACAGTGACGGCGATGCCGAGATCGAGGAGGACCGTCGTGACCAGGAACAGGCCGAGCCAGCGCACGTTCTTCTTGAGCAGCAGCAGCGTGAGGTACACACCGACGGCGACCGTGGAGAAGGTGATGTTGAACTCGTACATGTTGCCCCAGGGCGCCCGCTCCACCGAGGCCGCGCGGGCGATGACACCGCTCAGCTCGACGAGGAAGGCGAGCACCGTGAGGGACACGGCGATACGGCCGTAGAGGTCGCCCTGTTCGTCCCCGCCGTGCGCACCGGGACCGTCCGGCACGTCCCGCGAGCCGGACGCGGCCCGCACGACCACCTTCGGCCGCTCCAGCACGGTGGTGCCACCGGCGTTCTGCACGGTCACGGCGGGCGCGTCCGCCTTCTTCGCCCCGACACCGGTCAGCGCGGCGGCCGTACGGCCGATCTTGCTGCGGCTGCCGAAGGTCCATTCGGCGATGTACGCCAGGAAGGCCAGGGTGTAGACGGCCATCGAGGAGTAGATCAGCGTGTTGCTGAGGTTGGCCAGGTGCTCGTTGGTCGCGGTGGCCAGATTGGTCACGGAGGCGACATCGGTTGCGGAGACGAGGTCGGTTGCGGCGGCGAGAGTCACTTCTCAGCCCCTTCGGCGGGTACGGGCGGTTCGACGCCGGAGTCGGAGTCGTGGGTGTCGGCGTCGGGGGTGGGAGTGGGAGTGGGGGTCTTCGGGTCGTCGTCGGTTTTTGTCGGCGCCCGGTCGTGCACGAGTGCCGCCAGGTCTCCGAGTTCCTCGGGGAGTTTCGCGGACTCGCTGCGGCCGAGGCCGGCCATTTCGACGAGGGTGGTGCCGTCGGGGGCGGTGGTCGCGCGTACCCAGACGCGGCGGCGTTGGATGAACAGGGAGCCGGCGAGGCCGAGGATCGCGGTGAGCGCGCCGGTCAGGGCCCAGCTGGTGCCGGGCTGTTGGACGACCTGGAAGCCCGCCCACTCCTTGATCTGCTTGTCGAAGGTGATCGACCCCGCGCCGTTCGGCAGTGTCATCGTCTCGCCGGGGAGCAGCTGGGCCTTGAGGATGGCGCCCTTGGCGGTCTTGAACTGCTTCAGGTTCTTGGTGTCGAGCTGGTACACGTTCTGCGGGATGCCCGAGTTGACGCCCAGGTCGCCGTGGTAGCCGGTCACGTTGAGCACCGGGTAGTCGAGCCCGGGGTACTGGGAGAACATCGTGCCGCTGCCCTTGCCGTACGTCGGCACGAACAGGGCCGCGAAGCCGAGCTGTTCGGCGACGCCCTGGGCGTTCTTGTAGCCGTCGAGGACCTTGATCGCACCCTGCGAGGTGATGTTGGAGTCGATCGGCAGCATCGGTACGGCCTGGTGGAGGACCACGTTGCCCTTGCCGTCCCGGACGGTGACGACGGGGGCGTAGCCGTGGCTGACGAGGTAGACCTTCGAGTCGCCGATCTCCAGCGGCTCGTTGACCTTGATGGTGTGCTTCTGGGACTTGCCGTAGGCGCCGAGGCTGTAGGTGATGTCGGCCTGGAAGGTGCTCGGGGTGCCGCGGTTGGGGCCGGTCCGCTCGTAGGTGCCGACGAAGTTCTTCAGGTTGAAGCTGAAGGGCACGAGGTCGTCGTCGCTGAAGAGGTTGCCGGACTTGAAGTCGTCGTACTGGGTGAGGGTGTTGGAGAAGCCGTCGCCCTCGACGATCAGCTTGTCGCCCTCGGACTTGAAGAGCTGGCCCCAGGCGAAGGCGATCAGCATGACGATCAGCGCGATGTGGAAGAGCAGGTTGCCGGTCTCGCGGAGATAGCCCTTCTCGGCGGCTACGGCGTCCCCGGCGACATGGGCGCGGAAGCGCCGCTTCTTCAGGGTCGCGAGGGCGACTTCGCGGACCAGCTCGGGCTCGGCGTCGGTGCGCCAAGTGGCGTACGCGGGAAGGCGGTTGAGGCGTTTGGGCGCGCCCGGCGGCCGGCCGCGGAGCTGGCCGACGAACTGCCAGGTGCGCGGGATGATGCAGCCGATGAGGGAGACGAACAGAAGGATGTAGATCGCGCCGAACCAGGCCGAGCCGTAGACGTGGAAGAGGCCGAGCTTGTCGTAGATCGGCCCGAGCGTCTTGTGCGCGTCCTTGAACTCGGACACCTTCAGCGCGTCGGTGCCGGACTGCGGGATCAGCGAGCCGGGGACCGCGCCGAGCGACAGCAGGAACAGCAGCATCAGCGCGACCCGCATCGAGGTCAGCTGCCGCCACATCCAGCGGGCCCAGCCGAGCACTTCGCGACCGGTCCAGGCGAGCCAACCGGTGAGGCCGGGGGCGCGGTTGCCGCCGAAGGAGCCGGGCATGGCGGTCTCGACGGGGGCCGTGGAGAGCTGGGAGCCTGCGGCGCCGAGGTCCTGGTCGTCACCGGCGGGGTCCGCTCGGGGCGTCTCGGCGGGCGAGTCGGCGGTCGTCTTGCTCATCGATCAGATCCCTACAGTGAAGCCGTCGGACCAGCTCTGCATGTCCTGCACCAGCGCGTCCCAGGCGCCGGTGAGCAGCAGCACGCCGGTCACGATCATCATGGTGCCGCCGACGCGCATCACCCAGACATAGTGGCGTTTGACCCAGCCGAAGGCACCGAGGGCCTTGCGGAACGCGACCGCGGTGAGGACGAAGGGGACACCCAGGCCGAGACAGTACGCGACGGTCAGTATGGCGCCGCGACCGGCACTCGACTGCTGCGAGGAGAGCGCGATGACGGAGGCGAGCGTGGGCCCGATGCAGGGTGTCCACCCGATCCCGAACAGCGCGCCGAGCACGGGCGCCCCGATCAGCCCGGCGACCGGCCGCTTGTGGAAACGGAACTCACGCTGGGTCAACCACGGCATCATCCCCATGAAGAACACACCCATGAGGATCATGAACACGCCGAGGATCTTGGACAGGACGTCCTTCTGCTCCTGAAGCGTCTGCCCGAAGAAGCCGAACAGCGCCCCGCCGGACACGAACACAGCGGTGAAGCCGAGGACGAAGAGAGAGGCACCCGCGACCATCCGGCCCCGCCGGGCATCGCCCAGGTCGGTGCCGCTGACCCCGGTGACATAGGAGAGGTAGCCAGGAACGAGCGGGAGGACGCACGGCGAGAAGAAGGAGACGAGCCCACCGAGTACGGCGATCGGCAGGGCGAGCAGCAGGGCCCCGCTGAAGACCGTCTGGTTCTGGCCCGGCAGGGCGGCGGCGAGCAGCACGTCAGCTCACTTCTCCGCGATGACCGGGTCGAGCATCTCGCGCAGCTTGTCCTCGCTGAGCGCCTGGAGTGCGCGGGCCGCGATCTTCCCGTCCCGGTCGATGACGATCGTGGAGGGGATGGCCTGCGGGTTGAGGGTGCCCTTCTTGAAGCGGAGCATCAGCCGGCCCGTCGGGTCGTAGAGGCTCGGGTAGGGGACCTCGTACTTCTTCTCGAAGGCGACGGCCGGTTCGGTGCTGGTGTCGCGGGTGTTGAGGCCGACGAACTGGACGTCCTTGTCCGCGGTGGCCTTGGCGACCTGGACGAGGTTGTCCGCCTCGGCGCGGCACGGGGAGCACCAGGAGCCCCACACGTTGACGACGAGGACCTTGCCCTTGTAGTCGGCGGTGTTCAGCGTCTTGCCGTCGATGGTCTTGCCGGACAGGTCGGGGGCGGCCTGGCGGTCGCCCTTCTTGACGGTCGCGATGCCGTCGGAGCCGGTGATGAAGTTGGTGTTGCCCGAGCCTCCGGAGGTACCTCCGGAACTGCACGCGGAAAGCACCAACGCGGCGACGGCAACGCCGGCGGTCGACAGGACGGCGCGGCTACGGGCGCGACTGGCGGCACTCATGTGAAAAGTTTCGCATGCCCGTTCTGGGGATCTTGCGCGCCCCCCTCAAGGGCGCCCGGCGGGCGGAAACCCGCATTTCAGGCGGCGTCTCCGGAGGCCGTGGCGGAGGCGGTGGGGCTCGCGGAGAGGAAGGACTTCCAGCCGCCGGCCGGTGCCTGGCCGACATCGAGGGTGCGCAGCTTGGCCAGCACCTCGGGCTTCTGCACGTCGATCCAGTCGGTGAACTGCCTGAAGGAGACGAGCCGTACGTCCTCGCCCTTCTCCTTCAGCCGGGCTATGTGCTTGAAGGCCTGCTCGACGGCGTCCATGTAGATGCCGCCGTTCCAGTGCTCGAAGTGGTTGCCGATGAAGAAGGGGGCGCGGTTCGACTCGTACGCGCGCTGGAAGCCGGAGATGTAGGCCTGCGCGGCCTGGGTACGCCAGCCCGGGTAGTTGTAGGCGGGCGCGTTGGTGGAGTTGACCGACTGGTTGGCCAGCATGTTGTAGTCCATCGAGAGGACCTCGAAGCTGTGCCCGGGGAAGGGGACGGCCTGGAGGGGGTAGTCCCAGACGCCGTTGCGCTTCACGGGCCAGACCTGGCGGCCGCCGGGCGAGGAGGCGTCGTAGCGCCAGCCGAGGGAGCGGGCGGTGGGCAGCAGGTTGTCCTGGCCCAGGAGGCAGGGCGTACGGCCGCCGACGAGTTCCTTCTCGTAGTCGAAGGGCAGGGCGGGCAGGTCGTGCCAGCCGGTGTTGGTGCGCCACTCCTTCACGAAGGACTTGGCCTGGTCTATCTCGCTGCGCCACTGCTGGGGCGTCCAGTTGCCGACCGTGCCGTAGCCGGAGCAGAAGTGGCCGTTGAAGTGGGTGCCTATCTCGTGGCCCTCGAGCCAGGCGCGGCGGACGTTGGTCAGGGTCGCCTTGACGTGTTCGTCGGTGAGGTAGCCGATGTCGGAGGCGCCGCGCGGGTTGTTCGGCGGGTTGTAGAGGCGCTTCTTGGACTCGGGCAGCAGATAGATGCCGGAGAGGAAGAAGGTCATGCTCGCGCCGTGCTGCTTGGCGAGGTCGAGGAAGCGGGGGAACAGGCCGTTGCCCACCTCGCCCGCGCCGTCCCAGGAGAAGATCACGAACTGCGGCGGGGTCTGCCCGGCCTCCAACGGCACGGGCTTCGCGGGCTGCTTGGGCTGCGCGCCGGTGAAGGACGTGGAGCCGTCACCGATGGGCTTGGCGCGGGGTTCCATCGACTTGGTGGGACCACCGGAGTGCCCCTTGCCCGAACCGCCGGTGGGGCTCGACCCCTTCGACCCGTCCGAACCGAGCGTCCCGCACCCCGCGAGTCCTACGGCCGCCGCGGCGCCCGCACCGACTCCGAGCGCTCCCCGTCGAGTGAGACTCCGCATTGCTTCCCCATCCGTCGCGTCCTCTGTGGTCTACCTGTGAGAGGACGCGACAGACAAGAAAGTTCGCCGGGAACCATGTGGGTTGCGAAACAAATGTCACAGACCTGTCACGGCACCCGGCCCGGCGAGTGGCCAACTCGCCCTGTTCATCAGGCTCCGAACGCTTTGTCCTTCCCCTTGACGGGCTTCGCGCCGGCGAGGAGGTGGGCCGGGACGAGATCGCGGGCCGGCTCGGTGTAGCCGACGGACACGATCTTGTCGCCGCGGTAGGTGAAGGTCGTCAGGGACGCGAGGGTGCACTGCCGCTTGCGCGGGTCGTGCCACAGCCGGCGCCGCTCGACGTAGGACCGCACGATCCAGATCGGCAGTTGATGACTCACCAGCACGGCCTCGTGACCGCGCGCGGCGTCCTTGGCGGCGTCCAGCGCGGCCATCATCCGCACCACCTGGTCGACGTAGGGCTCGCCCCAGGACGGCTTGAACGGGCTGACGAGGTACTTCCAGTTCCCCGGCTTCTTCAGCGCGCCGTCGCCGACCCCGAAGGTCTTGCCCTGGAAGACGTTGTCGGCCTCGATGAGCCGCCCGTCGGTCGCGAGGTCGAGCCCGTGCGCCTTGGCGATCGGCGTGGCGGTCTCCTGCGCGCGCTCCAGCGGGGAGGCGACGACATGCGTGACATCGCGCGAGGAGAGGTGCTCGGCGACCCGGTCGGCCATCCGCCGCCCGAGCTCGGAGAGGTGGTAGCCGGGGAGACGGCCGTACAACACCCCTTCGGGGTTGGCGACTTCGCCGTGCCGCATCACATGCACGACGGTGATGTCACTGGTGGCGCTGCTGCTCATTCGGTGGCCTCCGCCGCCGCTCGGGCCGCCGCCGGGAGGGCGTCGGCGATCCGCTGGATGGCCCGTTCGTCGTGGGCCGTGGACACGAACCAGGACTCGAAGGACGAGGGCGGCAGATAGACCCCGCTCGCCAGCATCGAGTGGAAGAAGGCGGTGAAGCGGTACGACTCCTGCGCCTTGGCGTCCTCGTAGGTGCGCACGCTGCGGTCCGTGAAGAACACGGAGAACATGTTGGAGGCGTTCTGCAGCCGGTGCGCGACACCTTCCTTGCTGAGCGCCTCGGTGACGAGCGACTGGATCTGCGCCGATACGGCGTCGATCGTGTCGTAGGCCGCGTCGTCGAGGAGCCGGAGCTGGGCGAGGCCGGCGGCGGTGGCGACGGGGTTACCGGAGAGGGTGCCTGCCTGGTAGACGGGCCCGGCGGGGGCGAGGTGCGCCATGATGTCGGCGCGCCCGCCGAACGCGGCGGCGGGGAAGCCGCCGCCCATCACCTTCCCGAAGGTCATGAGGTCCGGGACGACGCCGTCGATCCCGAACCATCCGGCCCTGCTGGTCCGGAACCCGGTCATGACCTCGTCGGAGATGAAGAGCGCGCCGTTCTTGCTACAGGCGTCCTTGAGCCCCTGGTTGAACCCGGGTGCCGGCGGCACGACGCCCATGTTCCCGGGCGAGGCCTCGGTGATGACGCAGGCGATCTCACCGGGATGCCGGTGGAAGGCCTCGTTGACGGCTTCGAGGTCGTTGTACGGCAGGACGATCGTGTCGCCGGCCTGGGCGCCGGTGACACCGGGGGTGTCGGGCAGCGCGAAGGTGGCGACACCGGAGCCGGCGGCGGCGAGCAGCGCGTCGACGTGACCGTGGTAACACCCGGCGAACTTGATGACCTTGGGCCGCCCGGTGAACCCGCGGGCGAGCCGGATCGCGGACATGGTGGCCTCGGTGCCGCTGCTGACGAGCCGTACCTGCTGCACGGGCTCGACACGGGCGACGATCTCCTCGGCGAGCGCGACCTCGCCCTCACCGGGGGTGCCGAAGGAAGTGCCGCGCGAGACGGCGTCGTGCACGGCGGCGATCACGTCGGGCTGGGAGTGCCCGAGGATCATGGGGCCCCAGGAGCAGACGAGGTCGACGTACTCGCGCCCGTCGGCGTCGGTCAGATAGGGGCCGTTGCCGGAGACCATGAACCGGGGCGTGCCGCCGACGGCGCGGAAGGCGCGCACCGGGGAGTTCACGCCGCCCGGAGTGACGACCGACGCGCGGTCGAAGAGAGCCTGCGAGACGGGCGCTTCGTATGGATAGGGCAGGGCGCGCGGCGCTCCGCTCGGCCCTCCGCTTGGCGTTTCGGTCATGACCTGCGACTTCTCCGACTTCTCCGGCTTCTCGGACTTGTGGGGCTTGTTGAGCTTGCTGGGCCTGTTCGGCCTGTTCGGCTTGTGGGGCCCGCCGGGAACTTGTAGGGCTTACGGGACTTGTGGAACTTGTGGGACTTGTTCCACACGGTGGGAAATTCTGGGACTTCTCGTTCTTCTTCGGCTCCGGCGACTCCGTGACCTCCACAGGGTAGGCGGCGGGAGAACGGGCAGGGGCCCCCACC
This sequence comes from Streptomyces sp. MBT65, assembly GCF_016612545.1. GTDB lineage: Bacteria > Actinomycetota > Actinomycetes > Streptomycetales > Streptomycetaceae > Streptomyces. The sequence goes on along the minus strand of NZ_JAENRY010000160.1, from coordinate 380 downwards.
CGTCTGCGAGACTGGCACCTGATACACACGGATACACACAGCTCATGCGGGCGTCCGGTCGGGCGCGCGGTGTTCAGGGCTTGCGCAGATCCTGCGGACAGGTGTTTCAGCGCACGTTTCGGCGGGCGGCCGTGGGGGAGGTCACTGACACGATGATCGGGTTGCGCGGCGGGGCCACGCGTCCCAGAAAAGCAGTCGGGTGGAGATATGCATCGCGGTGGCGGGCTGGGCGAGGGGACTGACGACCTGGGTCCTCGGCGTGCCCAACGGGGGAAGCACCGGCGCGACGCGGAGGAAGCGGCTGAGGCGCGGCAGGGGGGTCCCGGGTCCGGTATGGGTTCGGGGTCGGGGTCCTCGGGGTCGGGTCCTGGCTCGGGGAT